>CAZNMS010000024.1:0-39223 GCA_964573505.1 uncultured Planctomycetaceae bacterium | reverse complement strand
GCATAAGCGCGGGCACATCGTGCGGATGGCGCGATCGATCGGTCGACCGATGAGATACTTCCTTGCGAAGAAGGTTGATGGCCCGTGCCTCATCGTTGCCGAACGCATTGACGAGATCGCGCAGTGGCTCAAGCAGCAGGGACTCGACGATCAATTTCATCCGTCGTACACGCGGATGGTCCCGGCGCATCACATCGTTGAGATCGCGCTGCTCGGTTGCCCGGATCCGAACCCGCAGTTGACTCGGTACTTTGACCCGGTTCGCAATCGCTGGAGCACGGACCTTAATGAGATCGCCCGTCGGTATATCGGAGCGCTCGCTGATGAATGCTCGAAGTGGCTCGACGTGATCGACAAGCACGATGCGAAAGCTCCGATCGGCGTCATGTTCTCCGGCGGCGTTGATAGCGGAGCCGTCTTCCTGGTGCTGTATTACTTGTTACTCAAACGCGGCGCGAGTCCGGCGCGACTCAAAGCATTTACGCTCTCTGTGACGGACGACGGTCGGTCGCTCAGTCCCGATGCTCAGCAGGCGGCGAGATTCCTTGATGAGGTTGATCTCGGTTTGTTCTTAGAGGTCATCGAAGCTCGCACGTCAGAGTTGAATGTGCGCGAAACGATTCGAGTGATTGAGGACTACAAACCGCTCGATGTGCAGTCCGCGACAATGGGACTCGCTTTGTGTCGGGGCATTCGGCAGCGCTATCCCGATTGGAAGTATTTGGCTGACGGCGACGGCGGCGACGAGAACTTGAAGGACTATCCGATCGAAGAGAACTCGGAGCTGACGATTCGCAGCGTGCTCAACAATCAGATGCTGTATCACGAAGGTTGGGGCGTGAATGCGATCAAGCACTCGCTGACGTACTCCGGAGGACAGAGTCGCGGTCACGTGCGAACGTCGGCGCCCGCGAAGAAGTTTGGCTTCAACGGATTTAGTCCCCTTGCGCTGCCCAATGTCATTGAGGTCGCGGAAGGCATCCCGTTCATCGAACTCACGAACTGGGATCATCAAAAGCTGTATGCACTCAAAGGCGAGATTGCTCGCCGAGGCGTTGAAGAGATCACCGGGATCACGATGCCGGTCTTTGAGAAGCGCCGCTTCCAACATGGTGCGACTGACCGGTCTCACTTCGAATCAATCTTCCCGAAGCATGAGTCGGCCTATCGGCGCTTGCTGACGGAAGTGTTTGCGGGCTAACTCAGCGCGTAGAGAACTTGCCGTCGCGATTGTTGTCGGCGATGTAATAACCATTCCCGAGGTGCGTCTCACATTCAGCATCGGAGCAGAGCATGGGCGTCGGAATTTCTTTCTTCGGGATCATCATCGTGTTTGTTGTGCTCGGCGGCGGACTGTTTGTGGTCGCACGACTGTTTGGCAGCGGGAAGTCGAGTTCACAAGAAGGCGGCGGACACGTTGCTCACGGAATGACTTTGAGCTGCCCCAGTTGCGGGCGCGAGACGCCTGCGGACCGCGCGAACTGCGCTCACTGCTCCGCTGAGTTGTAAGTCAGCATTCCGTCGCTTTGACGCGAGATTCAACGAGTGCAGCGAGTCGTTGCAGTTCATGTCGCGCGAACGCATGCCGCGCGATCTATAGTCCGATCGAGACGCTGAACTTCGACCGAACTCTTCAAGGGAGAGCAACTCATGTGGTGGTGGTGGCTATGGATGCTCGGCCCGCTCTTTGTCATCGGAATCGCGATGACCGTGCTCACGCTCGGAGTTGGCTTCGGAGCAAACTCACTCAGCGATGCGGAATCCGAAGGCGGCACTTTGAAGTGCTTTCATTGCGGGCACGAAACGTCAATCGGATGGAAGACCTGCGAGCATTGCGGGCGAGAATTGCAGTCGTGACGCCTTACGATCTCCGCGCAACGTGCGTCTTTTGGGGTTGCGGTGCGTGCCATTTAATGACGTTTTAATCGCACTTTAATGACGTCAGAGAGCAGCGCCATTATCGCCTTGCCGATCGGTACGAAGCGTCGATCGCGATGACACACTGATGACAACGATTCCTTCTGCGAAAACGAAAAAGTGTCGACTGGGGAAAGCAGGCGCTCGTCCGAGTCCGATCCCACGCAGACCGTTCTCGGCTGCTCCCCCAGCCGACACTGCCTAAGCGAAAGCAGTCGGTGTGCCAGTCGAGAGAGCGAATTTAAGAACGATCGGCGTTGCCCTTAATTCGTAGCGTTTCGCGACTGCATGCCGAGCGCTTGATCGGACTCGGTGAGACTTCGCTCGAACGGCGGCTGCCTAGCAAGCTGGCCGCGATGCTCAGCGAGCTAGCAGGTGCAACAGAAATTGCAGCCGCTGCGGAACCGCTGCGAATGAAGACGGCTCGAAGAGGGATCGTCTGCCGCTCGGCAAGCGGAATGACGAGCGGCAGATGAGGGATACCGGTACGACGGACTTGTAGTCCGTCGAAGAAGAAGCCCGACGGAGTGCAAGTCCGTCGTACAAGAAATTCGCCGGTAGGTTCTCAACTGCCGCTCATGTCAGCTCTCGGTCTCAATCGACATAGACGAACTCGTTCATCCCCATCACCGCTTGGCAGAGATCAACGCGCGCGGTCTGAGCACCGTCTGTCCGTCCCTCGTTTTTGTACTTCGCTTCCTGCTGAGTGAGGAACGCGATCGAAGCCGCATGCTCCTTCGCCGTCGGAGCGCGACCGAAGGCGAGTCGGAAGACGGCATTGGCGGCGTTCTCTGAAGAGTCGGTCGGCAAGCGCTTCGCGAACGCGTCGGCATAGACTCGGCCTTGCGGGCTATTCATGAACATCAACGCCTGCGGAGCGATCGTGGTCGTCTGCCGCTGGCCGATGCTCACGAGATGCTCGGGCCAGTCGAAGAGCATCATCATCGGAATGAGGCCGCTGCGCTTGATGAAGAAGTAGACGCTGCGCCGCTTCATGTTTTGGTCGAGCGTGCCGGGTCCGAACATCGTCGCATCAAGCTGCCCCGAGACTGACAACATCGAGTCGCGAATGGCTTCGGCTTCGAGTCGACGCGGAGCACGGCGCCAAATTAATTGGTTCTCGCGGTCGATCTTTGCACGCGCTTCATCAAACTCGCCGGACTGCTGATAGACCGCGCTCTGCATGATGAGCTTATGCAGTCGCTTGAGCTTCCATCCGTTGCTCACGAGATCGTTCGCGAGCCATTCGAGCAACTCGGGATGAGTCGGCGTATCGCCCTGCAAGCCGAAGTCGTTCGGAGTGCCGACGATGCCTCGTCCAAAGTGATGCTGCCAAAGTCGATTCACCATCACGCGCGCCGCAAGCGGACCGGCTCCCTCTTTGACGTCGGTGATCCACTTCGACAACGTCGCGCGGCGGAACGATGTCCGCTCCCATCCGGAAGGCGGAGCGACCTTCCAATCGTCGATCTTCTTGCCCGCCGGCATCAGCACTTGCAGGAAGCTTTGCTGAGCTTCATCGCCCTTCTGATTCACATCACCGCGCTTCAACTGAAACGTCTTGGGGTAGAAGTGCGGGAAGCCTCGACCATCAGCGTGATGCGGCAAGTGCGGGTAGCCCTCGCTGGTGACGAGAACCTTGCTCGTTGCCAGTTGCGGGCCTTTTGCTTTGAGAGCTTGCAACTTGTCATTGAGTGCAGCCGACTCTTTGTCGTTCTTTGCGAACCAACTGATGGCCGTCTTCCATTGAGGCGCGGCGTCATCAGGCTTCGCCTTCATCGCGGCGAGGGCTTCGACAACGGCTGCTTCCGGTCCATTGTTTCCGACTTCGGGACTCACTGCCGATCGGCCAGTGAGCGACAGCCTAAAGCGACCGAGCGCGTGCTTCGGGTTTGAGTGCTTGCAGTCGATCGTGATCGTGAGCTTTGCACCGCCGGCAAACGCGATCGGCGATTGAGCATCGAAGACCGCCGCATTGTCTTTGCCGATGCCGCCCATATCGACTGCCCATCCGGTTTGTGTGCGATCGTCATCGAGCGACGCAGCGACAGAGAGTCCTCCAGTGTTTTGCTGATGAGTCGCGCGAGCATTCGTGAGCGGCACATTGACCGGCTTCGCCCCAGCAGGTGCATTCAACGCGATCGCGTCGACCGAAAGATGACTGACGACGAAGTTGCCGTTCGGTGCTCGCCCCGGCCCTTTTGAGGGCAGCGAGTCATGAGCGAGTGCTTCCAATCGAATCGAACGCACTTCGGGATTCGCCGTCTCAAGCACGACCGTGATCGTCTCGGTATTCGGAGCGTTGCCGGTCGCGAGCCATGAACCATCTTTCTGCTCGGTGTATTTTGTCTTACCCGAGCCGGTGACCGAGACAATCTTCGGCAGCTCCCATGCTCCGAGCTGCGCTGCAGCCGGATCGTAAGTCTTAAGCCACTCACGGAATTTGCCGGGCAGTTGCTGCGTTTCGTAGTCGCTGACCTGCTTTGCGAGAGCAGCGACTTCGGCCTCAAACGCCTGCTTTCGCTTCTTGTTTTCGACGGGATCGAGATCGAGGTTGATCTCGCTTCGAATGGCCGTCGTGAACGACGCCATCACGTTGTAGTAGTCCTTCACCGGAATCGGGTCGAACTTGTGGTCGTGACATCGAGCACAGCCGAGCGACAGTCCCAAAATCCCGACGCCGGTCGTTGTGACCATATCGTCGAGTTCGTCGTAACGAGCAGACTCAAACTCGGCTTCGGTGAGCTGAGTCGGAAACGCGCCGCCGCCGAGAAAGCCCGTTGCCGTCATTGCTAATGGGTTCTCGGGAGCAAGCTCATCACCCGCGAGTTGCCATTGCACGAATTGGTCATACGGCATGTCTTGATTGAGAGCCTTGATCAAGAAGTCGCGGTAATGAAACGCGGTCGGACGGTCATAGTCTTGCTCGTAACCGTGCGACTCTGCGAAGCGAGCGATGTCGATCCAGTGTCGGGCCCAGCGCTCGCCGTACTGCGGCGAGTCCAGCAACTTGTCGATCAGCTTCGACCATGCTTCGGGATCCTTGCTGCTAACGAATGCTTCGACGTCTTCGGGCGATGGCGGCAAGCCAATCAGATCGAAGTAAGCACGTCGCAGCAGCGAACGTTTTGCTGCCGGCCCATTCGGCTTGAGCCCCGCCGCTTCATGCTTTGCTGCAACGAAGCGATCAATCGGAGTGCGGCACCATGCTTCGTTCTTCACGCTCGGCACGGCGACCGCCTGCAAGCGACGGAACGACCAAAACTCGCGGTCTCGATCCGTGACTTCAAGCGGCCCTTTCGCCTTCGTCGGCTTATCGACGAGCGGCTTGTCATACGGAGCACCGAGATCAATCCACTGCTTGATGCGGTTGATGGTTTCATCCGGCAGCTTCGGAGCCTTGAGCGGCATATGCGGCTCTTCGGCGTGTGTAATAAGTTTCACAAGCAGACTGTCCGCCGCCGTCTTACTGACAAAGCCCGACTCCATGAGCTTCTCGCGGCTCGAAAGATCGAAGTCGCCTTTGAGCGACTTGCCGCCATGACAATCAAGGCACTGCTTTTCGAGCGTCTCGCGGACATGCGACCTAAAGAGCGCCGTGCCCTTCTTGACGCGTTCGACATGATCCGGCGCAACCGGCTGATCTTTGTCAGCAGCGTGACACTGCGAGACGACGAGACAGGTCGCCAAAACGGCGCCGATGGTAAGACGAAGAATCATCGTGAACTCCGTGAGTGGATGAGAGCGCGGCGGGATGTCGAGGCAGGCAAGTCGAGCACTTAGACTCGTGCGTCGCATCCGAGAGCGACGCGCCACACAGAGTGAGCGAGCAAACTACTTGAGCCCGACTCGCATCTAAAGCGCATGCGCGGCAGCGGCATGATTAACGCAATTCACAACTACCGAGGCTCGGCCTCAAACCGACAAGCGTTTGTAAGGCGGGGCTGAGTTACCGATCGAGCCGACTCCTCATTCATCCGCAGTCCGGCTCCTGCCATCCGCAGGAAGTCGCTTTTCAACAGTCGTGCCTTCCTGCGGATAGCAATGCCGAACTGCGGATGTGCCTATGTAAGTCGAATTGCAGGCAAAAGATCATCGCCCACAACTTGCCACAGAATTCACGACCTCAGTCTTCAAGCCACGTAGAGCGACTGCCAACGCTCGCATCAGTAACTTCTCACCTCTCCTCTTCCGATTGCTGCGGCGAGCGATCACGGCCAGATCGTTCGTACGACGGAGTTGCAGTCCGTCGCGCCTCAATGTCGATTGAAAACAAATGCGTCATACCGCCCTCTCCGGTGCCACTCTTTGCTTCCGTCATCGCGAAGTCGACCTTCCACTTCTCCCTTAGGCGATCAACTCATGCTGCGACTTCTTTGCTGCCTTAGTTTGTTTGCGATCTCGTGCTCAGCCGCCGTTGCAGAGTCGCTCTCCTTCGTTCGCGTTGACGAACAGCAGCGCGGCTTTGAGTTTGCCGACTCGAAGCAGCCGTTCGTCCCGTTCGGATTCAACTACGACCATGACGAAACGGGTCGACTGCTTGAGGACTATTGGGTCGATGAATGGCCGAAAGTCGAAGAAGACTTCCGCGAGATGAAGGAACTCGGAGCGAACGTTGTTCGCATTCATTTGCAGGTCAGCAAGTTCATGACGACCGCCACTGAGCCCGCAGCAGAGTCGCTCGCTCAGTTTGAAAAGCTGCTCACGCTCGCCGAGCAAACCGGCCTCTATCTCGATGTGACGGGATTGGGCTGCTACCACAAACAAGACGTGCCCGACTGGTACGACAAGCTTGATGAGCAAGCTCGTTGGGACGTGCAGGCTCGTTTCTGGGAAGAGATCGCTCGGCGCGGTGCGAAGCGGCCCTGCATTTTTTGTTACGACCTCATGAACGAGCCGGTCTCACCGGGATCAGTCGGCAAACGGACTGATTGGCTCGGGCCTGCCTTTGCGGGCAAGCACTTTGTGCAAGTCATCGCGCTCGAAGCGAAAGGTCGACCGCGTCATGAGATCGCTCAGCAATGGGTCCGTCATCTGAAGGCCGCGATTCGCAAGCACGACGACCGACATCTCGTCACCGTCGGACTCGTTGACTGGAGTCTCGATCGCCCCGGCCTCAGTTCAGGCTTCATCCCCGAGAAGATCGCCCCCGATCTCGACTTCATTGCGGTGCATCTCTACCCCGAGAAGGGCAAGCAAGACGCTCAGCTTGAGACTCTCAAAGGCTTCAACGTCGGTAAGCCGGTGATTGTCGAAGAAACGTTCCTCTTGAAGTGCTCAGCAGCGGAACTCGGAGAATTCATGGACCGCGCGCGACCGCTGACCGCCGGATGGATCGGCTTCTACTGGGGCCGCACTCCCGCCGAATGCCGCCAGTCAGGCACTCTGCACGATGCAATCGTGCTTACATGGCTCGAACTGTTTCAGCAGCGTGCCAAGATGAAGTAGGGCCGCATCAAACGCAGGTAACACTTCTTACTCCGCTGCAGCGATTCGCAAACGGCCTACGACATGCTCAAGACATGAGCTTCCGGTAGCAGAAGTCGTGAGACTTCTGATCGAGCGTCGAATCACCGAACTCTCACGAGTTCGACTACCGCGAATTCTGAGTCTTAAAGACGCACTACTTCCGCGCCGCGCGATGATCCGCGATCAACTGCTTTGCCCAGCGGGCTTCCTCATCCGACAGCGGAGGCGCGAGTTCTTCTTCATACGTGAGATCGTGATCGTAGTGCCCGTTTTCGTAGGCTTGATCGACGAGCGCTTGCAGGTCGAGCACGACATCGCGATCTGTCGGTCGCAGTGGAATCGGAATTCCATCCAAACGCTTTTGGAGCGGCAGGCGATAGACATGCGACCGACGCCATTCAACTCCGCGTCGCACGACCGCGAGGTACGTCGAACGGAACGACTCGCGCAATGAGTTGACGGGCATAATCAACGAGCGATCGCCCGCTCGCGTAAGGTCGATCTCAACAAGATTGACTCCGCCGTCCCGACACTCTTCCTGCTTCTGGCGATAGCGATCGAGTCCCTCGCCAATTCGCTTATTGCTCGGGCTGACGAACTCGATGACCGTGACGACGCGACCGCCCGAATTGGCGTCGCGAATTTCGAGGAAGCGTTGCTGAATCTCTTCTGGTTCCGTCACGACACAGACCGATTCCGCAATCGCGACCTTCGCACCTCGCGGTTCCGAAGGCTCCACTAATCCGCGTTCGTAGACCGAGACATCCGGAGTGAAGTTTCGGAGGAACAATTCATCCTCAAAGACGATCGATCGAACCTCAGAACGCGCGACTAAACCCGTCGGCAAAGAGCGGTTCAGAATGTCGCGAGAATAGATCGTCAAAGACCCGTGAATGTCGCCCCAGCGCGTTTCGAGGTACGGGTCCATGCCGGGAAAAGGGCTCGCCATTGGGTGCTCGCAGACTAAGGGCCGAATCTCAAGATCCGTTATGCGGAGAACAGTCTGACTCTCAACGGAACTCTGAGCATTCTGCTGATGCGGCGATGAGCGGCAAGGACGAGCCTCAAAAGATCGTCATTCCTTCGCGATCTCAATCCGCAATGACTGCCCCTCGTAGTCGATGTCGATGTCTGAGGAGGTCACGAGTTGATAGCGAAGCGGGATCGCAGGCAGATTCGACGACTCGTACTCCTTCGGTCGAACAACCGTGATGCGGTATCGGCCATGCCGCAGATCTCCCGACATCGTCTTCACGCTGAAGGAGCCGCTTGAGTTCGAGAAGCCGACGGCCGTCTCAGCGTTCGTCATGTTGGTGAGAGTGATCAACGCAGACGGCAACGGCTCGTCGCCAATGAGAATGACTCCGCTCGTCGCCGTCGTCGCGATGTCCCAATACATCGAATAGGCGAGCCATCCTCCGAGTCCCGCCAGCGCCGCCCATGTGAGCACGAGCGTTCGCTTCACGCTTCCGAGAGGACTCACGACCGCGCTGACGTAATGCAGCGGCGCGAGCACGGTCCAAAACGCTCCTTCAGCAACGCTGCGACCAGCGCGATTGAGATCGCTTACTCTCGATGATTCCGTTGCCGAGGTTTCTGCTTCGACGACATTCGGATCGCGTACATCTCGATGCTCGCTGCGTTTCGGCGCGGTCTTCGCTTGAGGCGCATGCGAAGCTGCGAACCGAACTCCTAGTTCCTTAGCCGTCATCCAATGGATGCTCGACTCAAGCTTGATGCGCGTTGTCGGCTCGATCTCTGCAGCCGCGGCGAGTTCTTGCAACGTGTCAAACGGCACCGGTCCAACTTCGCGGTCGTTGATGATGAAGAAGTATTGAGGCACGCCTTCATTCGAATTGACAGCATCGGCTTCATCGCAGCCATCAAGCGGCTCGCCTTCGACATCAAACGCTTCTTCAATGGAATCGTCCGAGCGGCCTTCATCACGAGCAGAGAACAAGTACCGATCACCGCCTGAGGTATCGCTATCGGTTCGCTGCGAAGACTCGACGAGCAGCGTGCGGAGCGAACTCCAACGTTTCGTTCTGATATCCTGAATGCGATCGTCAGTGCGCAGATTGCCCGACTCATACATCTCGAGCAGCGACTCGCGATCAAGCGGTCCTAAACGGACTCCGCCGAGATCGACATACCATCGCCCGGCTTCGACTTCCTGAGTCCACTCCGAGAACTCGATGTCGTCCGATGACCCAACGTTGCTCGTCATACCTCAATCCTGAGTTTGAAGAAAAGACGCTCTCTCGCGCACGCGGTCCGAAGTTCCGCGACTCGCACTCGTTCCCAAGCTCCGCTTGGGAACGCACCTCCGAGAAGCTCCTGCTTCCCGCCCGGTTCTGACAGAGTAAGTAATTCAAACTCCAGCAGCGGCCGCGCATGCCGTAGATTGAATCTTGGAATCGTTGCCCGATCCGTCAGTCAGCCATTTGCTCAATCGAGGACAACGACGCTTCCGAACTCGTGCTCTGTCGAAAACGCGACTGCGAGCTTCATTCAACAGCGGCCGACGAATTCTCGTGATGCATCGCGCGTAAGATGCCCGCCCCCGGCCGTCTGCATTTCTTGAGTGCAAAAGACGGCAGAGGGCGGCCATCCTACGAAGCGCCGTAAGCCAGTCCCGGCAAACGTGTCGGCATCATCTCGAAGTCAAATTGGCCGAGACCCACTCGATCAGCCATTTCGCGATGTCGCTCTTTGAGCCGACCCAATGGGCGGCGACGTCACCTGAGCGATCAATGAGTTGCACGTCGTTATCCGCAGCACCGATCGCTTGCGGGCTATTCAACACAACGACATCGCAGTTCTTCGCGCGCAGCTTCTGCAACGCATTCTCGCGCGCATTGCTGGCCTCTAACGCGAACCCGACAACCCAATGCTTCGAACGCATGCGACCGAGTTCCGCGAGCACATCGTCAGTCTCGATGAGCTCGATCGTGATCGCCTCACCGGTCTTCGTCATCTTCCCTTGCGCGCGAAGTTTGGGTGTGTAGTCACACACAGCCGCCGTCGCGATGACGCCGTCGCAATGAGGAAAGGCTTCAATCGCCGCGTCGCGCATTTGGCTCGTCGTCACGACATTGCGAACTTCGCAGCCGACCGGCGGCTTCAGATCAACCGGTCCCGTGACGAGCACCACTTCGTGCCCCGCATCAATCGCGGCTTGAGCGAGCGAATAACCCATTCGTCCGCTGCTGGCATTCGAGAGATACCGCACATCGTCGAGATACTCGCGCGTCGGTCCGGCAGTGATGAGGATCTTCATGAGAAAGCGATTCCGTGAGCAGATCGTGTGCAATCAATAATACAGTCGAAGCGACCGTATTCACTTCGTGTCTTTGTATGAGAACTCGTCGCACTTCAGCGTCAGAACCAATACTCAGCATGCGGGCTGAATTGAGACGTTAGGAACAGTCGGGGAATAACGTCCTGATTTGGCGTTTGCTCTCCGGCCGCCTTGACCGGACGGCAGTCACGACTGAATTGCTACTTGCTCGCACTGTAGCTGGCCAGTGGTTGCTTTCGTCCGAGCAAGCCGGACGGAGAGGTCTCGAATTCAGCGCCGGAGTTCCGGTCGCACCCAATTGATGCACGCACGGGGAAAACCATCTTTCGACGTAGCGCTGCGCTGAGTTCCGGTTCGCGATCACTGCGGCATCAAGGTTGTTGCGGCGAGTGGTGATTTCCCGCACCGTCGTTTTGACGTCCTTCGTTCAACGGGGGGCCACTCTAAGAATCGGGTTTCCGCTGCGGGACCGATCACACACACTCGCGATCGGCTGACGGCCTGAATCGGAATCGCTCAACAACTGCGAAGGATGAGAATGACTCGCGCTACTAACTGGCTCGCTCAGCGGCCGCTCTTGATTGGGATGCTGCATCTGCCGCCGCTGCCCGGCAGTCCTCGGTTCGGCGGTTCGATTCAGGTCGTGATGCAGCGGGTGCTGGCGGATGCTCATGCGCTGACATCGGGCGGCATCGACTTGCTCATGTTGGAGAACTTCGGGGACTCGCCCTTCTTTCCGGGGGCGGTGCCAACAATCACCGTCGCGCACCTGACGGCGATCGCTGAGCGAGTGAAAGCCGCTCATCCGCAGGCGAAGCTCGGCATTAATGTGCTGAGGAACGATGGCTGCACGGCACTCGCGATTGCTCATGCGGTCGGGGCGGACTTCATTCGAGTCAACGTGCTGTGTGGTGCTCGCGTGACGGATCAAGGCATTGTGACGGGCATTGCTCATGAACTGCTCCGACTGCGAGCGACTCTCAATGCCGAGCACATCGCGATTCTCGCCGACGTCGACGTGAAGCACTCAGCACCGCTCGGCGTCAGAGACATCGTTGATGAATTGCATGACCTCATCGAACGCGGCGGGGCAGACGCGGTGATCGTGTCGGGGAGCGCGACGGGGCAACCGGTTGATCTTGCGAAGCTCGCGCGAGTGGCTGCCGTTGCAGGCAGCACACCTGTCCTAATCGGCAGCGGAGCAAACGGAGCGACGCTGCCACAACTGTTGAAGCATGCGGCGGGAGCGATCGTCGGAACGTCGCTCAAAGTCGGCAGTCACGTTGACGCAGCAGTTGATGTCGAGCGGGTGCGGGAACTCAAAGCGATCGCGATCAGCAAGTAGCTTGGGATTCCATCCCGAGCCTCAGCGGGATGAGGTTCTCAATCAAACTACGAGAAGGTCGTCAAGCTGAGACGCGGAGAAACCGTCAATGGCGGAGCGACTCAGAGGGATCGAGCGCCTCGCTTGTTATCAAGCACTGGGCTTCGCGGTCGCTCTAATGTCATCAATGCATTAACGGCATTGTCCATCGAGCCTCTGTCACGACGAGAGCGTCGCAGCGAGGGGTCGGGGCTACGACATTTGGAAATTGGGCGTGCAAGCCTTTCATCGCTGACGAAGTCGCTCCCCGCCCAATTTCGAAATCTCGTAGACCCGACCCCGGTGCCACGTTTTTGGGTACGACGGACTTGCAGTCCGTCGCTTCTCATGACGTTCGACGGACTACAAGTCCGTCGTACCAGTGTTCCTCGCCCATTGTGCCGGCCCGCCCGGTGAGGACCGTTTTTGGCAACGCATTGCCCTTTAGCACGTTCGGACCAACTGGCGTCGGTGCCCAGCTCGCGGCTAAACAAACTGTGTCACGCAAATTACATCGTTGTTTCAGCCGCTGCTTTGCGATCGGAGTGACCGAGATCGCGATCGGGAGCGACTCGATCGCGGACGCGTTGCTTCAGTTCTTTAATGTCGGGAAAGCCGCCGTCAGCGGCGCGCGACCAAATGAGTTCGTCGTTCACTCGCACTTCAAAGATGCCGCCCGTTCCCGGAGCGAGGGCGACTTCCGCCAGCTCGCTCTCAAACGTCGTGAGGAGTTCTTGCGCCATCCATGCGCTCCTCAGCATCCATCGGCACTGAGTGCAGTAAGTGATGCGAACTCGATGCTCTCCGGCCATGAATGACTCCACTCGTTTAACCGCACGCCCATCGGGCTGCGTTCATCGCGGACAAGAGATGCGTGATTGCTGACAACGGCCGCCCCAATTCGTCGCTACTTCAGGCATCGGAGCAAGCGAGTCGCAGAGCGACTCGCTTACGTAGCTCATGCGCTCCGCGACTCACGTCACCGAGTCTCGATGCCGCATCTGAGAAAGGGCAGGGGGGGCCGAGCGCAGTTCGACCGCTCTGCCTACCACTTCCAATTCGTTGCGCCCTTCAGATTCACGACGCACTCTTTCGGCCAGCCGCCGTTCTTCAGCGTCACGATGCTTTCGGCAGACATCTTGAAGGTGTCGTGATGAGACTCTTGATCGAGTCCCGCAACGTGTCCGGCCAGCATCACGTTCTCCATCTTCAGCAAGGGTGAGTCGGTCGGCAGCGGTTCGACCGCGAAGACGTCTAAGCCTGCCGCGCGGATGACTCCGGTTTGCAGAGCTTCGATGAGGTCGGGCTCGTTGATGAGTGCTCCGCGTGCGGTGTTGATGATGACTGCGGTCCGCTTCATCTTCGCGAACATCGCTTTGTTGAACATGCCCTTTGTCTCAGCGGTTGCCGGCAAGTGCAGCGTCAAGAAGTCGGAGCGGCGAACGATGTCCTCTAGCCCGACGAGTTCGAGTCCCCACTTCGAGACGAACTCTTGATTGGGATAGGGCTCGTAGACGAGCACCTTCAAACCGAGTCCGACGGCGCGCGTCGCAACCGCCTGACCGATGCGCCCGAGCCCCATAATGCCGATCGTCTGCCCCATGATTCGGGGATAGGCCGCTCGCTTCCACTCGTTGCGTCGGACTTGATGATCGATCGCCGGGAAGCCGCGCCCGAGCCCCATCAACATCGCAATGGTGTGCTCAGCGACCGCGTGATGATTCACGCCCGGAGTCGTGCAAACGACGATGCCCATTTCATCGCACGTCTCAAGATGCACGGCGTCATAGCCCACTCCCGTGCGAGCGATGACTCGCAGTTGCGGGTTCGCCTTGAGGACGCGCGGCGTATAGGGCTCTGACCCCGCGACGACCGCGACGCAATCCTTGAGGGACTCGATCAGATCGTCTTCTCTGTAAAGATTCTTACCGGGCTCGGCATAGACAACATCGAAACCCGCTTGAGCGAGGATGCCTTCATGAGGAGCACCTTTTCCGTTCAACGAAAACGTCGCGATCTTCGGCATGAGCAATGAGTCCTTCAGGTGAAACGTCACAGACAGTGGAGTCCTCGCGCCGGCAGGGCGCGGGGATGAATTGAACGGCAGCGTGAGTTGAGCAGTCGATTGTTTATAGGGCTCGCGGTCGGCATTGATGCCCAGTTCGCCGGTAAGGCGAGCGGCAGATGAGAAGTTATCGGCGATCTTCTGTACGACGGACTTGTAGTCCGTCGCAGTCGCAGATCGACGGACTACAAGTCCGTCGTACAAGAATTCGCCCTTAGGTTCTCGACTGCCGCGCGGCTTACGTCTCTTCCGGCTGATAGTTGATCCGCACCGGAGAGATCGCTTGTCGCAGAGTCTCGCGCATTAGCTCAAGCGATGCCGGTTGCCCCGTGAACTTCTCGAACTGCCGCGCGGCTTGTCGCACAAACATCTCGATGCCCGACACCGTTCGACATTCCCTCTGCTTCGCGGTCTTGAGCAGCAAGGTGTTCTCGGGGTTGTAGACAGTGTCGAAGACAAGCATTCCCGGCATCAGCCAATTGGCCGGCATCGGCGAATCGTCAACGTTTGGATGCATTCCGAGCGGCGTGCAATTGATGACGATCTGCGGGTCGACCGATCCGCGATTCTCCCATGAGCAATGCTGGCATCCCATTTCGCTAGCGAGTGCGGTCGCTCGTTTGTGAGTGCGACTCGCGATCGTGACGACTGCTCCGTTGCGAACCATCGCCATTGCAGCGGCTCGAGCTGCACCGCCCGCTCCTAACAGCAGCACCTTTTGGCCCATCAGCTTTGACGGGTCAGTGTTGTTCGGGTCGAGACCCAGCAGCACGCTTTCAAGGATTGCTTCGTAGTCCGTATTCGAAGCGTCCCATCCTCCGAGATCATTTCGCACGAGTGTGTTCGCCGCTCCGACTGACTGAGCGATCGTGTTGCTGTGCTGAGCGAGTGCTGCTGCCGCTTCCTTATGCGGAATGGTGACGCTCAAGCCGCGCAGCTTGAGCCAGTCGAGGTCTTGCAGTGACGCCGCCAACGTGCCTGACGGAATGCGAAACGGGATATAGACCGCATCGATCCCGGCAGCCTTCAACGCCGCGTTGTGAATGAGCGGACTCATGCTGTGACCGACCGGATCACCGACCACTCCGAGCACCATCGTCTCCGGTCCGACGTCGTCGTAGTGGTAGATGTTTTGCATGTCCTCGAACGGGATCTGACCGGGAGCCAATTCGCGGTCGCGGCTGAACGTCGCGTAGGTGAAGGGCGAGCCGTACTTGCCGCAGAGAATGCGGCTCGGGACTCCGAGTTCACCCATGCAAAAGCCGGCCGTCGGGATGCGCGCTTCCGAAACCAATTGCAGCATCCGCGTCACATCACCGGGAGCATTGGCCATCGTCACGATCTTGATGACGTCCGGGTCCAACTGCTGCATCTGCCGATGAATGGCATCGAGATCCTGCGGGGTTTCATCGAAGTTGTGATAGCTCACGATGCGCTTCGTCTTGCCATAACGACGAATGGTTCGCGCGACATCCATTTCGAGATCGACGTACTCGACCCCGGCGATGATCGCTTCTCGCAAGAGCTTCTGGCGGTCCTCTTCAGTGCCGAGCCAGCGCCCGCGATCGTCCTTGCGACGGCACGTCACGATGACCGGAGTCGGACGATTCGTGATGAGCTGTGCGAGGTTCGGCATGTTCCGCAACCAGTCGACTCGCAGTTCGACAAGCTGTGCTCCTTGCTGAGCGAGGTTGCGATGTTCTTGCACAAAGGCGCTGTGTCGAGTCCGACCAATGCTGACGCAAATCATGTTGAGAATTCACTGAGGTTGAAGCTGAAGGATGAAGTCAAAGTCCGCGAGCCAATCATGCGTGCCCGGACGTCGTTGTAGGATGGCCGCCCTCGGCCGTCTGCTTCTTCGCGAGGGGTAATTTGGATTGCATGACCCGCAAACTCGCGAGTGCGTCCATTCATAAGGACGAAAAAGGACGGACTCGCGGACAGTTTCCAGATCGCGCGCTCGATGTATTTGCCCCAAAGGGGCTCGGGAAATCAGCCTAGGGCAAGCGACCAAAGGGAGCGTCGCCCTAGGAATAAGAACGCTATGAAAACGTGCCCTGAAGGGGCACAGGAAGGCATCGTCGCATTCCGGTGCCCCGTCAGGGCACGACGTGAGTTGCCAGTTTTCCTAGGGCGGCGCTCGCTATCGCGAGCTTGCCCTAGGCTGACATCCGAGGCCCCTTCGGGGCGAAGACAAGAAACGCCACAACATCGAAACCTCAGCTTCAGAGTTGTTGCACCAACTGGGAAGTTGTCTCTCGGCTCAACCTGAGGCTCAAGCGGCATCGGAACCTAACTGAAGCTGTCGCTCACTTCGAACTGACTCGCAACACGTCAGTCACGGCGGCGACGTCTGCGAAGTCGCGAAAGAGAAAGTCGGGGCAAGTCGCCTTTAGCTCGTCATCGCTGAAGTGACCGGTTGCGACAGCGACCACTCGCGCACCGATCGCGCGACCGCACTTCACATCGTTCGGGGTATCGCCGATGACCCAAACATCATCGTGCTCATCGCGTCCGAGCGTTCGCAGAGCTTCGCTCTTCGCTTCGCGAGCAACGTCATCGCGATCGTGATGGTGATCGCCGTAACCGCCGCAGCGGAAGTGATGCGCCAATTCAAAATGACTCAGCTTGATCTCGGCTCCGCGTTTGAAATTGCCGGTCAGCAAACCGAGCAAGCAATCTGCTTCGGCAGCAAGTTGCGCGAGCAGCGTCTCCACTCCGGGCAGCACCAATCCGCCGCGCGTGCCGAGTCTCTTCGGCAGATGTTGGAGATAGTGGGCATAGAGCCGACCACTGTTTTCTTCGGTCAGCGGAATGTCATGAAACTGCATCATGTCGGATGTAATGGCTCGATCGGTGCGCCCCGCGACGGGGATGCCTTCTGTTTGCCGAGTCACCCCGAAGGCCGACTCAAGAGCATCCTCCATCGCCGCCTGTCCCGCGCCGCCGCTATTGAGCAGCGTGCCATCAATGTCGAACAACAACACTCGCATCGAGCAACAACCTCACATCCCAACTTCGAACATAAAACGTCAACCGGAATCTTCGAGCAGCGGATGAGTTTTGACTGGTACGACGGACTTGTCGTCCGTCGAAGATCGGGCGCGACGGACTACAAGTCCGTCGTACAAGAAATCGCAGGCACGTTCTCATCTGCCGCGCGCCAGCCTTTCGATCGCCCCTTCGGAGCGGCTTCGCTGCATCGCTCGACCGCAAGCAACAACTCTTCGAACCGGCATCCTCGCTGCGTAGTAAAGCGAGTTTCACTCAGACGGCGAAGACGGTCTTAGATTGGAATCGCGCCGTTGCAGGCAGCACGCTTCGACTGACTCCCATTACGCGGCTGACGCATCAGAATGCCGCCCCTCGGCAGCAGGCTGCCGGAGCTAAAGCGGCAGCAGGCTGCCGCAGTCCAAATCAACTGTGAGGAATCGTTACATGCCCACTGCTCCGTTTCAGTTTCAAGAACTCTTCGAACTCGGACACGACGACACTCAATACCGCCTACTGACGAAGGAGCATGTGCGCGTCTCGCCGTTTGAAGGCCGAGACATGCTGTGTGTCGAACCGCAGGCTCTCACGCTGCTGGCCTCGCAAGCCTTTCATGACATCAACTTCTTCTTGCGTCCCGCTCATCTGAAGCAAGTGGCTGCGATCCTTGATGACCCTGAAGCATCCGACAACGACCGCATGGTCGCGCTCACGATGCTCAAGAACGCCGACGTATCGAGCGCGGGCGTTTTGCCGTTCTGTCAGGACACTGGCACCGCAACGATCATGGGCAAGAAAGGCCATTGCGTCTTTTCGAGCGGTGATGAAGCGGCACTCTCGCGCGGGGTCTACGACGCTTACACCGAGAACAATCTGAGGTACTCACAAAACGCCGCGCTCAACATGTGGGACGAGAAGAACACGAACACCAACTTGCCCGCGCAGATCGACGTCATGGGCTGCGATGGCGACGAGTTCAAGTTCCTGTTCGTCGCGAAAGGCGGCGGATCGGCCAATAAGAGCTTCCTGTTTCAAGAGACCCGCGCGGTCCTCAATCCGAAGGGACTCGTCGAGTTCTTGACCGCCAAGATGGTGACATTGGGCACCGCCGCTTGCCCGCCGTATCACCTTGTCTTCGTGATCGGCGGCACTTCTGCCGAAGCGACGATGAAGACCGTCAAACTCGCATCAACGAAGTGGCTCGATCATCTGCCGACAACCGGCAACGCACTCGGTCGCGCATTTCGAGATGTCGAACTCGAAGCTCAGATGCTTGAGCAAGCTCGCAAGTGCGGAATCGGAGCCCAGTTCGGCGGCAAGTATTTCGCACTCGATGTGCGCATCGTCCGACTGCCTCGACACGGAGCCTCATTGCCAATCGGCATCGGCGTCTCGTGCAGCGCGGATCGGCAAGCGAAGGGCAAGATCACAAAGGACGGAGTCTTCATCGAGCAGCTTGAGTTCGAGCCGCTCAAGTACATCCCCGAAGCGTTGCGACATCGCAAAGACGACGGCGCGGTGCGATTGGATCTGAACCGTCCGATGGCCGAGATCCTCGCGGAACTCAATCGCTATCCGGTGACGACGCGACTGTTGCTCAATGGTCCGATCGTCGTCGCCCGAGACATCGCTCACGCAAAGCTCAAAGAGCGACTCGATGCCGGTCAGCCATTGCCCGAGTACTTCAAGAATCATCCGGTCTACTACGCCGGTCCCGCGAAGAAGCCCGAGGGTTACGCGAGCGGCTCATTCGGCCCAACAACGGCAGGGCGAATGGACTCGTATGTGAATCTCTTTCAGGCGGCGGGCGGCAGCATGGTGATGATCGCGAAAGGCAATCGCGGCAAGCAGGTCACTGAGTCCTGCCACAAGCACGGCGGCTTCTATCTCGGCAGCATCGGCGGCCCGGCAGCGATCCTCGCGAAAGAGAACATCCGCAAGGTCGACGTCGTCGAGTTCCCCGAACTCGGAATGGAAGCTATCTGGAAGATCGAAGTCGAAGACTTCCCGGCCTTCATCTTGGTCGACAACAAAGGGCATGACTTCTTCCAAGATGTCGGTCCGGGCTGCTCGCACTAAGGATCACGACGCGGTCTGAAACAACTTAGTCATGCAATCGAAATTACCCTTAGGAAAGATCGCAATGCTCCCCGAGATGACCTTCGCGACAAACGAAGGCGAGTTGCGAGCGCTCTATGGCCCGCCGTCAGACATCGCGTTGCGGAAGTTGCTGAGTCGGCTCGACTCGGAATGTCAGCGGTTCATCGAAGCGTCGCCGTTCATGTGTCTTTCGACGGCAGCCGAAGACGGCACTGCCGACGTTTCGCCGCGCGGTGACGCGCCGGGCTTTGTGACTGTGATCGACGATCAAACGTTGTTCCTGCCGGATCGACTCGGCAACAACCGCATCGACAGCATGCGCAACATTCTCAAGAACCCGCATGTCGGCATGTTGTTCTTAGTTCCCGGCGCTTGTGAGACGTTGCGAGTCAGCGGTCTTGCGCGCATCGTCGTTCATTCCGAGTTGCTCGACCGGTATGCGATCGACGGCCGGGTGCCAAAGACCGGCTTGCTGATTGAAGTTCGCGAAGTCTTCCTGCACTGCACGAAGTCGCTGGTGCGCGCGAAGTTGTGGTCCGACGAGTACCGACTTGCTCAAGATCTCGTTCCCGCGTCGAGCAAGCCGCAAGTGGAGCAGCGCGGACTCGTGTCCTCAGTCCCCAACATCAACGTCGCCATCGAGAAGGCTCCTTGCGAGAAACGATATGGCGATCGAATGTTGGCGTGCGTCAAATAGAGGCGAGGTTCATTTCAGTCTCGCATTCGGTCGCAGAGCCGCGCCCGTTAGGAAGCGGAGTTTTGGCTATTTCGTAACGGATTCCGCTTCCTGACGGGCGCGGCTCTGCAACCTCATCGTGAACCATGCCCAAATAGAACATCGCAAGCTCATCGCGTTCCTCAAGCACTTTGGGTTCGGAGTCCACTCGTCCCCAAACGGAGTCACTCAATGGTTTCCAATCCGGCCGTTCTCGAAGCACTGGATCTCAGCAAACTGAAGCTCCCCGCACGTCCGCGCGTCGTCGAACTGGAAGTCGATGACTACGTCGATTGGACCGGCGACGACTCGCTGCGCGTGCAAGTCATCCTTGATGAGGATGAGGACGTCGAGACTCTGCCCATTCAAGACGCTGACGACTTGAAGGCTGCGATCTTTGACGCCTTGCAGGCACGCGGCATTGGACTCTTTCCTTACATCTTTCTGGGGAAGCGCAGCGAGATGCTCGCGGCGGCAAGCGAGGTGTGAGCATGACTGACGACCTCTTCGCTCAAGCAGTAACGCTCGCGACCTTAGACAAGTACCGCCCGAAGCAAGCCAATCTGCGCCGAGCGATCTCGGCGGCCTACTACGCCGTCTTTCATTGTTTGGTCGAGGAAGCCTGTGTTTGCCAACTTGGGGCTCAGCACAGTCAAACGCCGCTTCGCAATGTCCTCGCGCGAGCCTACTCGCACTCGGTTATGAAGGCGGCCTGCAAATCATTCGGAGGCGGTGCGTTGAAGAACGCTGCGGCAAAGGGTTTGCCGACGAGCTTCATGATCCCGCGTGAGATCCGCGAAGTGGCCGCTCACTTTGTGGAACTGCAAGAAAAACGACACCTTGCCGACTACGACCGCACGGAAGCTTTCTTGCGATCCGACGTGTTGGTGTTGATCGAACAAGCGAGGCTTCGAATTCGCAACTTTGTGAACGCGCCCTCGTCGAACGAAAAACGTTTCTTCCTCGCGTGTTTGTGGGCATGGAAGGATCTCGCCAATCGGTGAGCGAACTGCACTCAACGTTCGGGCGAATCTGCCTGAGTAGCATGGACTTCCAGTCCGTGCGGTCTTCCAGTCTTCGTTCAGTCATTTAGAAGCCCTCAACCGCAGACAAAGTTCGCAGTCCCGCCATCACCCGCTTCTGCACTCTCCCTCCACGCAACATCCCCCCGCATCCTCTGAGGAACGTTTAATTACATGCTCGCCGCACTGCCCGTTGCTGCTGAGACTCCCGATATTCAGATCGGGTCGCGCACGTTGGCGTCTCGGTACATCCTCGCTCCATTGGCGGGCTACACGCACCTCGCGTTTCGCCGCACGCTGAGAGAACTCGGCGGATTGGGACTCGCGACAACGGACCTCGTGCATGCTCGGTTGTTGTTAGAGGGCAAACGCGGATCACTCGAACTCATTGAGACTCATCCTGAAGACCGGCCCTTGAGCGTGCAGATCTTCGGCACTGATGCCTGCATCTTGTCTGACGCAGCACAGTGGCTTGCCGAACGCGGTTATGAGGGCATCGACATCAACATGGGTTGCCCGATGGGCAAAGTCAGCGGGTCCGGCGGCGGTGCTCGACTGGCATGTCAGATCGGGCCGGCCTGTAAGTTGGTGGAGCAAGTCGTCAACGCGGTCTCGTTGCCGGTGACGGTCAAGATGCGGCTCGGTTGGACGCGCGATGCGATCACCGCTCCGCAACTGGCAGCGGAGTTCGAACAAGTCGGAGTCGCTGCCATCACGATTCACGGTCGCACGCGGCAGCAGGGATTCGGAGGCCGAGTCGATCTCAACGGCATCCGCGCCGTCGTTGAGGCGGTCGATCGCCTACCGATCATCGGCAACGGTGATGTCCGCTCGGTGGAGGACGCGCTGCGCATGCGCGCCGAGACCGGTTGTCACGCGGTCGCAATTGGCCGAGGAGCGATGCTCGATCCTTGGATCTTCGCGCGTTTGGACCGGCACGCGCGCGGCCTCGATCCGCACTTCGAACCGACGGCTGACGAGCAAGTGGATTTCTTGCGTCGACACTTCTCCTTGATGACCGAGCAGCATGCGGACCGCGCCTGCTTCATGTTCCGCAAGTTCGCCGGCTGGTACGGAGCCCGACTGGGCATCCCTGAAGATCTCGAATCGCGCCTCAGGCGGTTCGCAAGCCCCGACGAGTTCTTCGAAATCTGCACCGCCCTCCGAGCCCGTCACGGCGAGCGCCAATCAACACAAGCAACCGCCCTGATCAAAGTCCCGAACGGCCCCGTCGAGCACTGGTAGTGTCGTCGAAATTACATGCACTTCGAAGGCCGGCGTTTCAAGACCGCTTTGATTCGCTCCGTCTTCAGGAGCGTTCATCAGCGGTATGTGTCTTTGAGTTGAACCGCTCATGACCGCCGATGGAACGCTGAGCCTAATCTTGCTGTTAATGGCCGCGTGCTGTGTCGGTGCAGTTAATACTACAGCCATGCGAAGGCAAGACTCCAATGGCGGGCACGTAGCGGTCTCGTCTTTGAGACACAGTCGTTCGCAAGTCCCAGACGAACTCTTCAGACGCGTACGTTTTGAAGTTGCGCTGTTCGATGTGGAGTGCGGCGATTCATCCCCGCTTTGGGTTTGCGGCGTAGCCGCTCTTTGTTTTTTCTGTCGACTTGGCGCAGAGGTGGGTGCGTTCGAAGCGGAGAGAAAACAAAGACAAAGACGGCTCCGCCGAATGGGAAAGCGGTGATGAATCACCGCACTCCATAGAAATGCGCAACGTCAAAACGCGCACCTCGGTCCTCACGACTCGTTATTGGTCTTCATTGGAAGGTCAGCTAACGGGAGCCCCAGCGCGGTCTCGACTGTCTCGGTGATGACACACAACTCGCCGACAAGCCGAGTTGTGAGTCGCAATCCCTCTAGCATCACATGAGTCAGCGCGCTGTGAACGAACTGCAGATCGTTCGCTGGGGGAAGTTCGGGAATTAAGTAGTGGGCGAGCGACACATCGCCGTCAGCGTGCTCGAAGGGGTAAGGCGTCTTGGCCATCAGCGGCTTCAACTCACGCAGCAGTTCAGCTCCTTGCAATGACGACTTACGCAAGCAGGCCTGAAAGAGCTCGCGATCTTCTTTGCCTTCCATTTGCTTGAGCATGTCCTCGATGAGTTCTCGGGCATCACGGACGCGGAGCAAAGAGTCGTGATGTGGCTGAAGTTGA
This sequence comes from uncultured Planctomycetaceae bacterium, assembly GCA_964573505.1. GTDB lineage: Bacteria > Planctomycetota > Planctomycetia > Planctomycetales > Planctomycetaceae > AM-0621. The sequence continues at coordinate 16,116 of CAZNMS010000024.1, read as the reverse complement.
CGAATCTTGCGAATCAGACGATTCACCGACTTCCATAACTCGGCAGCATTAGGAACACGCGCCACAACATCGGGATGCTCCAACAACGTCAGTGGGAGCAACAGTCTTTTGGTGAAGTCCGCCAATAACACTCCCAACGACTCGTTCGCCGCCGCCATCCTCACCGAGATCTGCTCGCGCACCGCATGGACCTCATCGAGGTTCGTCATGGGCACGCGAAACACCGTTTTTCCAACAGTGATCTTGCCGTTCAACAACAAGTCGGCGAGGTTCGCTTCCTGATCGAAAGTCTGCTCTCGATAGATCTCGTCGACGGTCTTTGAGTGGCGATCCGAGTGGGCGATGACTCGCTCCCGGTACCGCTGAATTCGCTGAAGAACTTTCTCGATCGGATCGGTTGTCGGTTCCAGTTTGGCCGGGAGCGGCAAGACCCAGTGGTAGTCATAGAGATCGCCAAAGACGCGTGCCTTCGCTTCGTCTTGCTCCTGCAAGGCTTTGCCGCGAGCCAAAATCTCCTGCGTCGGGATCAACTGGTTGGCGGTCACTTCGCCCACTTCTGACTGATAGAAGTCCAATGTCTCGGCACGACAAGTCGCCGCGAAGTTTCGGAACAAAATGGAAGCAGGCACATCGAGTTGAAACGACCCCGGAGCGTTCTCACGTTTGACACTGGCGATGCGGTCGGCATCCGAGGGATGCGTATCGAACGTTCCGACCTTCTGATCGAGAGCCGTTTGCAATAACTCGCGACGTTCTTCGGGCGTCAGCGAGTCGGCGTAGTGCAAGGCGAGTTCGAAGAAGTCATCAACCAGCTTTCGCTCATTGAAGGACGAGTTCAGTTCGCCAATCGCTCGACTACGGCCGAACGTCAACTCATGAAGTCGGGCAAACGTCGCTTTGAATTCTTTGCTGCCCGCGAATCGAGCTTCATAGCGATCGGCATCGAATTCCATTTCACGCGATAAGCGACTGCTCATCGCCGCGCCGACAAACATCAATCCGTGCAAGAGCTTCCGTGTCAGCCAAACCAATCCGCGCGCCAGCCATAACACCCACGTGACTCGCAGATCGCCTTCCTTCGACCAACTCGCAAGCTGTTCGTCCCATGAATCGCGTTGAAAGACCACAAACGCGAACCAGTGATTGATCTTGTCGATCACGCGCCCCAATCGCATGCCCGAGCCTTGTGCGAAGTGTCCGAACTCATGCGCCAAGACTCCGCCAAATTGTCGCAGAGTCATCCCGGCAACGAGCGGGACTCCGATGACCAATACAAGATCACTGCGGAACGGATTGAAAACGCTGCTCGTCAACCCGGCCCCGGCATTCACTTGAGTGTCGAGCAATATCGACTTCGGTGCCGGTGCCCGAACCGCTTCGCAAAGACTTTCGACGAACTCAAACAGTACGGGTTCGTCCTCGCGATCAAGTGTCTTCGGCTCGCCATATTGAGGCCGGCGTGCGAACAACGGCTTGAACATGAACGCGACCAAAATTCCGCCGACGATGCCCGGCGCCAGATACGCCAGCAGCAGAAACATCTTCACTTTTGGCCGATCGCTCGCCTCCAAGATCCCCGTGTTCGTGACGAGGTGCCAATAGACGCCGTAGCCCGTCAGCCCAATCAGACCCACATAGATCAGGGGCAGCAAGACCATCAGAAATGCGACGACGGCCAGCGCGAGCCGATAGCCCATCGTCGTTCGGACTGGCTCAATAGGCGTCCGCACTGCCTGTAATACTTGCTGCACTTCGCTGCGGCCCATCGCTTCAACCTTTCTGATTGGGATGCGTCGTGTTGAGTGGGCATGAATAGTCATTGATCGCTCCGCGATCCAACGCCTGACTCAAACTTCTCCAATGCAGAGTAATCGCGTCGTGAAGTCATGAGCTTCGAGTGGCACACACAGCGACGGGGGCAGACGGCTTGTGAGCAGGGCAAACGCTGACGCCGTTGGCTTGCCGTTATTCTCCGCATGGAAACGAATGGCACGTTTAACCGCGACCCTCTGGGGAGCGCTTTTGAGTTGCGGCAGACCATCGAAAAACGCTCCCCATAGGGTCGCGGTTAAACGGGGCAGTGTTACCCGCGCTGGGTATAAGCAACTCAACTCAGCTCGCGGAGAGCCAAACGATCTCACAGCTCATAGCGAATCGCGCCGAGCGTCTGCGTTCTTGAGATGCGGTCAGTGGCATAGAGACCGGCAAGCACGAACTCGACGCACGCCGCTCGCACCGCAGCGTCAGACGATGCGTTGACTTCGAACGCTTTGTCCCATGCGGGCGGCACGCGCCTCAGGCGTTCGGCATAGTGAGACGACGGCAGCATGTCGCCGACGTCGATCCGCACTCCTTGTCCGAAGATCTCGGCAATCTCTTCGAGTCCGTGCTGATCAACGTATTCTTCGAAGACCGTGCGAATGGCTTGCGCAACGATGGCGTCGAAGACTTGCCGCTCACTCATTTGATGACTGCCCATCAGATCGAGTTCGAGCTTGCCGAGCGCGGACGAATAGAGATGTCCGAGGTCGCTGATGCGCGGCACTGCAGGTCGCTCGCTGAGTCGTGCTCCGCGCTGTCGTGCGCTCGCGATCATCGTGCGGTAGTTGGCGAGCGAGAAGCGGGCACTCACTCCCGATTGTTGGTCGATGTATTTTGAATGACGCGCCGCAATGCTGATCTCTTCGATGATCTCTTTCATGAAACGCGGCACGATGACCGGGAACGAACCGCCGAGTTCGAGTCCCGACTCTTGCTCCATGATCTCAATGCCGAGATCTCGCTCGCGCGGGTAGTGCGTATGAATGACCGACCCGATGCGATCTTTGAGTTGCGGAATCACTTTGCCGCTGCGGTTGTAAGTCGCCGGATTCGCCGAAAAGAGAATCAGCACGTCGATGTCGAAGCGAACGGGGTAGCCTCGAATCTGCACGTCGCGTTCTTCGAGAATGTTGAACATGCCGACCTGCACGAGCTCATCGAGTTCCGGCAACTCATTCATCGCGAAGATGCCGCGATGCATGCGCGGGATCAGACCGAAGTGCAGAGCGTCCTCTGCGGACATGCTCGTCCCGCCGGCCAATTTCGCCGGATCAATCTCGCCAATGATGTCGGCGAACTTCGTGCCGGGTGCGAGCCGTTCGACATAACGCTCTTCGCGGCGCCACCAATTGATCGGCACTTGCTCGGCAGGAGTGCGAGCAATGAACTCGCGACAAACTTTGCTAATGGGCTGATAAGGGTCGTCATGAAACGGCGCGTCGGGGATGTCGACGTACGGAATCACTTCATCCAGAAAGCGCGAGAGCGTGCGCATCAAGCGGCTCTTGCCTTGCCCCTTCTCGCCGAGAAAGAGCATGTCATGCCCGGCAATGAGCGCGATGTTGATCTCGGGAATGACGGAGTCTTGATAGCCGACAATGCCGGGGAAAAGTTCGTCGCCCGCTGCGAGTGCTCGCAAGAAATTGTCTCGCAGCTCCTGCTTCACGGACTTCGAGACCCATCCGCTTTCACGCAATGCTTGCAGGTTCGTCGGCAACGCATTCAACGACATTGCACTCTCATTTCAACAGTTAGGCCAGCGGCAGTTGAGAGCTTACCGGCGAATTCTTGTACGACGGACTTGCAGTCCGTCGGGCCTCGTCTTCGACGGACTACAAGTCCGTCGTACCGGTATGAACTCACCTGCCGCTCGCCTTAGCGCAGCCCCGATGTCACCGGCTTCGGCTGCGGCGGGAAGAAACTTCCGACAAGACATTCAAAGCCGGGCGCGATGTCGTATCCGCAGAGCGTCTCACGAGCGGTCAACTCGATCGTGCTTTGATCCGGTCGAAACACTCGAACGCGCCGCACAGCGGGATCTGCAAGCCAAACCATTTTCACTCCGGCGTCGAGATACTCCGCAACCTTCATCTCAACTTCGCTGTAGCGATCAGTCGGCGAGACGACTTCGATCGCGATGTCAGGCGGGATGTCGATGAAGCCGCGCGGGGGTTCGCGAAGTCGGTCAGCTCGTACAAAGGAAATGTCGGGACGCCGCAGCCGCTCGGGATCATCAGCAAAGCAGCGGTAACCGGCAGACTCGCTGAAGACCCATCCGCCGTGCGCTTCCGCGTATTGATCCAGTTTTGATCCGAAGCGATTCGCGACCCAGCCAGCTTCCGAGCCCATGCTGCACTCCACCAATTGGCCCTCAACGACTTCGAAATGATCCCTATCGGGGCGTTCCAAAAGTTCGTCGATAAGCGACGTCGTCAATTCGGCTGTCGGCATGAATGACCTTTCGCATAACCCATCACGAAACACCGGAGCGATTCGACGTTAGGTCCGCAAAGCAAGCAGTCAGAACTCGCGCAGTAACGTTGCGGAAGTGAATTCGAAGATGCTTCGTCGCAAGTGAGTTAGCTCTGCACCTTGTCCTTCGAGAACTTCACTTCGATCAGCGTCGTCACGCCGAAGTTGCGCGGACCGTAGCCTTTGCGAAACTGCACGCGCCAGACGAAGTCCTTATTCCGCTCGAGCATCTGCTGATAGCCAATCGACGCCGTCGGGATGAAGAGATCGCAACTCTCGCCCGGCTTCAGCTCGCGATCGATCTCAAGCCCCTTCACGCGCTCGGTCAGTTCATCAAGTTGATAGGCCAAAATCGGACGACCTCGTTTGTCGTGAGGACACACAAAGACGTTCGAGGTCATGACCTTTTCACGGTTCATGATCTGACGAAACGCAAGACTTCGCAGCGGGGCGATCGACTGATCCTTCGACACATTCTTAAAGGTCAGATGCAGCTTCATGACGTCGCACGGTTGCGAAATAAAGCCGTTCGAGCCGCCTTGCAGGTTCGTGAACTCAACCCGTCCGACGCTCACCTTTGTCGGAGTCACTTCGATGTTGCCGAAGCGCTTTGTCTCGCCGATCTCCAATGTCTGATGCTTCGCGAGCAGCGATGTTGCCGTCAGCGGCTTATAGAGCACCTTGCCCGACTTCGGATCTTTGATGGGCTCGACATCCGGCAGTCGTTCTGACGGGCTTTCCGGAGCAGTGCCGCCTCCGCCGCCGCCCGATCCACTCATGAAGAGATACCCGGCGATCAAAGTCATGATGCTCGCATAGTTCACGACCATGAAGAACAACCCGCGCGAAACAGTTGCCGGTTGCTTCGCAGGTGCGGCTGTTGGTTGAGCAGCAGCCGGTTGAGCGCCATAAGGAGCCGGCGCGGCGCCATACGGATTGTTCTGATACTGAGGAGCTGCTGAAGCCGCTGATGCTCCGAATGCCGCTCCCATTGCCGGAGCAACTTCTGCCGGTGCTCCATTCGCGAACCAGTTCTGCGAGGGAGCTTCCGGCTGCGGACTGTGCATCGGCTGAGCCGCCGGTTGTGGCGCGTAACCTGCCGGCGCTTGAGGATAACTCGGTGCCGCTTGAGCAGCCGGCGCGTATGCGGGCTGAGTTTCAGGCTGCTGACCCCATGCAGGCGCGGCGGGTTGCTGATAGCTCGGAGTCGGAGCTTGTCCGATGCCTTGCTCGAATGACGGCTGAGCTTGCGGAGCAAACGGTTGCTCGAAGACCGGTGCCGGTGCTTGAGCGAACGGCTGCTCGAATGTTGGGGCGGCTGCCGGAGACTGCATCTGAGGAGCCTCAACTGCCGGTGCTTCATTCCACTGAGGTTGCTCAGGCTCGCCCCACTGAGGCTGCTCGGGAGCACCCCATTGCGGTTGCTCGACAGGAGCCGGTTCCGGTGCGAAGCCGGCTTGAACAGCGGGGGCTTGAGGTGCCGCTTGCTCGGCATAGGCCGGAGCAAACTCATTCGTTGGAGCGGGCTCTAAGAATGACGGCGACGCCGCGAACTCGGTCGGCGCTGCAGCCGCGACGGGCTCAACCGGCGCCTCATTCGACGTCATCCAATTGTGCTCGGGGGAAGAATCATTACCCCCCACATTGAAACCTGCCGGCTCTTGCGGCGCGAAGTACGCAGGCTGCTCGGCAACGGGTTGAGGAGCAAACGCCGGAGGCTGCGGCTGAAATGCTTGCGGCTGAGGCGCGGGTGCAAACTGAGGTTGCGGAGCGGGCGCCGGAGGTTGCTGAAAGACCGGCGCTGGCGCCGGTTGTTGCGGAGGCGGAGTGAATTGCGGGGCCGGAGCAAATTGAGGTTGCGGCTGCGGAGCAAACTGTTGCTGAGGCTGCGGCGGAGCAGGCGCATATTGCGGAGCCGGAGCCGGTTGCTGAGGCATGAACTGCTGCGGCTGCGGAGCAAACTGCGGTTGCGGCGCGGGAGCATAAGTCGGCGCGGGCGCAGGTGCCGGAGCAGGCGGAGTCGGTGCAGCGGGCGGGCCTCCGATCGTTAAGTGCGTCCCGCAATGGGGGCACGCGACAACGACGCCGGTTTGCTGGACCAGCAAGCGGCCCTGACAGTTGCCACAAGCGACTTCAAACATGAATGCGGTTCCTCAAAGGTCTATCTCGGATGCAAAGCAAGCTGCTGCCAGTCGATTCTGGCGGGCTCACTAGACCCCGACAAGCAGACCGTCTGCCCCTCGAACGGCACCACTCCAAGCACGCGCACGCAGTGCTCATCGCCCCGTTCCGACGGGTCTTCGCTCGCGCACATTGCCGTGCCGTACGTGCCGCGCTGCCCCCATCGAGTCAGCTCTGCAAGATTCGTCTCTGCCGCGATTGAACCGGCTTCATCGAGAACGTCATTCAGAATCACTCCGGCGATTCGCAGTCCGCGTCGTTGAATGGATTCAATCGTCAGCAAAGTGTGATTGATCGTGCCGAGTCCGCGTCGCGCCACGATGACGACCGGCAAGCCGAGCGCTGCTGCGAAGTCCGCAATGAGATGCCGGTCAGTCAACGGGCAAAGCCATCCGCCGACGCCTTCAACAACAACGAAGTCATGCCGCTCACGCTGACGTCGCGCGGCAGAGAGCATGACTTCAAACTCAATCGCGACTCCCTCTCGGCTCGCAGCGACGGGCGGAGCAAGCGGCTCGCGAAGTCGGTACGAGCAAACCTCATCGAGCGACGCATTGCTCTGCGTACTTGCTCTCAGCGCATCAAGATCCGGCCAAAACAGACTGCCGTCCGGTGCCACTTCAGCACCACTGCATGCGGGCTTAAAGACGCCGACTCGCTCGATCGAGTGACTGACTTCCCGAGCGATCATTGCCGACACAAAGGTCTTGCCAATTCCGGTATCGGTCCCGGTGACAAAGAGACCGGGACATTGAGTGCGTGCGAGCGGTTGAGTCATGCGAATCAGTACTGCGAGCGAATGGGGAGACATCGAAACGTCAGCAGGTTGATGACGCAGCCCCGATCCGCAACCCACTACCGCCTGCACTTTTATCCGCGCCGCTTGCTGCCGCCTCAAAGCGAATGCACGCCAGTGACCGTTCTCTCAACAAGAACAATCACTGGCGTGCAAGAGCGAGGGCGAAGCAACGGCCTCAGCCCGATGAGATGTCTGCCCTACAAAACTGCTTCTCGGTTTTTCTTCCTCTGCAATCTCTGCAATCTCTGTGGGCTCCTGTTCAATTTCTTACATCCCCATTTCGATCGAGTCACGCATGACTTCGATGCGGACAGACCGAAGACAATCAAGACTTTGAACAGGAGATCGCAGAGGCCGCAGAGGAAGAATTGCAGCGAAGACAACGCGGCAAAGCCGGTGCGTTTCGTTACATCCAGTTACTGAGCGAGGCTTCGCACCAAACGGTCGCGATGTAGGACGCGAAGCAGCACACACGACCCGGCGACTCAGTGGCCTCGCAGCGACGGCCTACGCCTTCTTCAAGCCGAAGCACACAACGCTCGCGAAGCGTCGCAAGAACGGCAGCTTCATCAGAGCGCGGTCGAGCCGAAACAGCATTCGGCGTCCCCATCGGAACGGGATCATCGGATAGATGCGCGAGACGCATTCGAACTCACGTCGCTCGATCGACGCGAACGGCTTCGCGAGCTCAGCGATCGAGGCATCGTTCATCGGCTCTTCGTCTTCGGTGATCTCGACGACGCGATACGGGATCATCCGCCGCACTTTGTCGAGCCACTGACTATTCACAACGGGCTCTTGAAACACTGCGACTCCGCCCGGATTCAGACGCTGTAAGAGTTGTTCCCCGAGCCCTTCAAGCGGCAAGTGATGCAACGCCGCAAAGCCGATGATGATGTCGAACGTCTGCCCCTCGAACGCGGCATTGAGGTCTCCGCAGACCCGCACGTCAACGCGATCAGCGAGCCCATTGGCTTCGGCTCGCTTCTTCGTCAGCGCGACCGCTTCAGGACTGATGTCATAGGCCGAGACATGAGCCCCCTTCAGTGCGAGCAAACTGGTATCCGTGCCGTTGCCGCACGCGATCTCCAGTACGCGTTTCCCCGTCAGATCGCCAGCGAGGTAGTAGCAATACTCTTTGCTGAAGATGGTGTTCTGCGGAGGCCGGGCATAACGCTGCTCATCAGCCGGTCGCAGAACGAGCGGGTCGGAAAGGGACTCTTCTCGATAGACCTTATCGAAGTGTTCGATCTCTCGTTGATGACGTAGGTCGATGGCCGTCGCTGACATTGGGGTCTCCTCAGGATGAACGGTGCTTCGCGCCAGGCGGCGCCGACAACTTCACCTGAGGACTTACCCCACTCGGAGGCATCGAGAGCAGCGATTCAAAGCGGTCCCCTGAAACTCACAGAAAGCTGAAGCGACGAGAGACCTGCATCGGTTCGCTCGTAATGCAAGCTGCACCGGTCGTAATGGCGTGCTGCCAATTGTCACCGCCCGACGACGTCTCGTTGCGGAGCACGCTTTCACCGCGCTGACGATTGCGAAGCGACTTGCACTCGCGACGGGGCCGCTTCATCCGACTTCTGACGAGCCTTCTCTTTGTCAGCGGCTCGTTGCTTTGCCGCTTCGACAAGCTTCTTCGCCTGAGCGATCTCTTGCTGAGCAAACATCGGCAGCGGCAATGACGCGATCGGCTCTGTCCTCATTGCTGATAGCTCCGCCCATGACTTGCCATTCGCAACGTGCCATGCAGCGGCTTGAGCAACGTTCTCCGAAGTGCGACCGACAGCGATCGTGCTGAGCACCTCTTTGAGCACCGGGTCGCTGCTCACCGACTCGACCGCGCGAATTTGGTATGGCGACTTCGAATTGGGTTCGAGCTTTCCGTATTCGAGGCAAACCGAACGCACGGCAAGACGCACTCGCTTCTCAGGCGGAATCGAAAAGAAGTTGTTACCGAGTCCATTACCGAGACCATTGCCGGGGCCGATCGCATTGGCCCCGCCGGGTTGATTCCCCCCATTGACCGGACCGGCACCGCCGCCCGTCATTTGAGTGCCGCCTTGCTGCTGACCGTTGTTTTGCGGACCGGCATTGAGCCCATTGTTATTCGGCCCATTGAAGCCGAACTGATTGAGCACGTTCACTCCGACAAACGCAGCGGGCATCTGAATCGTGAGCGGCTCATTGGCTTTGTTGTCGATGACTAAGTTGCCATTGCGCGCGTTGACTTGAATCAGCTTGACCTCGATCAGCCCTTCGTTGATCGCCGTAAAGAGTTCGACCGAACGTGCTCGCGGGTCATAGCTCAGCTTCGTGATAGCCGGCTTGCTCTCGCTGTGCCCGATCGAAGCAACCGCCAACAACGCCCCTGCAATCATTCCTACCGCAGCGTTTCGCGCACGACTCAACATCTTGAACTCCTTCATCGACCTCGCTTCTGGCAATGGGGAGCAGTCCGCGCCGCAATGCGGACTACCCGAACGACCTCGCCAAAAACGCCGCCAAAGTCGGAGTCTCAACACGTGTTTTCAAAACACGCGGATGTCGGACGACGAATCACAACGACACAGGGAGAAAGTTACTTCGAAAGCGCACCAAGTAGCTGAAATCGTGAGATTTCGGGCATTTCAAGCGTCCGAAATCTGACGATTTCGGCTACGGGAACGCGAAGGTGCGCTGTCGAACTACTTCGCCTTCACTCGAATCGTGATCGGCTCAGAGACAACGATGTCGACGATGTCTTTCGGCTGAGCCGCCGCCGTTACGGCTTTCGCGTTCGCATCCGCAGCAGTGAGCACCGCCTTTGCCGCAGTCAGCTTCGCATTCAGATCGGCGAGTAATTTTTCTGACTCAGCCTTTTTGTCCTCAGCGGCGGTCTTCGCAGCTTCAGTCGCTTTCGTAACGTCCGCTTCAACAGCAGCGACGTCGGCCTTTGCTTTCACCAGTGCCGCATCAACAACCGACACTTGCTCGGGATTGTGTCGATACTTCGCAACCGCTCCGCCGTAGAGCGCGATCGTGTAGTCGCCCGGCACGGTCTTGAGAGTTCCGAGATCAATCTCGAACTGCGACTGATCCGCATTGAGCGGCAGCTTGAACAACGGCACGCGCTCAAAGCCGCCGACAGCTCCCGCGACTCGCACATCCATTGTCGCGCCGGAGAAGTCGCTGCGTCGGGTCATGAAGAGCGGAACCGAAATCTTCTCTCCGACCGTCGCCTCAATCGGTCCGCCCTTCTGCGGACTGATCGTGAGCGGCGAGAAGTCGCGACCACTCACCGAAACCGGCACATCAACCATCAAACGCGGCGCTGGAATCTCGCCCCATGAATCGGCGATCGGCCATGCAAACGAAGCCAATGCGCACGGTCGAATGACTTGCTCGTTGTTGACGGTCGCTCGCCCAATGAACTTCGCGCTCGTCAGTCCGCGCGGTGCATTCTGACTCGCGCTCACGAGCATGATCCCGCGCGATTGCCCCGCAGGAATCTTCAGTCCGCTCGCGGTCACTCCGTCCGGCAAGTTCTCCATTGTCAGATCAATCTCGCCGTCAAAGCCGTCGCGACGAATTGCGACAACTTCTAATGCCATCGTCGCCCCGCCGCGCAGAGCAAGCGGCTTCGAGAGCGCGTTGCGGTCGCCGTTTCGCAACTCCATATGCATCGCCCATGCAACGAGAGCGAAGTCGGGTGCCGCCTTGCGCACGACCAGTCGATAGACATTGCGAGCATCCGTCCGAGTCCCGCCGAACAAGTCGGTCAACTGCAAGCGATGTAATCCGTCTTCCTTGATGACCAATTTGCCGAGCACATCTGCCGAGCCCGCGTTGTATGGCGGGCCGTCATACGCATAGCCGTTGCTCGACACCTTCACCGGACTGGGGATGTCGTTGAACTCAGCAACGTCGGTGACTTTCTCGCCGTCTGTAGTTTTTGCGACATGCTGCACGAGCACGTTCGGATCAGTCGGCAGACCGAATCGCTCAGATGCGACTTCGATCCACCATTCCTCACCCTTCTTCGCTTCGAACTCAAACACATCGACATCAGCCGCCGGAAAGAAGCTGCCCGCAACATCGCACGGCAGCGAGATCTTCTGCGCGACTTTGCCGGAGTTATTCGGCTCGGCATCCGTCGTCGGGGCCTTCTCCGGCAGACCTTGCGGCGGCCATGAGAACGAGTTGACCGTCTTCGTCACCGGTTGTCGCACGATGGGCGTGCCGACCGGCTGCTCCCAAAGGCCGAGCCGATAAAAGAACTCGCGCCCGCCTTTGAAAGTCAGCTCATGGACTTTGATCACATATTTGCCGTCAGCCGGCACTGTGAAGTCGAGCACTCCGCCGCGCCGCTCAACGAGCAGATCTCGTCCTGCCGCATCAGCGATGATGACCGTTGCATCGAGCTTTGAGTCAATGCCGCGCGTCGCGCAATCAACGATGACGCGCTGCCCCTGCTTCGCTTCGAATGAGTAATGATCGACCGCTCGTGCCGAGATCACCGCGTTGCAAACGGAGTTCATCGGCAGCTCAAGCGCAGTCGCGAGCGTTGTATTGGGCTTCTTCTGCGAGACCTCCGTCAGACTTCCGACCGAGAAGACGCGAGACGACGACATCCCCAATCGAGTCATCACGCGCGCTTCGTAGACTCCGACCGGACAATCTTGCGGGATGCTGACGACATACTGATTCGCAATCGGTGTCCCCGCTGCATCGAGCTTGCGGGTCGCCTTCAATCGAGCATCCGAGAACGACAACTCATCGAGTTCATCGAGATGATCGCCGGCAATCGTGACCTCAACTTGAGTCCCAATCTTGCCGCCCATTGGAGTCGTCGTGAGCAGTCGCGGCGCCGGCAGGCAAACCGCTTGAGCCCAAACGCTGCTCGCGGTGCAACTCAAAGCAATCGCGACAGCAGCGGTGCGGTAACCAGACGGTTGCAAGAACTTCAGCATGATGAAGCTTCCTCAATGATGAGTGACGACGTTCGAAGATCGGCCTACTGGCGAGACTATCAACTTCTGCGGCACCGAAGCGATCTCGCCCGCCTGCAGTCACTGCCGCGAGCCCCGCTTCGTCAGTGAATAATTCTTACAGAGCAACCTGCATCGGGTTGATGAGAGCGCCGCAGCGAGCAAGTAGCTTGACTCTCGGAGTAGAGCATGCGCTGCGCTCGCCGCAGAGAGTCAAACTACGAAATCGGCGAGAGCAAACAAAGCTCTCAAACGCCGGGCTTCACTGCATGCTGTAGTAGTTATGGCAGGATGCGGCTCAGTCGTGATTCATCACCTTTTTGCCGAGCCAGCAAAGGAACGGAATCACGATGAGCACCAAAACTCGAAATCCGGCCCATCCCATTTTCGCCGCGCCAATACCGGTCGTCGTACGACTGCCGTCTGCGTTTTCGACATAGTCGAAGGTCACGTGACAGTGAGGGCAGCTTAAGGCGGAACTGGAAACCGACTTTTTGCAGTTCGAGCACGCAAACTCTGTGACCATATCGCTGCGACCAGTGCCCAAATTGGATACTTGAGGGCTCGACGGCGGCGGAGTGAAAGACGGGGCGGGGTTATGACCGATCGAGCCACTATTCATTGGCACGCTGCTACTCGGCATCGCCGAACTCATTCCCGGAGGATTCATCGCCACTGCGTCATGCCCCCCAGTCGGCATCGGAACGCTCGAAGTGGGCATCGGTAAGCCGGGAGTTCCGATGTTGTTTGTCGTCGTCGGAACTGCGGCATGCCCCATCGGGAACGGAGACGGCATCGGCATCGGAGTCGATGACGGCATTGGGAACGGTGAAGTCATCGGAACGGAGCCGGGGAAGTTCGGCGTCGTCATCGGAACTTGCGCCGGAAATCCCGGCTGCCCCGCGACCGGGTTCATCGGAACTTGCCCGACCGGATTCGCGCCTCCCGGAGCAGCGACTTCCTCGGGCAAGTGCTGAGCTGCCGCCGTCCCGCGCACTTGATTGCGGATGTAGTCCTTATCCGGTTGCGAGAAATTGCCGAACGGAAACTCGGCTCGATTGCCGTCGATGATTAGCGAGATCACGCCGCCGGCTTTCACATCGACAAAACGTGCACTCGTCTTGTTGCCGCGTGAATCAGTCCACTCACGCGGATCCTCAGCGGGCTTCAGTGTCGACGCCACAAGTGGATCGGACTTTGTCTGCTCAAGCACATAAAGCTGATCGGCTTTCGACAACGCCCAGAACGACAACTGTGATGTCTTGTTGCGAACGCGGACATGCACTTTATCGCCCTGCACCTTCTGAAAGGTGCCGGTATGAGTGCGGCCATTTGCTTCTCGGAACGTGCGAACTTCCGCTGCCTCAAGAGCAATTGGCAGCAACATGCAGATCGCACACAGCAGGGTTCGCAACAGAGGACTCAAAGCGGCGCTCCTAATTCAGAGGGTCGACATCCTGCTCATTCCGAATCCGTCCTGCCCGAGAGAATCGGATGAACGGCGGGAACCTATTGCGACTCGTTAAGAACCATCAAGCACGGTTCTCGATGACAGTTGCATTTGCTCTTGGAATTCAAGCCGAGCGATGTCGAACTCAACGGCGCAGCCTTAGCTTGACTCTTCGATTCGACCACTCGAAGACGAAGAAGCACATTCCGCTACCGCATCTTCTTTAGTTCGGCGATGACAAACTCAAAGGCTTCGACAGTGTCGGCATAGTTCGTTGAGTGACCGCCGGTCGGACGATGAATGAGCTTCACCGGTCGGCCTTGCTTGAGCAGCACGTCGTGCAGTCGCAGCACGCTGTCCGGCGGGACAAGCTTGTCGTTGCCGCCAGTTGTGAAGGCGATCGGCATCTTGAGTTTGTCCGGCGCTAGCTCCGCCGAGCGTCGCCGATACTCGTCCGGCTTCTGCTGTTTGTTGCCGCCGAACGACGCAGCGATCGCATCTTGAAACTGCGAGTACTCAACGTGATTCGCCATTCCGTTGAGCGAGACGGCTGCGTCAACGAGTTCCGGATGCAGAGCCGCAAACGTCAGCGCCGAAGTGCCGCCCATTGAGCCGCCACTCACAATGACCTTAGTGACGCGATGCCGCTGCTTGAGTTCTTCAATGATCTGCACGGTGTCTGCTTCAGCCGCCGGTCCCATCCATGAAGTCGCCGCGCGGTAATCCGGCGCGACGAAGATCATGCGATGCTTCGCCGCGACATCACGACTGCCTTTGCACTCATCGCGAGTTTGTTTGATGAACTGCCAACGATCGGAGCCGTGCCCATGTAACGCAAGTAACACCCAATGCGATTGCTGAGCATCAAAGTCGTCGGGCAAGAGTTCGACATACCGCTGCTCGGAACCATCATGCTTCGCTCGAAAGACAACGTCCTTCGGTTCAGCCGCAGACCCAATGGAAGCAATCAGCATCAAAGCAAGCATCGACAAACATCGAACCGCTGAAGAGCAACGACCAATCGTCAACATGCCAAATCCTCTCAGTGAGGGTGAGACCGCCCATTGAACTCGACGATTCTTCGATGTGCCGAAGTGCTCTAACTCCGCACCGCACTCAGCGGTCCGTGACGGTCTTCGTATTCATTGCGCATCACAATGAACGCCGTCGCCGCGAAGACGTAAGAAAGAGGCATCGTGAGCAGCACGCCAATGTAAAAAAGAGCTGCGCCCGAACTTGAAACCGCCATGTAGACCAATAGGACCAAAAACGAGTTGAGCCAGTTGTTGTCGGTCAGCTTCCGAGCGCGTGCCATGCTTTCGAAGACCCCGCAGTCCTCGTCGTGAATCAAGAAGATCGCCGGCCAATACATCAGTGCGACGATTACACCGGGAATGACACACGCAACAGTGCCCACAAGGTAGACCCCGCCCAACACAATCCCGAGTCCGACAACTTTTCCGAAATCGGACAGCGGAATGAACATCTCACCGAAGCTCGTCGGCACGTCGCGCACCAGTTTCTCGTGCACCTTCAGCATCCCCGCATGCAGCACGGCGCTCGACAATAGGAACCCGATCGTGCAAAGAGCGATCGCGCCGACGAAGCCGATTACGAGCAACTCATCAGCCGGTTGTTGTCGTTGCCCCATTCCAATGCCGGCGACGAACAAGAATCCGATCGGCAGAAGAACGAAGAACAGCGGCGGCAGAAAAGCAGTCACGAACGTCGTGCAAACAACTAAAGCCGGGCTCTTGAGGAAGACTTCCCATCTGTGCCCGATGATCTTGCCGATATCGAATTTGCGAGGCAGTCGAACGTCTTCTTGCACGAGTTGCTCGCCGCAGAAACGACACTTTGCCGCAGCCGCTTTGATCGTCTCGCTGCAATACGGGCAGACCTTTGTGTCATCGACTTCGGGGGCTCGATACGGATCCGGTTCCGGCGTCTGAGTCGAGTTGCCAATCAACGCGGCGAAGCTTGCTTGCGCTTCGGTGACCGCTCCCGGAATCAGCAAGATCGCCGCGCAGGAAGGACACTTTGCTCGGCTTCCGGCTTTGTCGTCGCCGACTCGTAAGAGCTTCTCACAAGAGTCGCAGCGGAATTCGATCACGGAGAACGCTCCTCACTTCATGTCGTTTTTACTACTCGATCAGCAGTCGCAGGCATGCTGTCGCAATTGCTACATCAGCGTCAGAGGCGTTGCGAGAGTTTGCGTAGCATGGCCGTCCAGTCCGTGCCGCCTTTTCGAATGTTCGCGATCGTTGACTCTCACATCTCAACTGGCGGCGGTTTGTACTGTGCCGAACCGAACTTCAAAGCAACGACGAGAAGACGAGCCGAACGTCCGCACTGAGGGATTGCACGTAGCATGGACGCCTACGTCCGTGCGGCGTCGCTGTCGGACGTAGGCGTCCGAC
>CAZNMS010000023.1:0-39662 GCA_964573505.1 uncultured Planctomycetaceae bacterium | reverse complement strand
GAGCCGCCGAGGCACATACATCGGCTGCAAGTCATCGCCTGCGGACGTCGCGGGAGCGGAAGTGGGAGTGTCGTTCAAATCTGTCGGAAAGAGCTGACTCAAGTGATGCCTCCGTGCGAGTTCTGTGTCGGCGAAGAATAATCCGCAGAACGCATGCGCACGCTGTGTCCGGCACAAAAGAAATCACAACCTCGGAGAGTCAAGCTACGGGAGGCGCCGAGCGATGAAGTTGCGAAGCACGGATCAAGCACGCTGCGTTAACAAGCGCCGTAGACGAAGCCTTCAGACTCTGAGGACGGAAGCGACTGCTGCCGATGCCCCGTTCTATTGCCGCGAGCCTTATTCAAGACTCGGCGGATGTTCGCCGAGCCCGCTCCAAACGCGTCTCAGGGAAATCAGCCCCGGACGGTTCATCCGCAATAACGCGATTGTCGCGCGGCCGCACTCGGTCAAACCGATGAGCTAACTGCCATCGCCACTCCATTCAAAGTGCTCATCCCAGTCATCCCGCTGCGGATGAAACAAAGCCACTTGCTTGAACGACAGCGGATCAGTCGCGAACTCGCGTGCGGCTTTGAAACGATTGCATGTCGGACAAGCGAGGCACAGGTTCGCGAACTCTGTTTGACCGGACTTCGATAGCGGCGTGATGTGTTCGATTTCAAAAGCCACAACCGAAAGATGCTCTGCAGTGCGACAGTAGGCACAGCAATCACGGAACTGCGATCGCACGCGTCTCTGTAACTCTCGCGACACGTAGACACTCACGATGTCGAAGCCTCCACATGTTGTCGGCTGAGGGTTAGGCGAGCTCTCGCTTTGAGCAGCGCTAACTGATCAATGCGATCCAGAAGGCGATCGAGTTCGACGTTCTCTGCTGCCGTCAGTGCACCTTCCTTGCTGCGTTCAATCAGATCGCTCAGTCGCGTTTGCTGTGATGGCACGAGCATGCCATCGGCGAGAGCCTCTAGTTGCGATTCACTCATGCCACCGAGGAGTTCTGAGTCGAGATTGGTCACGTCGCGATTGACCGATGAAATCATGATTTGTCCTCATCTCCTCAGAATCAAAAGTCGCGGCTGCTGCGAGAAGTTGTCGATACAGCTCGCGAAATTGCACCGGAAACTCTGCATGTCGTTTTCACTACACAACCGGCAGCAACCATGGGGCGCGATAGTCCTTCGTCAGCAGAGCGTTTGCAGTGAGGTCGCTGCCGAATGAGTGCGTTGCCGCGTCAAAGCAGACTTCTCGACCGACGCGCCAAGCGATGTTGCCGAGATGACACAGCGTCGTGCTGATGTGCCCGATCTCGATGTCAGCAGCGGGAGTCTGCCGCGAGCGGACACAATCGAGGAAGTTGCGGATGTGTGCTTTTTGTTGCTCACTCGTGTCCGACGTCAGACGCTCGTCCGAGTCGTAGACCTTCCATCCGCTGCGATCGACGACGAGCGTGCCGCGCTCGCCATGAAACGACACTCCCGAGCCGCGACCTTCGAGACCGTGATTCGTCCAAAGACGATGCTCCCAGAGAATCGTGTGCTGAGGGTACGAGAACGTCGCATGCAATGTGTCGGGAGTCTCTTGATCGTCTTCGAAGCAATACTTGCCGCCTGCCGCGCTGACTCGCTGCGGCAACTCGACTCCCAATCCCCAACGCGCGACGTCGAGCAGATGCACTCCCCAGTTACCGAGTTCTCCGGTCCCGTAATCCCAAAACGCGCGCCAGTTGTAGTGGCAGCGATTCGAAGTGAAGGCGTGCGTCGGCGCCGGGCCGAGCCACATTTCGTAATCGAGTCCTGATGGCGGGACGTCATCGCGACGATGACCAATCGGCTTTCGCGCATTCGCGAACCATGCTTTCGCCAGTCGCACGGCTCCGAGCTTGCCGCTCTTTACGAGTTCAACCGCCGACTGAAAGTGGCTTCCGCTGCGCTGTTGCAAACCCGTCTGCACAATGCGGCCATACTTCCGTGCGGCAGCAACGAGTCGTTGTCCTTCTTCAATCGTATGCGAGACCGGTTTTTCGAGGTAACAATCCTTACCCGCCTGACTGGCCATCACGCCCATGATGGCGTGCCAATGATCCGGCGTTGCAATCACGACGGCATCAATGGACGAGTCGTCGAGCACGCGGCGGAAGTCGGACTCCCAGCGCACTTCGCGCCCGGTGAGATCTCTCACCGCCTTTCGCGCACCGACTTCGAGATTGCGATCGACATCGCAGAGCACCGCAACGTCGACGTTCGGTTCCTCAGCAAACAGCGAGGCGAGTTGCCGTCCTTGATTCCGCACGCCGAGCACGCCAATCCGCAGCCGACAATTGGCAGAGGCGGCAAGCGCGACTCCGGCGGAGAGCCCGACCATTCCGACAGCAACTCCCGCCGCGTTCTTCGCGCTGCGGCCTAAGAACTGCCGACGGCTGAGATCTCGTTTGATGAACTCTTCGGTATTCATGACTTCGAATTCTGTGATGCGCAGATTGGTGAAAGCGGTGCTGACAACTCGTGCTCGGAGATGATCGCTCTTCGCACGCTCATCAACCGCAGAGCACGAGGAGTTTGTCAGAGTCGACGCCGGTTGTCGTCTTGCACTCGGGAAAAGATCTCCATTTCGAACCGCGCGTCTTTGTACGACGGACTTGCAGTCCGTCGCCGTAGCGGATCGACGGACTACAAGTCCGTCGTACGTTCTTTGGGATGCGGGCGAAGCCAAAATTAGGTCTTGCCCCACCGATCCTGCGTCGGCGGTTATCAGCCTCATGGCTTCGGTCGGCACCCGAACTTTGGATGTAAGAACTGCGACATCGCCGAGCCGACGAGAGACGAGCGGGCGAATGCGCGGGCGTTTGTTGAGCGGCTACTTGCCGATCTTCCACAAGTGCTTGTCGCTCCTCACGAAGATCGCGTCTCCGCCGATGGCCGGCGTTGCGAGGATCGTTTCTTTGATGTCGTTCTCGGACACGATTTCGCCTTTCTCTCCGCTGACGTCGACCACTTGCCCTAAGCCCGCTTCGTTGAAGACGACAAGATGCTTGCCGCTGCCGACGGGGGATGAGGTGAACGGGCCTTTGAGTCGCAACTGCCATGCGAGCTTGCCGGTGCTGACCTCAGCGGCATTGAGCACGCCCGCGCTGTTGAGCGTGAAGACCTTTTCGCCGAGCACGATGGGGCTTGCGGTTGCCGGGCCGAGCTTGCCTTCATTCCAAACTTGCTCGAAGCCACTGCCGGCGCTCGGCTTGATGGCTGTTAAGCCGTACGACGGGACGAGCAGCAGGCCGTTCGTCACGACCGATGACGGAATGGTCGATGCGCCCTTCGAGTACTCCCACAACTTCGAGCCCGAATTGGCATCAATCGCTTCGATGCCCGCTGACGACTGCAGCATGACTTGAGTGCGTCCCGACTCGTCCTTCAGCAGTACCGGTGAAGTCCAGTTGGCGCGTTTCGGTCGGACCTTCTTCCAACGCGATGTTCCATTCAGAACATCAAGCCCCGTCGCGAAAGACTCTGCATCGTTCTCGACCTGACAGACGAGAGTGTCGCCGACAACAACGGGCGACGATGCCATTCCGAGACTATTGCTGGCATTGGGGAAGTCATGCGTCAGGCCGCGATACCACTGCAAATTTCCGTCGAGATCGAGGCACGCAACATCGTTGCTCGAGAACTGCGCGAAGATCCGTTGCCCGTCGCTGCACGGAGTTGACGACGCGACCGTCGTTTTGGGATGCGTCATCGTGCGACCCGTCGCCCAGAACTGACGCTCCCACAACTTCTTGCCCGAGGTTTGCTCGAAGCAAAGCACATGCAGCCGATCCTGAGTGAAGCCGCTGCTTGCCGTCACCACTACGCGATCGCCGACAACGATCGGACAAGACAACCCGCGACCGGGCAGTGCTGTTTTCCATCCGATGTTTTCGGACTTCCCATCCGCTCCGGCCCAAACGGTCGGCAGCTTCGCATCGGGAACGACCGACGTCAGATCCGACCCGCGAAACTGTCGCCAGTCAGCTCCCGTGAGGCACGGGAGTGCAACGATTCCTACACACCAAACTGCAGCCCGCTTCCAGAACGATCGTTGAAAGCTCGTCATATCAGTTGCTCCTTTGAGGGCTTAAGCATGCCTCGTAATGACTTACGGTCCGCGCGTCGCCAGTTTGTTTTTCGATCTGAGAATGGGACGGACGGGACCAATGGGACGAATGAAATTGCGTGTCCTGCATGTCGCACGCCATCTCGACTACGGCTTAATTCCTATTTGCCGCTTGCCTCTTGAACGCGTTCGTTTCTTCGGCGCCGTCAGGCCGGAGAGGTTCGTCATGTCGTCGTGAAGGTCCGCGACGTCGTACTGCTGGCATATCCCGCGTTCTCCCAGAAGAAACTGAAACTCCAGTTTCTGCAGATTGGCGATTCGACATGCACCCGCATGCGAAACGATCCCCTCTCGATAGAGCTGCAACGCGAGCTCTTTGCGAAGCTCGCGTTCGATGTGCCCCCGAGGGATCTTCGCGTGCTCAAGAACGTCGCCCGGAATCGAGATCGTGACATCCTTCATGCATCACTCCCCGGCTTTCGCCGTTTGCTTTGACTCATGCACGGCGACGCCTGAGCTGTCGCAGACTCGCAATTGCAACTGATAGCGCTGAGCCCAGTCTTCGGTCTGCTCGTTCTGACAGAGCTTGATGAGCACCGTATTTGTGCCGGTCTTTAAGGCGGCTTTCACTCGGTATTGGTCGATCGCCATTCCGCGATGGTATTCGTCGCGGCCAAACAAGAGCTGCCCGTTGACCCATACCTTCCATGCATTGGGAGTCCCGAGCCGTAAGTCGACCGTTCGTTCGCGATCGCTGACGAAGTTCGTTGTCAGATACATGACCGCGCCTTTGTAAGGACTGATCGACTTCGCGATGTCGAGCACTCCGAAGTCATCCTTCGTTGAGATGTCGCTCCATGCGACTTCGCCCGACTGGCCCTGCAGTTTCGCCGCAAGGTCAATCGCCTTCTCCGGGCCGTAGACCGCTTCAAAGCCAATCAATCCTTTGTTGTCGAAGGGACCGATCGCCTTCCAGTTCGTGAGGAATCCGAAGTGTCGTTGCAGATCAACGGTGACTCCGAGCTTCTTCAGTGCGCCGGAGACTTCTTTGACTTGATCCTCTTCCGTCGCGCCTTTGAGTGCTTCTTGATAGGCCGCAATCGCTTCGTCCTTCTTCGCCTCACCGAGTTCCGTTGCCTTAGCAATCAGGAGTCGCACGGCATCGCGCCGGAACTCCGCACCCGGATCAAGCAGCATGCCGGGAATCAGCCGCGCTTCGGCGTTCTCGTCGACTCGGCGCAACGTCTCGTAAGCCAATCGGCGAGCACGCGGGTCGCGATTTCGGTCGAGCGTGAAAGCTTCAAGATCCTTAATCGGCAGCGCGACTCCGGCTTTCAGTTGCCGATCAACCATCGTCTCAACGGACGAGCGGAGATAGTTCGCTGAAAGAGGAGTCGCCTCTTCGAACGCTCCGAGCAACTTCACGAGCGACGTAATTGGCTGCGTCGACAACCAATTCACGGCCTTTGCGGCAGAGTCGTTGCCGACAGCTTCGCGCTGCACGGCTTTGATCGCGGCAACGTGCTCGTCGAACTCATCTCCAAACGCTGACCCGGTCGCTACGGCCATTGAGCCCGCGAGACACAAACTTGCGAAGTGAGGAAGTCGCATCTGAAATCCTTCGTGCTAAGGGGAGTGGCAATTGAGAACGTACCGGCGAATTCTTGTACGACGGACTTGCAGTCCGTCGAGCCTCGTCTTCGACGGACTACAAGTCCGTCGTACCGGTTTATGCTCATCTGCCGTTCGCCTAAGGGGAGTGTGACCGCAAATCTGCATCAGACCCGCGAGCCGCAAACGCATGCGCTGCGAACCCATAACGGCGACCGTGCTAAAGGTCACTCCAACAACTCGTGCGATGCTGCGAATCGCAAAGCGACTCGCCGAAGCAGCTCAATCGCATCCCGCAAAAAAGATTCATCAGCCAAATCTTGTGTGTGCTCTTGAAGCAAAGTGGTCTGATCCTCAAGAACTCGCGCTCGCGCTGTGAATGCCGGTGCCTCTACGGAGAGGAATGAACTCGTTGCTGCGTTGCAGATGTGCTCAGACGAGTGTTACTCGTGCGATGTATTCGGTGTTACACAGCGTGAGAACGGATCGACAAAGAAGAGTTCGATGTTTGAGGGCAATGATCGATTGTTCGAGGTTCGCAGCGATCGCTGACCGAGATTGGTGCGAACGAAATCTGGCTCACGCTCAAACTGAAGGGGGCTTGCTATGAGAAGTCGTCGTCTCCGCGGATTCACATTGATTGAGTTGTTGGTTGTCATCGCGATTATCGCAGTGCTCGTCGCGCTGCTGCTGCCGGCGGTGCAGCAGGCTCGCGAAGCTTCTCGTCGTTCACAGTGCGGCAACAACCTGAAGCAGATTCTGACCGCGATCCATAACTACGAAGAGACCTACAAGATGTTTCCGCCGGGAAGCATCGGGCCGATGAATGGTCCCGGTAGCTTTCCGACCGGATGGTGCGATCCGTCATTGGGCTGCGGCTTGCCATGGGGCCATTTCAGTTGGTCGGCGTTGATCCTGCCGATGCTCGAACAAACGAGCGTCTACGAGTCGATCAACTTCAGCGTCCCGGCCTACACCTTTTCGATCATCGAAAACGGAGCGCAACGCGGGCCCGCAGGCAATACCGCCAATCAAACGGCAGCGGATTCGATGCCGAAAGTTTTCGTTTGTCCGTCGACGCCGCGCGTACAGCCGGAGCGACAGATGAAGGACTACGGCATCAACGGTGGTTCGGGGAATTGCTGTCCCGAGCGAACGCCCGCCGGTGCTGACGGCCTCGCTTATGTGAATAGCAGCGTTCGGTTTCGCGATGTGACGGACGGGTCGAGCAATACGTTTGCCGTGTTGGAGCTATCGCATACGGCGAATCACAGTTGGCTCGATCGCAATCGCGGCTCGAACCCGTTCTTGTGGGTGCATCACGCTTCGCAGGGTTACGTGCAGGGGCATCCGACCGACTTGCCCGACACCAACATCTACAACAACCGAGCGGCGAATGGTCATCACAACGTCGGCATTCAAGCCGTGTTGCTCGACGGTCACTTTCGCATGATCACCGACAACGTCCACATGCCGCTGTATCGCGGACTCTTCACCATTGCTGGCAATGAGGTCTTCAATGATGATTAATTTTTCCTTCACGAGCCGGCTGTGCGTCATGCTGATGGGAGCGAGCCTCTGCTTACTGAGCCTTTGCGGATGCGGCGGGCCGACGGCTCCGAAGCCGGTTGAAGTGACGGGGACAGTGACGCGCGGCGGACGTCCGATCGATTCGTTGTTGGTGTTCTTCGAGCCTCTCGCAAAGGGCAAAGCGAGCGTCGGTAAGACGGACGCGAGCGGCAAATTCACGCTCGCGCTGGGGTCGGAACTGAAGGGCGCGGTTCCGGGCGAGTATGTCGTCTACTTCAATTTCGTCGGGAAGACTCCGGCGGATGAGATGGCCTATCAGCAAGGGACGCTGAAGCTCACTGAGGATCTCGAAGTCGCAACGAAGAAGTATGCGAATGCGGCAAGCTCGCCCTTGAAGGTGACAGTGAAGGCGGGCGGTCCTCAGGAGATTCCGCTGCAACTGGAGTAGTGGATCTGGGCACTTACGGCCCGTGCATCTTCCGTAGCCGAAATCGTGAGATTTCGGACGCCGTTACTTCAATCTCCGAAATCTGACGATTTCGGCTACGACCGGTTGCGGGCGAAGCTCGGATTAGGAACGTTGCTTGTGTGTAGGAAGTATTGCATCGAGTGCGACGGGGACGCTGCCTGTTTCTCGGGGCTTCGGTGCCGCTGAATCGGAGGGCTCCGTCGAGCCGGAGCACTCCAAGAAGCGCTTTCATCGCGGTTGAACTCCGGCGGATTCTGCTACGGTCTTCGCAGTGATTGAGTTCCTGCCGAACAAGACCTTCAACGGAGGACGCGATGGACGGTGCTAGGTTGATTCGAGTGGCGAGCACGTTGCGAATGCTTGCGGGACGGGCGGCGTCTTACTTGTTGCTGGCTGTGGTGGGGTCGCTCGCGATGTCGGCGGGCGTTGCGGCTGAGAGTGCGGTGAAGACGCATGCTCCTCAGAGGCCGCTGCCAGTGCCGCTGAAGGGCGAACTGGCTACGGGGCCGCGACGCTTCGTCGATCCTCAACGCGGCAACGATGCCAATAACGGCGGCGAGCAAGCTGCATGGAAGACGCTGAAGCATGCGCTGCGGCAACTCGAAGCGGGGCAGACGCTCTATCTGCGCGGCGGCATCTATTACGAGAAGCCGGCGCTGACGAAGTCGGGCACGGTCGAGCAGCCAATCACGATCACGAATTATCCCGGCGAGTTGCCGATCATCGACGGCAGCTTGCGAGAGTTCGCCGAGTCTCCTCAAAGCTGCTGGCAGCCGCTTGAAGGCGGAGCACCGGGCGAGTTCGTTTCGACGCAAGCCTTTCCCGATACCGACGCGCGGCGCGTGCCGACTCAGTTCTTGCCCGGCTCTTGGGAGCCCATGTGGAGCATCGAAGACGAGCGACCTTTGGCGCTCGGGCACTTCGCGGATTCGATGGTGCCGCTGCATGGCTATCGGTTGCTGGTCGATCTGCGTGCGACGAATGAGTTCTGGCTCGCGAGCAAGAAAGAGAAAGACACCGGCATCTACGGCGGGCCGGGTTTGTGGTTCAACCGCTCGACGCACCGCATTCACTGCCGACTGGCGCATCACCAATTAGAAGGACTCGGAGCTGACGCTTATCGCGGTGAGACCGATCCTCGAAAAGTGCCGCTCGTGATCTCGCTCGGCTTCGGTGAAGATGCCTTTCGCATTACAGGTATTAAAAATGTCATCCTGCGGGGGATCGTCTTTCGCGGGGCGACCGGCAGCCCGCTGATCAACATGTACGGCTCAGAGAACATCGAACTCGATCACGTCACGGGGTTCGGCGGTTTTCCCGGCTTAATGATCAGCGCGTCGCAGAAGATTCGCGTGCGGCACTCAGCTTTTCGCGGTCTCGTCGCCCCATGGACTTCGCGAGCACACATGAAATACCGAGGCACGGCGACGTATCAGCTCGTGCTGCAGAACGCTCAGCCGTTGAATGAGGACATCGCGTTTCAGAACTGCGAATTCACCGACGATCACGACTTCGCGTTCGTGCGATGGGGCAAGAACCTGCGCTTCGAAAAATGCTTCGTTGATAACTTCAACGACGACGGCTTCGAGTGCGGAGCGAAGCTGCGCGATCACACGATCTACATCTCACAGAATCGCATTGGCGGCATCCTTAGTCCCTTCACTCAACATGAGATTGATAAGGATGAATCGCCGCTCGATCACAATCCGAAGGCGGGCGTCTTTGTCTTTCGGAACGTGTTCGATCTGCGAGCCGGATGCTTCCGCTCGCCGCCGACTCAGGCTGATCCGAGCGGCAAGTACTTGCATGAAGAAGGGCATCTTGCCGGCGATCACGGCAGCCCCGTTTGGCCCGTGATGCACGTCTATCAGAACACTTTCTTGCGCGACTCGCCGGTGTTCCGCGACAACTACTTATTCGGGCTCGCGGTAATGGGCTTGCGGCGTACCGAGCGCGATGTCTTCAACAACATCTTCTTGCAGACGCAGAAAGTGCCCGGCGTGAACTTCGTCGCGATGAAAGACGCCGAAGCACTGCGCGAAGGCGGCAACATCTTGTGGGGAGTGACTGACGGGCCGAACTTAAAGGGCGACCCATTTGCAAAGTTCCGCGCCTCGCCGCTCTTCAAAGGCAGTCAGAAGTTCTACGAGCCCGGATGGACGACGCAGGACCGCATCATCGATCCGCAACTCGTTCGATTGGATGCGACTGCGAATTTTGTCCCCGATCTGCGTCTGCAGCCGACGAGTCCGGCAAAGGACAGCGGGCTCGCGATCCCCGCCGAGTGGCCCGACCCGCTGCGCGAGCATGATGCCGGAGCACCGGACATCGGAGTGATGCCCGTCGGTCATGCGGTATGGAGCGTCGGAGTTGACGGCCGCATTCCGCTGTTTGGGTCACTCGAAACGGCGCGCGGTCATCGATGAGGACGCTTCGGCTCTGCGTACAAACTCTTACAGCACGACTTCAACGATCGAGAAGTCGTCGTCGAGTTGATCCGATCCGTGAATCTCGCGCACGTGCTGAAAGAGCGCGTCGAGCTTCGAGCCGGCGGTTGTCGGCTGCGAAAGGAACTCGATGTATTCGCTCGTCGGCCACATCGGGCCGGTTGCGAGACGGATCTCGTGACAGCCGTCGCTGTAGATGTAGAGCTTCGAACCTGCGGGCACTTCGCGGCGCAAGGTGTCGAACTCGGCCCAATCCATGAGGCCCATCAGCGGACCGGGAGACTCAAGACCGACGGGCGCTTGCCCGTTCACTCCGCCTTCAAACAAGAACGCTTCGGGATGTCCGCCGCCGGACCATGACAACGTGCGCGACTGAGTGTTGAAGACGCCGTACCAAATGGTGAAAGACTTCTCTCCGTACTGCTCCATCGGGAACGCGCGATTGAGCGCGGCGAGCACTGCTCCGGGATCTGCGGGATCAGCATTCAGCAGCGCTTTCGAACGCAGCACGTTCATCACGCTGACCGACAACAATGCGGAATCGAGCCCGTGCCCGGTCACATCGAGCAGGTACATCGCGATCTGATTCTCGTCGATCCAGTGATAGCCGAACGTGTCGCCGCCGAGATCAACGCAGGGCACGTAGCGCCAATCAATCGTGACTTTGCCTTTCTCTTTGGCGGGTAACAACGATTGCACGTACTTCACCGCCGCTTCGATTTCATGAGCGAGCCGCGCCTGACTCTTCGCCAATGCGGCATAGGCTTCGTTGCGCTCGAGCAAAGCGATGTAGCCGCGCGAGTGGTACCGAATGCGCGCAATCAGCTCGATGCGATCGGGCAACTTCACAACGTAGTCGTTCGCGCCGACGGCAAAGGACTCCGCTTTGATGACGGGGTCTTCCTTCGTCGACAGAACGATGAGCGGAGTGTCCTTTGTGCCGGGGTTCGCTCGGAAAAACTTCACGAGCGTCAGACCGTCGATATCCGGCATCACAAGATCTTGCAGGATCACCGTCGGCTTCAATTCGTTCGCCATCTGAATCGCCTGCAACGGATCGAGACAGTGGTGATAGGTGATGTCGACCTCATCAACGAGCATTCGCCGAACGGCTTCGCCAATGATGAGCTGATCGTCAACCAACAAGACGGTGATGTGAAACTGAGTAAGCCCGCTCTCGCTCATGAACTCCTCGATTCTGTCACAGCCGCCGCTAAGTGCCGGCCAATTTCTTTGATAGGTAAGACGCGTTGTGCCGCTCCGACAGCAGCCGCAGCCGCCGGCATTCCGTAGACGACGCTCGTTGCTTGATCCTGCGCGACGGTCATCCATCCGCGCTGCTTGAGCTTGAGCAAACCGTTCGCTCCGTCGCGCCCGATGCCCGTGAGCAAGGCTGCAGATCCAGTACGCGGACCGTGCTTAGCGAGACTCTCAAACATTGTGTCGACGGACGGGCGATAGGGATTCGCAGCCGGCTCGACGGTGTAACCTAAAGTACCGTCGGACTTCAGAATCATATGGTCGTTCGTCGTCGCAACATGCACGCAGCCGACTCGGGGCACTTCACCGTCAACGGCGGCAGTCACACGCAGGGAGCACTTCTCGGAGAGCCAACTGATAAGTCCCGCTGCGAATTCGCGGTCAATGTGCTGAATGACGATGACGGATGCGGGCAACGTTGCCGGGAATGTTGCAAGGACTTCAAGCAAAGCCGGCGGGCCGCCCGTCGACGCGCCCAATGCAATGATCGGCACACTGATTGCGCTCGGTCGGCGAAATACTCCCGAGTCAGTGGCGTCGATCGCGCGAGAAGGCGGAGCAGTAACACTGTTCGCCGCTCGAAAGATTCCGCTATCGCTGTCTGACGTTGAGGCATCGGGCTTTGTCGGCAGACCGAGTTCGGAACGCCGAAAGAAGCCGCTGCGACTGACGCGATTTACTTTCGCCAGCTTTTGAAAGATCGGTTCGCCGACTTCTGAAAGCGACTTCGTCGGATCGACGAGCGGTGTATTAATTGCGTCATAGGCTCCGTGCCCCATTGCCTCGCAAACAAGCGAGTAGTTCGCACTGACACTTGAGGTCACAACCAGAATTTGGCACGGGGATCGTCGCATGATCTCGCCCGTTGCTTCGGCACCGCTCATGCCGGGCATCTGCAAGTCCATCAGAATGACATCCGGCGGATCTTCAGCGGCTTTACGAATCGCCGTCGCGCCATCACTCGCGACCCATGCAATTTGAAATTCAGGGCGGCTCACAATGATCCGTCGGAGCATCTCGGTAATGGTCAACAAATCGTTGACGATGGCGACTCGCATGTTGATTCCCAAAACGCAGTCCGTCGGAAGAGCCGCATCCTGCGGAATACTGTCAATTCTTGAGTACGACGGACTTGTAGTCCGTCGCTCCTGACGACGAATCGCAACGGACTACAAGTCCGTCGTGCCAGTGTTCCTCGCAAACTGGGGCGTCCCTCGGTGAGTAACTTCTGTCAGGACTCAGGAAGATGAGACCTGCAAGAACTCGCCCCCGCAGTCTTCTCATGACTTCGTCCAATTCTGACGTTTCCGACAAGAGTCTCTCACCGGCTTCGCGTCCACAATCGGAGAGGCGGATTGGTACGACGGACTTGCAGTCCGTCGCATGCCGTTGTGTCGGAGCGACGGACTGCAAGTCCGTCGTACCGGAGTTCCTCGCCCATTGCGGCTGCGCAGCGGGTAAGGAAGTTTTTTCCGATGCGTTAATTCTCAAAGCCCTCAAAAGAGAATCGCTGCAAGCCAATTAGCTCGGAGTGCCAATCAAGTCTTGCACGGCATCGATCAGAGTTTCGTCGTGAAAACTGCTCTTCGTGAGATAGTAATTGGCCCCCACTTCAAGACCCCGCAGCCGATCTTCTTCGCGATCTTTGTAGGAGACAATGATCACCGGCGTGCTTTGCAGCTTTGTGTCGGTCTTGATTGCCTGCACGAAATCGAAGCCATTCATGCGCGGCATGTCGATGTCGCTGATGACGAGATCAAAGGATTCGTCGCGGATGCGATTCCATCCGTCAGCTCCGTCGACTGCGACTTCGACTTCATAGCCCTGCTGCGTGAGTAATTGCCGTTGCACCTCGCGGACGGTGATCGAGTCATCGACAACGAGCACTCGCCGCTTGCCCGAAACAGAACCGCTCGCCGCTTTGCCGTCGCTGCGTTGCAGCTTCTGAGTTCTCAGCAAACGAGCGATCGAATTACGCAAGTCGTCGAGATCAACAATCAACGACGGTGAGCCGTCGTCGAGAATGGCTGCCGCTTGAATATTCGGGATCTTGCCGAGCCGCGCTTCGAGCGACCGCACGACGAGATCTTGCTCGCCAACAAACTCGTCGACGATCAGCCCGTACTCTTCGTCGTGATGACTAAAGAGGATGACGCAGAGCTCGTCCGCTGCTGAATTCCGCAGCGAGGTCACTGCGACTTGCTGCTCGGCAGCGATCGGCTTTTTGACGACGTCATCCAATTGAAAGAGCTGCCGCGCGAAAAGCAGTCCGACATTGCGACCGTCGACCTGACAGAACTGCCGATGCTCAAGCGACGAGATTGCTTCGGTCTTCAATCGGAAGATGCGGTCGATGCGATTGTGAGGAAACGCATACGGCTCACCGGCAATCTTCACGAGCACCGCGCGGATGACCGAGAGCGTCGTCGGCAGTCGTAAATGAAACGTCGACCCACTGCCGAGTTGCGTTGTGAGTCGGACCGAACCGCCCACTCCATAAATCGTGCTGTGAACAACATCGAGTCCGACGCCTCGTCCCGAGACCTGCGTCACTTGATCCCGCGTCGAGAAACCCGGCAGGAATAAAAACTCCAGTAGCTCGGCCTCGCTGAGTTTTGACGCGGTCTCTGAGTTCGTGAGTCCTCGCTCGACGACTTTGTAGCGCAAGCGTTCGAGATCAATGCCGCGTCCGTCATCGCTGATCGTGAGCAGCAGCATTCCGGCATAGTGCCGCGCACTGATCTTGATTGTGCCGACTTCAGGCTTGCCGGCCTTCAGTCGCTCTTGAGGATTCTCAAGACCGTGATCGACAGCGTTGCGCAGAATGTGCCCGATCGGGGCTTCGAGCTTTTCAAGAATGTCCCGATCGACCGGAGCTGACTGGCCTTCGATTTCAAACTGCACGCGTTTGCCCAATTGTCGCGCGAGGTCGCGGACCATTCGCGGAAAGCCCTGCGTCCCGTCTGCAAGAGGCCGCATGCGACTGGCAATGACTTCGTGATACAGCCGACTGTTGAGGTCATCGGCTTGCCGAGTGTGCTGCTCGAACTCGTCGATGCGCGACGTCAATTCGGTGCGGCACTCAAGCAACTTGTGCCGCAGTTCATAAAGGGCCTCGCGCGCAGACGAATCGAGATCAACATCGCGCAGCGTTTGAAAGGCGTTGTCGAGCATGTCGGCCGCGAGCTGCTGATGCTTCTTCAGCTTGAGCAACGAGTTTGCGAAAGCAGGCAACCAATGCGCTTCAACGAGCGATTCACCCGCAAGCCCCATGAGTCGCGTCAAGCTTTGAGCGGTCACTCGAACGACTCGCTCTTCGGACTCGGCAGCCGATGCCGTGCTTGCTGCTGTTGAAGATGTCGGCGCCGGAAGCGTTGATGACGCTGCTGCCGGCACTGTAGTCGGAGCTACAGGCGCTGAAGTCGTTGCGGCAGACGCCGATCGAGTTTCCGCTGAGACCGCAGCAACGTCACGCTGCGCGTCATTCGGACTTGCGACTGCGGGAATGCTGCGGACCGTCGCCGTTTCGGGCGCAAAGGTTGTTCGAGGCGCGAGCGATGCCGCTGCTTGCGCTGCTTGAACGCTCTGCTGAATCGACACCGGAACGGCGGACGCAGTGACTGCAACCGCGAATTCGTCGCTGTCTCCGCTCGATCTTGTCAGCGGCGCTGCACTCAATCTCGCAGCGAGAGCACCGAGTTCCGCTTCGTTGTCTTCAATGAACGGCTCAACTTGAAACGGCTCGATGCCAGCAACGTTGCGCAAGATCTCGGCGACTCGTTTGACGTCAGCAATGGCCGTCGGAGTAAGTTGAGTTACATCCTCTCGAACGGCGAGTGCTCGCGTTTCGATTGCCGTTCCGAGCGTTCCAATCGGACGCACTCCGATCAACAACGATGCCGACCGAATGCTCTGTCCGATGCGAACTAATGAGTCGCTCAGTCGTGCCGCATCGTCAGTCGTTGCGAATGAATCGAAGGCGTTCAACGCGGACTCGCATTGAGTCACGACCTCCGTTCGCCAAATGGGGAACAGTGGAGATTGAGTGATCGCGTGATAGTCGACGGCGTCGCGACTGAGTGGCGTTGTTGCCGCTTCGGGTTCAGTCGCAGTCACTGCGTTCGGTGCGGAAGGCGACTCCGCAGCGACGATCAACGGTGCGGCTGCTTCGATCTTCTCAATCGGTGCCCCGCTCGCCGCTGCATCCAATCGCTGTGTTAACTCAGTGATCCCGGTCGCATGAACCGCAATCCAATCGGCAAGACGATCGCCGACGGCTAACCGAATCTGACTCAGCAAATCGACGCCGCGCAACAGAAGATCGATATGCCCGCCGCCGAGTAGCACTCGTCCCTTTTGAGCGGCGACGAATAACTCTTCCATTGAATGCGCGACTTGCACGCCGGCTTCGACTCCGACAACTCGCGCCGCTCCTTTGACGGAGTGAGCAGCGCGCATCAGCGGTTCGATCAACTGAACGTTGCTCGGAGCTTGCTCAAGATCGACGAGCCCATTCGACAGCGTTTCAACATTCGAGCGAACCTCTTCGCGAAAGAGATCAAGCAAGAAATTATCGGGTCCGGTACTCATCGAATGCGGCCCTCTAAGGCGGGGAAGATGGCTTCATCAGACAAGAGGCCGATCGTGCGTCCTTCGTCGCGAAAGACTCCGAGCGAGAAGCGGACTGCGGCATCGGAAACCGTCAGCGGCAAATTGGTCAGCGAGTCTTGCGGCAGCCTCTGCACTCCGGCGACCTCATCGACCGGAAAGACCCAACGTGCGCTGCCATTTGTCACCACTAAGAAGCGGTCCTTCGGAAACTCGTCCGCAGTCTCGCCGCTAATGGCCGCGCGGATCGAAAGGAGTTCGCGCAGTGAAACGCAGATCTGCAATTCGCCCCGAATGTTGACGAGTCCCAACAAGATGTTGTTCGTGCGATGCGGAATGCGACGAATTACTCGCGGTTCGGCGACTTCAACAACCGACCGCGTATGCCATGCAAACCATTCCGACGCGAGCCGAAAGATGACAACGGGAACGGTGTCTGAAGCAGCGGGACTCACCGTCTGCATCAGCCGCTGCGACCAATCCGCGAGGTAATCCGACGGCGTTGACCGGTCGAACAAGCGGTGACTCGCTGCCGAGAAGACCGGGCAATTATGGCAATGCACATGCTTCTTGAGTTCCGAGCATGAAGCGTCGCCTTTCACTCCGATGCGGTTCCAACAGTCGTCGAGCACCTCAAGTTCAAAGTGCTGTTGATCAGGGGCAATCATGTTGCGTGTCTTCGAATGAGTTCCATTGCAGCGCGACCGGCATCATGCCGAGCGACTCAGTTTGAGTTGCGATGTCATGCCTTCTACTCGCCGCACTTCACGTCCGGTTTGAGCTTCAAGTACTCGCGGACTCAACTCACGCAAAATGATTCCGAACTCGGGAAAGCCGACGAGACCGCGTTCACCGGAACCCGGCATTGCTGACAAACCGAACCGACCGAACATCGTTCGCCGAGTCGCGTGCGACAAGCTCCGTAGCCGAATTCGTCAGAATTCGGGGGCGCGGCAACGGAGTCCGAAATCTCACGATTTCGGCTACGAGAGACTTTGCTTAACGGACGACAGGCAACGTGCAGATCGCCCATTGGCCAAAGTTCTCTTCGACCTCGACTTGCAGCGCCGTCACTGCCGCGCCGGGATAGGTCTTGACGGTCGGCAGCAGTCGCCCGCCGATCCATTGCGCGATCAACTCCGCCGTTGTGTTCGCGATCGGCAGCAGCACGCAGTCTTCGCGCGGGAAGATCCATCTCCGCTCTTCAAACCGCACTTCGACTTCCTTCTCGGTCGCTGTAACTCGGATTGCAGGGTGCAAAGTCGCGAGCAGCATGCGGTGATCGAGTTCCGCGACGATCGCCTGCAACGCATCGCGCAATGCGATGAAGTCGAAGACGTAAGAGTTCTCATCGAGTGGACCGACGACTTCGACCGCCGTCCGCCAATTATGACCGTGCAAGCGTTCGCAGATGTTGCCGTTGAACGTGATGAAGTGCGCGGCGCTGAAGACGAGATGATCCTTCGTAACTCGAACGCGAAAAGTCGGAGACATAGATGCGATCTTTTGAGTGCAAGCTGAGTGAAAAAGAGTGAAACGCAAAATGCCGTAGGATGACCGCTCTCGGCCGTCTGCATTTTTCGAGAGAGGCTTCAACGGTCGCAATGCGAGAAGCCGGTCTCAGACGCGGACCGAAAGCTCAAACGAAGCCGAGCCTTAACGACGCCCCGACTGGCTCATGCCGACGCGGTGATTCAAGTAGTGAGCCAATACCGCATCGACGTGCTCGCTCGTGCGAATCGTCTGATAGTCGATCTGTCCCTGAGAGCAGAATCGTCGCAGTTCAGCGAGATAAGCCTGCAGTGCCTCTTGATAACCCTCGCGCAACGAACGCGGATCGCACGTCAAATCGCCCGCCGATTCGAGGCCCTCAAACTTCGTTGTGCCGCTGTAGTCGAAGTCGAGTTCTTGATCGTCGAGCACATGAAACAGCATCACATCGTGACCTCGGAACTTCAGCAGGTTGAGCCCTTTGAAGAGTCCCGCACGCGGCACAAAGAAGTCCGAGACGATCACGATCATCCCGCGCCGCGCTTGCTGCTCGGCCACTTGCTGCAAGATGCCGAAGATGTCGGTCTTCGCTGCCGGCTTCTGTGCGTCGAGCGCCGCCAGAATCGCATTCAAGTGCGTCTGCTTCGACTGATGCTCGATCTGCGACCGCACGCTGTCATCGAACGTGACGAGCCCGACTGAGTCCGCTTGTCGCAACAGCAAGTAGGCCATCGACGCTGCGACCGTGCAGCCGTACTCGTACTTCGTGATGGCCTTCGAACCGAACTGCATCGACTCGCTGAGATCAACAACGAGCGTCGTTCTGAGGTTTGTGTCCTCTTGATACTGCTTGATGTAGTAGCGATCGGTCTTCGACCATGCTTTCCAGTCAATGCGGCGAATGTCATCGCCCGGCACGTACTCGCGATGCTGCACGAACTCGACCGACTGACCGAAGTACGGACTGCGATGCAAGCCGGAGAGAAAGCCTTCAACAATCTGCCGCGCTTTCACTTCGAGTCGCGAGATGCGTGAGATTTCATCGGGCCGCAGCAGACGTCGATAGCCTAGATTCACGATCGCTTCTTTCTCGAAGGTTGCTTGCAGACTGTAAGAATTCGTACTCAGTGTGAGATCGGCTGAAGATCGCTTCCGAAGTCGTAGCATGGGCTTCTAGCCCGTGCTCATCGATTGCCCGGTCGATGTTGTTTGAGACAGCAAAGACGGCACGGACTGGAAGGCCATGCTACTTGCAGACGCTCCTCGCTCACTCAAACGAAGTTCGAAAACGCATCCATTGGGACAATGACGAGTCCCGACTCCGTCACCGTGAGTCCGTTCGCGAGATCGGTCGCTCGATCAAAGCCGATGTCGACTCCTTCCGGCACGCGGACATTCTTGTCGATGATCGCTCGACGGATCTTTGCTCGACGACCGACTTGCACGCCTTGCAACAAGATCGACTCTTCCACTTCGGCCCAACTATTAACGCGCACGCTGTGCCCCAGAATCGACCGATCGACTGCCCCGCCCGAAATGATGCTGCCGGAGCAAACCATACTGCCCGTTGCGCGGCCGACTCGCGGTTCAGGCCCCGTGAAGTCAGAGAACACTGTCTTCACCGGCGGCAGCGGCGGCGAATAAGTATGGATCGGCCATGAGCGGTCATAGAGATCGAGTTCCGGCTTGATCGAAACGAGATCCATATTCGCTTCGTAGTACGCATCGAGCGTCCCGACATCGCGCCAGTAATTTGTCTTACCGGTGTTGCGGTCGCGGAACGGATAGGCCAGCACCGGATGCTGCTTAATCATCGCCGGGATGATGTTCTTGCCGAAGTCGTGCGCACTATTGCGATCGGTCGCATCCTCACACAGGCGGTTCAAGAGGTAGTCGCGGTTGAAGACGTAGATGCCCATTGAGGCCAAAAAGTTGTGCGGATCACCGGGCATCGGATTCGTCGTCGCGGGCTTTTCGCGAAAGCCGGTGATGCGCATGTCAGCGTCAGCTTCAATGACTCCGAACTGGTCGCACTCAGACAGCGGAACCGGCAAGCATGCAATCGTTGCTACAGACTCGGATTCGATATGCGCTCGGATCATGTCCGAGTAATCCATCTTGTAGATGTGATCGCCGGCCAGAATGAGGATGTAGTCTGCTGCGTGCTGCTCGATGGTGTAGATGTTTTGATAAACGGCATCGGCAGTGCCTTGATACCACTGGTCGTCGATCCGCTGCTGAGGCGACAGGATCTCGATGAACTCATCAAGCGGTCGATGCAGGAAGTTCCATCCGAGCCCAATATGCCGATCAAGACTCGCGGCTCGGTACTGAGTCAGCAGCAGAATCCGTCTGAGATTGCTGTTGATGCAGTTCGACAAAGTGAAGTCGATGATGCGGTACTCGCCGCCGAACGGGACCGCCGGCTTAGCACGCTCGCGAGTCAGCGGTTCGAGCCTCGTGCCCTTTCCGCCAGCCAAAATCAAAGTCAGCACGTTCTTCACAGTTACTCCTTGTTCGATACGTCGGCCGCTGCTTCGACGACGCGATTGCGACTCTTCCCTTCGCCGCGTCGACCTTCAGGACCATCTCAGATTCGCTCGGCAAACACTATCGAGACTCGCCTGAAGTCGCTGATTCAAGTTGCTGATGAAGCCGCTTCTGCCGACTGGCCGATGCTCACTTTGCTGGCACTCATCGGGTCGTCTTGATCGGACTTGCGGGCTCTGAAGTGCCCTTCAATACTCGCCCGCTGCTTTGCAGACATCGCTTACTTGTCTCTCTCAATGCATCGTCCCGAGGATCGAAATATGCCGACATCAACCAATTGCGAAGGTGTTTCGCGCCGTGACTGTTTGAAGCTCGGATTGGGAGCATGGCTCGGAATGAGCTTCGTCGACGTGCTGAAAAATCGAGCCTTGAGCAGTGATGAAAGTCAGAGTCGACTCGCGACGGCAAAGAGCGTTGTGCTTGTCTGGATGGACGGAGGACCGACTCATTTCGAGACGCTGGATCCAAAAATGGATGCCCCGGCGGAGATTCGCGGCGAGTTCTCTGCGATCAGTACGAAGCTGCCCGGAGTCCATTTTTCTCAGCACATGAAGCGCCTCGCGAGCATCGCCGATAAGTTCGCGACCATTCGCTCGATCCGGCACGATCAAGGCAATCACGGAGCCGGCAACCATTACATGATGACCGGCGCTCCTCCGCGCATCCCGGTCGGTTGCGGTGCCTTCGTCAGTTTTCATCCGAGTATGGGCTCGGTCGTTTCGTACGAAGTCGGCAAGAACAATGGCCTGCCGAGCTACTTCTCGATGCCGTCGATGTCGCGTTCCGGCGGTCCGAATTTTCTCGGGGCAAAGCATGCACCGTTCGTCGTCGGAGATGATCCGAACTCAGCCAACTTCCGCGTGCGAGACGTTGCTCTGCCGAAGGGACTGACCGACGACGATTTTCAGCATCGATCTGACTTGCGCAAGCTGATCGACAAGCTGCCGCGCATTAACGAGAAGGCTGCCGGCGATCCGGTGCTCGGTCTTGATGAGTACTACCGGCAGGGCTTCAACCTGATTACTTCGACGTCTGCTCAAGCGGCCTTCGACATTCACAAAGAGCCCGATCAAGTGCGTGATCGGTACGGTCGTAGTTCATTCGGACAACGAGCCTTGCTCGCTCGCCGTTTGGTCGAAGCCGGAGTGCCATTCGTCACGCTCTATGATGGCGGATGGGACCATCATGCGGATCTCTTCGGAGCATGCACGAAGCGATTGCCCGATTGGGACAACACTGTCGCGACGCTGATTGAAGATCTCGAAGAACGCGGCCTCTTGTCGACGACGCTTGTGTTGGCGCTCGGCGAGTTCGGACGCACGCCGAAGATCTCAACGTTGCAGGGACAAAACAAAGCCGGCCGCGATCACTGGTCGAACGCGATGTCAGTGTTGATGGCCGGCGGCGGGACTCCCGGCGGTGTCGTTGTGGGAGCAACCGATCGCAGCGGCTACTCGGCCGTCGAACGCGTGCTGTCTCCCGAGAACTTTGTGTCGACGGTCTACACCAAAATGGGCATCGATCCCGACAAGATCCTCTATACGCCTCAAGGCCGACCGTCGCATCTCGTCAGCAACCCGACTCCGATTCACGAGCTGATGAGTTAGCAAGCCGCGTGATCGAGCCGCTGAAGCAACCTGCTGCGAGCTGCAACCGCTCGCCCGAATCGCGCACTCGTTCCCATGCTCCGCTTGGGAACGCACCCTCGGAAAGCTCTTGCTCCCGTCCGGCTCTGCCTGAGTCCGCGAGTCCCTCCCGGCCGCAGAACAACGTCGGCAACTCGCTGAACCCGCAGTTCAAAACTGGAATCTGAACTACAGAGCCGCGCGACCGAGCTGCTCTAACGCCGTGCAGCGAGCATCAATCGCTCGCTGCAATTGAAGCCCGACGGCCAATCAAGAGCATGCCGCCGCCGCTCTCTTGCTCGCGCGTCCGACATCCGACTCGTCGCGATGCAGTTGCCGTTCGCGTCGCTTATGTGCTCGCTCAAATGCCCTATGTGCGTTCCGAGTTGCTCTCTAAGCTCCCCGCCTTTCCGCACCCGGATCTTCGAAGCACCGCATGACGCAATTGCACTCCGACATCTTCTCTGATTTTGGCGAGCCGCTGACGCCGAACGCGACTGAGGTGCTGCATAGCTTCGAAGACCGCCTCTGCCTCAGCGATGCCGACAGCCGCCAATACGTCGTCGAGAAATTGCGGCAGCTCAGTCAGTCCGAAGCCGATCGCGGCGTCATTGATTTCTCGGCTGAGCACTGGAGCTTTCAACGCCTTGCGCGACTCGGCCAATGGCGACGGTTCTTAAAGTCTCAGCGCAAGTGCGGCATGCATGTTCGCACCAGTTGCCTCGTGACGGACGGGCACGGACACGGCGCGATGTCGCAGGTGCTGACCGCAACCGGAGCAACGCTCTGCGGAGCTGAGTCGAGCCTGCGTTCGTTGCTCTTCTCGTCTCCGAAGGTGCGCCATGCGGAAATGGAAGCGAACCCGCATCACATCAGCAGCGTGCTCGGGGACCGACTGATTCTCGCTGCGTCCGAGTTCGAAAGCCGACTCGCGTTCGTTGCCTATGACCTGCGCAGTCCCGAGACCGACGTTCTCGATTTCATTTGGCACGTTCGCGTCGCGAGTCCGCTGCCCGGTGCGGTCATTCCTCAGTGCGATCTGCCATTTACTGGCAGTGACTACAAAGGACCGTTCCGCCAGTCGTATTTGGAATGGCGCGGACTCAATGACATCTCGGGCACAGTGAGTAGCTTCGATGCGCAGCACGCCGACATCTTGCAGCGCGTCCTTGCGGCTTCAGCGCCGACGTTCGTACCGAACTCCGCGCATTGCTCGCCCGTTTGGCTGCTCAAGCTCTATCAGCAAGCCGTGCATGCCGGCACGCGCTTACTCAGCGGCGGCATGTCGCTCGTCGAGTTCCGCGACGACCTGCTGAAGTTCTTTCGCGACGAGCTGCCGGGCATCGTCTCTGTCGGTGACACAACTGTTACATCCGCAAGCGATCAATCACCCGCACCGTTTCGCGCGGTGCTCACTCACTGTGACGAAGTGCCGCTGATCATCGAACAAACGAAGTCCGGGCACTCAGTCGGAGTCTCGTTAGCGCTGCAAGACAGCGTCGTCGTCAGCGAGTCTTACGCCGAGATGATTGGCGATTGGTACGAGCGGCATCCCGAACTGCGCAGCAAACTCAATGGGCTCACGCTCGTCTGCGGAGTGCGCCAGTGTCGGCCGTATGTCTGCCATAACCCGTTGTCGTTATGGCATTCCCCGCTGCCCGTTGAGGTCGTGCGAATCGCAGTGAATCCGCGCAGTCCGCGACTTTCGGTGCGAGGCGTCGCGCATGCTGTCATCCCGTTCGAAGTCGGCGGCCCCGACAATTGGAAGCTCGTCGTCACGCGCCAAAGGCACGACGAGAGCACGCGCTTGCCCGGCGGGAAGCTCGAATTCGGGGAGACTCCCGAGCAAGCCGTTCGTCGAGAGTGCTTCGAAGAACTCGGGCTTGAGGACTCCGACATCGCCGTGCTCCGGCCGATCCCAATGCCGGAAGTGAGACCGCGCGAAGCAACGCCGGAAGGCAGCGGTTACATCAACGAGCACGTCACGCGCTTAGTCAGTCCGAAGACCGGCGAGCTCACTTGCTACTTGCTCTACCCGTACTGGATCGAACTGACTGCTTCAGGCCGCGAAAAGATCCTCGCGCAACTCGGCAAGCCGAAGCACTTCCCGAAACTGATCGACGCCAACTTCTGGCGCTCGACGGGACTCGGCTACGACCGCGAATACCCGACTCGCATCTGCGCGAGCATTCGAGACTGGCTGCAACCGGCGGAATGATCGGCTTTTTGCGATCGTCAGTCGCGGAGCGACTGACCTACGTAGGCGAGTCGCTCCGCGACTCGCTGCCTTCACTGACTTCGCGACTACCGCATCAAGTCCGCATCACCCGGCTCGAACGTCTTCTTCTCGGGCGTCTCGCTCGTCAGCACGCGCCAGCTTGCTCCGGTCTCTCGGAAGGCGCTGAAGTCGCGCGGGGCATAGCTCTGCGCTAAATTGGGAGTGTCGATGCGACAGCCGCAAAGCTCCTTCGACCACATTGCAGCATCGAGCACGCCGCTGACGAGCAACGTTCGCTCGACGGGATACGGTGACTTGCCGTTGCGGAAGAAGTGCTGAATCGAATGCGAGAGTGCTTTGAAGAGATTCCGATTGCCCCATGGCCCGTTGTAGATCGACGTTGCATGCACGCGAGCGTCGCCTTTGAGCCTGCAAGAAAAATTCCATCGATTGGCACTCGAGCCGATCTTGAGCACGCTCGCCTTCAGTCCGTCGCGATAGCTCAGCACGACCGCATGCGACGGTGCTGTATCCGCCGGGATGACCTTTTCGACTTTGCTCAGTCCGCGCGGTTGATTGCCGCGTTCGATCTCGGCCTGCATCGCTGCTGTCGCGAGTTCTTTCGACCAACGTCCGGCCGCGAGCGCTTGCTGCAACGCATCGCCTTCAAAGAACTCGACTGACTCAATGCCCGTTTCGCCGCCGCGCCGAGCTTCAACAAACGACTGCAAGACTTCGAGCGCATGAAAGTCGTAGCTCTCGAATCCGCCGCCATGCACCGCAACGGCTTCTTCAATCTCAGCATTCTCGGGCAGAGTCAGCATCGGACTGCGCTGAGCGAGCGGCACCGAACTGCCCGCCATCAACGGCATGCCGTTGCAACGCGCGACGTCATACATCTCGCGCGACCAATCCCAGCGATACGAAAAATGCTTGTCGTTGAAGAACGGCACGAAGCGCCCCGACTGCCGCATGACGCAAGCCGCTTGATCAAAGAACTGCTTGCGCGGGTACATGACAACGCCGCGCTCGTTCTTCGGATACTCACCCTGCTCAACGATCGACAGCACCGCATCAACGGCCAATCTCCCGGTGCCTAATGTCAGCGCGTCAGAGATGTTCGAGCAGACCGGCACGTTGAACCGCTGCGAGAAGTCGCGCGACAGATCCCCGTCTTCGGGAATCTGATCGACATACAGCGACACCACTTCAACTCCGGGGTCGACCAATTGCCCGTTGAACAAGAAGGGCCGAAAGAAGTTTTCGAGGATGTTGAAAGCATGCGATCGAAACCGCAGCACGGTCGTCAGCACAGCAACTCGCGGCCGTTTCGGAGCATCGCTCCCCATTGCCCCGAAAGCACCGAACCCAAAAGCCGAAGCCGCTAAGAACTGCCGCCGATCAAGCATCGCGAGCATGAGTGCCCCCATAAAAAATCGTTTAACCGCGTGCCCATCGGGCCGCGTCACCGCAGGCAAGAAGAGTCTCTCCGCGCAGCGGCAATCCGACTCCGAACAATCTGCTCCCAATCAAACCGCACGCAGTCCAACAACCGCAACGCGCATCACCGCCGTTTGCGAGTCCGTGCCCGCAACGTGAGGTATGCCGCCAATGCCGCATCAAGCGGTTCCGCCGTATTGAGTCGCACGTAGTCGATGTTTTGTCCCGCGCAGATCTTCCACACGTTTTCGAGATAGCGATCGAAGACCTCTAAGTACGAGCGTCGCAACGCGCGCGGATTTGTGTGTACTTCTTGTTGCAGTTCGAGCCCGCGAAACAGCGTGTTGTCGTCGAATGGAAAGGTCAGCTCGTCCTCATGCAGAACGTGCAAGACGATGACCTCATGCCGCCGCAGCCGAAATTGCTTGAGTGCTTCCGTCAGCGTTGCGAGATCCAAAAACAAATCTGAGACGAGCACGACAATGCCGCGCTGCCGAATCTGCCCGGCTAATTGCAGGAACAAATCGCCGACGTCGGTCTTGTTGTCGGGCTGCACCTGTTCGAGTTCATGCAGCAGTCGTTTGAGCTGACTGGGATGCGAACTCGGCGGAAGCTGCCGTTCGATCGCCGAATGAAAGGCCGTGAGGCCGACGGCGTCTTGCTGCTGCTGTAAGAGGAACGCGAGCGATGCGGCTGCCGTTGCTGCGTAATCAAACTTACTCCATGCGGGCTCGCCCTTCTCGCCGTATCTCATCGACTTCGAGCAATCGAGCAAGATGTGACACTTGAGATTGGTCTCCTCCTCGTACTCTTTGATGTAGAGCCGATCGGTCTTCGACCAAACGCGCCAGTCGATGTGCTTGATCTCGTCACCGGGGACGTACTCGCGATGCCCCGCGAACTCGATCGCAAAACCGTGATAGGGGCTTTTGTGCTGCCCGGTCAAAAAGCCCTCGACGACCATTCGCGAGCGAACATCCAATCGCGAAATCCGGCTAATCGCCTTCGCATCGAGAAATCGCGGTTGAGCAGCCGTTGTCATGAGCGAGCCTCTGCGGAGCGACATCGGAAATCTTCAAGACACGCAGCACTCTCCTGCCGACGAGCCTATTCAACAACGCAGAGACGCGCGGTTCGCAACCGTCGCGCGAATGAAGCCCGTCAGCACTCAGCGCGTCACTCGGCCTTCTCGGTTTTCTCAACTGGCTTCTTCACGACGAGTTCAACGAGCACTTCCGACTTCGAGGGGGGTAATCGTTCTTGCCATGCTTCGAAGTTGAGGTTCTCGGTGCCGCTCGACGAACTCTTCGCGGCAATATCGATCATGGCCGTCTGGAAGTTGGCAACACAAATGACATAGCCGCCTTCTGCGAGATACCGCTTGCCGTTCTCGCCCTCATCACTGAAGCCGCTGCCGACAAAGACGAAGTCCGCTGCGGTTTCGCGCGGCAGTCCGGCCTGATGGAAGCGATTAATCGCGTCGCGGTACTTCTTGTCTTTGCTCAGGCGGAGCAACTGGTCGCGTTCTGCTGTCGTCATCGGCCCGTACCAAATGAGGAATTTGTTCGTCGGGTCGTAGCGCAGATTGCTGTCTTCCGGGAGCTTGAAATCATCCGGCAGTTTGTCGAACTGCTCCTCGTGAAAGCGGTCGCGCGAGTAGCGAATCCATTGCTGAGCCGGGCGGCGATGCAACTTGCCCTGCGTGTCGACCCAATGCACGAAGACCTCAATGACGTCGCCCGAAGGCGGCACGTACTCGGGCGAGAACTTCACCGGCTGCCCCTCCTTCGCATCGAGTGCGATGAGTGCTCCGTGAATCGTGTAGGCCTCCGCGTCGATCGAGAGAACGGACTCGTGCTCCTTCGTTTGTTTGAGGCACAAGAACATTTCGAGCGCCCCGCGCGTGAGGCACACCTTTGTCTTGAGCAGCACGCGCTTGCCGGGGTAGTCGAGCAGTACTGTGCCCTGCGGATTGAGCGGCGTGAGCTTGCTGCCCTCAAGCAGGTCTGCCGGCAACTTTGTCGGCGGCAGTTCTTCCCCGGCGGCATTCAGCGGCCCGGCAGGTTCCGAGTGATCGGCTTTCGTCGCAGTGTCAGAAGAATTACCCGCAGTCGGCTCAGTGTCAGCCTTCGGTGAAGCTGCACTCGCAGTCTTGTCGGATGCGGTATCGGTACTCGTCGCGGGCGAATCTGTCGGAGTCTTTTCGCTCGGAACGTTCGCGGCTGACGCGGCTGTTTCCGTAGTTGGCTGAGTTACCGGCTTCTGGCTCTCACCGCAGCCGATCGCGAGACAAAGGGCACTAACGGAGACAGCAAAACGGAATCGCTGAGTGAGGCACATTCGAGGGCTCCCATTCGATAAGAACGACGCAGGACGTGACGAGGGATTGAACCGGAACGTGACACTCACTGCATCTAGCGCGACGGACATTCTTTGCGCGACAGTGGTCCGAGCAGAGCCGCCCCGAGGAATTACTCCCGCAGCTCGGAAGTGCGGACTGGAAGTCCGTCGTAGGGGAAAGTAATCATCAGCCGCTTGCCTCTTCCCCCTGCTTTCCCGCCTCGATTCAACTCTGAAGTTTCCGACAGAACCGTAGCCGAAGTCGTCCGACTTCAGACGCTCGTGCAAGGGCCTCTTCAAACTTTGAAGCTCGGATTTTGAAGCCGCACGACCACTGTGTTTCAACGCAGAGATTCTCGTCGGTTACGTCAGACATCCCGCCTCGCCGATTCCCGCCGATTTGATTTCCGGTTCGCCGGTGCCCTGCGTTACTCATCGACGCGGACCAAAAACGAAATGCCGCCTATGAAGAC
Organism: uncultured Planctomycetaceae bacterium; assembly: GCA_964573505.1. Classification (GTDB taxonomy): domain Bacteria; phylum Planctomycetota; class Planctomycetia; order Planctomycetales; family Planctomycetaceae; genus AM-0621. The sequence goes on along the minus strand of CAZNMS010000023.1, from coordinate 11,508 downwards.
TCTGAAGATCACCCTTCTGCTTGTGCTGGGATGCGCGGGCGCGATTTGGGCTGCTGATAAGGCCGAGAAGCAGGAGGCTCCGATCTCGTTGGAAGTGGCTCGCGAACAAGGCCGCGCGAAGTCTCGGTTCCTGAAAGAAACGAAGGCCGAGCCCAATGTCAGTGACGCTCTTCCGACCGCAAATACCGCTTACTTTCATAAGTTGGTTGCGCCGCTGCTCAGGAAGAATTGCATAGCGTGTCACGGTCCCGAGAAAGCCGAAGGCCGGTTGAGAGTCGATCAACTGAATCCCGATTTGCTCGCCGGTCCCGACGTCGAACGCTGGCGCGAGGTTTACAACGCGCTCGGCAAATCCGAGATGCCCCCGAAAGATGCTCCGGAGTATGTGCTCGCTGACGCCGATCGCGGCAGTATCACCGACTGGCTCAGCGAAGAACTGACGAAGGCATCGCTGATTCGTCGCAATAGCAAGTCGCACTCGTCTTTTCGTCGGCTGACGAAATATGAATACAACTACGCCCTGCAAGATCTGCTCGGCTTGCCGTATCAACTCGCGAATAAATTGCCGCCGGAAACTGTTTCTGAAGACGGCTTCAAGAATAGTTCCGAACTGCTGCAAATGTCGGTCTCTCAATTCGAGACCTACCGCGAGATCGCCCTCAAGGCGCTGAAGCGAGCAGTTGTTACTGGGGAGCGTCCGCAAGCGGTGACCTACATCATCTCGATGCAGGAAGAGATGGATAAAGCGACCGCCAAAAAGGACGCCGCTAAACCCGATGAGAGCAAGGGTAAGAAGAACTCCAAAAAGCCGAAGAATCAGCAGCAACTCTTCCATCAAGAGACCGGTGAGAGCGTCCCGTTCCCCGGCGGTAAGACGACCCCTCGAACCGATGCCGTTGCCGGTCAGACGCCGCCCGTTTCTCAAGCGGTGTTAGTGCTGCCGAGGTCCAATGAACTGAAATTGGATCTCGACCGCTTCCTCCCGGACGAAGGCAATATGCGCGTCCGCATTCGCGCCGGCCGCTCGTCGATGAACCCGGACGAGTATGCCAGTCTGCGTCTGATCTTCAGCGCTCATACCAGTAACAACGCGAACTTCATGGAGACCATTAGCGCGAGAGATATCCCGGTCACCGCGCCGGCAGATAATCCGCAATTCATTCACTTCGATATTCCGCTGAGCGACATTCAGCGCAACCCCTTCCGGAAACTCACGACAACATTTCCCCGCCGCGACGAATTTCTGCACATTCACAATGTGTCGAACGCGCATGGTGGCGAGGATCGTCTGCAAGTGCTGATCGACTACATCGAAATCAGCGCGCCGTACTATGAGCAGTGGCCGCCGGCGACTCATACCAACATTTTCTTCGCGAGCGCCAACAAGGCGAACGAAGAGGTCTATGGTCGCGAGGTATTAACTCAGTTCCTGCGACGAGTTTGGCGTCGTCCCGTAGCCGCGCAGGAACTCGATCAGTTCATGGGCTTGTATGCGAAGTATCGGCCCAGTTTCGAAACGCTCGAAGAAGCAATGGTCGAAGTGCTCGCAACGGCGCTGGCGACTCCTGAATTTCTCTATGTGATTCAGCGAGCGGCGACCGAGGAAACAAAAGCCCCGGCGAAGATCACGGATCTTGAATTAGCCAGTCGGCTCGCGTTGTTCTTGTGGTCGAGTCTTCCTGACGAAGAACTCCTGAAGCTTGCCGAGCAGAACAAACTCCGCGAGCCCGCGACTTTGACCGCTCAAGTGAATCGCATGCTGACCGACCCGCGTGCTCGGCGATTCTCACAGAACTTCGTTGAGCAATGGCTCGGACTCGAGGGCCTCAACAGTGTGACTCATGTCACCGACACTTCTTTGCGAGAAGCAATGCAAGAAGAGCCGATCGCCTTCTTTCAGGAAGTATTAACTCACAATCTCAGCGTGATGGATTTCATTCACTCGGATTACGCATTGGTCAACGAGCGACTGGCAGCCCATTATCACATCCCGAAAGTTTTTGGACCGCATTTCCGCAAGGTGTCAATTACTCCTCAGACGAATCGCGGCGGCCTGCTGACGGGCGCTGCAGTGTTGACGATGAATTCGGACGGCAAGGATTCGCACCCGCTCAAACGCGGTATCTGGATGCTGAAACGCATTCTTCACGATCCGCCGCCGCCCCCGCCGCCGAATGTGCCGGAAGTCGATCTGACTGACCCCGAGATTCTGAAAATGACGCTGAAGGAGCGGATCGCTAATCACCGAAACAAAGCGGCTTGCAACTCGTGCCACTCGCGTATCGATCCATGGGGCATCGCGTTTGAAAACTACGACGCGTTCGGAGCCTTTCGGACTCAGATTAAGAGCAAACCGGTCGATGCGACGTCGGAGTTATTCAATCGGCAGACGCTCGCAGGAATGGACGGGCTCAAGCGGTATCTGCTTACGGATCGGCAAGATCAATTTGCCCGCGCGATGGTGCATAAGCTAACGGCGTATGCGCTCGGTCGGCCGCTGACGTTTGGCGATCGGGCCGACATTGACAACTTGACCGCTCAGTTCCGACAACGAGACGACCGACTGGGCGATCTCGTGCAGATGATCGTTAGTAGTAACGTTTTCAATTCGAAGTAGTCCCTCGTTTAACCGCGTGCCCATCGGGCCGCGTTTTTCTCTTTTTGATTTCGGCCACATCGCGAAGAAAAGAAGAATGAAAAGCGCGGCCCGATGGGCACGCGGTTAAACGAGTATCACACTCACATAGGAATCAACATGAACCACAAATCTGCGTTGCTAAGTCGTCGCACGTTTCTTCAAGGCACCGGTTTGGCGCTGGCTTTACCGTGGCTTGAGACCTTCGCCAAAGACAGTCGCGGCACCGACCCGACGCCGCGCCGCTTTGTCAGTGTGTATCACCCGGACGGAGTCGGCCTGCCGCTCAAGTCTGATCCCGCATGGAAAGATTGGAGTTGGTTCCCGCGCGGCGGTGAGAAAGATTTTGAACTGACTAAAGTGCTCGATGTGCTCGAACCGCTGCGCGGTGATATCACGATTTATTCCGGCCTTTCGCATCCTGCCTGCCGCAACGTGCATGGGCACTCGAATGCGGATCAATATTTGACGGGCGCGCCAACCGGCGGTCATGGCCCATATCAAAATTCGATCTCGCTCGATCAAGTCTATGCGGAGAAATTCGGCGACCTGACTCGGCACTCGTCATTGGTCATGTCGACAAACGGCGGAGTCGGCGGACCGCGCGGTGCTCAGACTCAATCGTTCAATCGCGAAGGTCGCCCGATCCCGGCGATGAATAAGCCGAAAGAGATTTTCGATCTGTTGTTCGTGACGAGTGGCAAAGACGCTGCTGCGAAATTGGCTCGCAGCAAGAGCGCTCTCGATCTGCTGATTGAGAACACTCGGTCGCTGAACCGTCAGCTTTCGAAGAAGGATCAAGAGACGCTGAAGCAGTATCTCGACGCGGTGCGTGATACCGAATTGAAATTGGCGAAAGCTCAACGCTGGATCGATACTCCGATCCCGGTCGTTGATACCAAAAACTTGCATTTGGATGCAGAGCCTAAAGAAGCGAAGCTCTACTTCAAGACGATGTATGAATTGATCTATCTCGCCTTCCTGAGCGATTCGACGCGCGCAGCGACGTTCCAATTAGGTCGAGAAAACGGCGAAGGCCCGCACGACTTGCTGTCGCTCGCGGTTGGACTCGGCGGTGCTCACGGGCTGACTCATGCGGTCAAAGCGCCTAAAGGTTGGGAGAATCTCGGCACCTATAACCGCTATCAAGCGGAAGAATTTGGCCGCTTCGCTCAGCGTCTGAAGGACACTCCCGAACCGACGGGCAATGGGAATATGTTGGATAACACTTTCGCGATGCACGGTTCCGCGTCGAGCAGTTTCCACTTGTCGCGCAATTACCCGATCATTTCTGCCGGCGGTAAGAATCTCGGCTTTAATAACGGTCGGTATCTCAAGTTCGGCAAGGGTAACGAAGACAATCAAGCCGGTGCCGGCATTGATTCGGATGCTGGTTGGACCGGAAAGATGGAAGTCGAAGAACTGCCATTGGCGAAACTCTTCGTGACGGTCCTGCAGCGACTGGGCGTCGAAACGGATACGTTCGGCGGATACTCAGGGACGCTCAGCCGGGTATAAGGCAAGAGGCAAATGAGTTTATACCGGCACGATGGACTTGTAGTCCGTCGAAGACGAGGCGCGACGGACTACAAGTCCGTCGTACCAGAATTCGAGGTTGGCCACAGATGAAACACAGATCAAACACAGACGAAGAGGTCTCGGAGTCCGCCTGAGTAGCATGGCCTTCCAGTCCGTGCGGCGATCGAGATGATGACTTTTGGATTTGGCATTGCGGATCAAAGAAAGCGTTTCGCCTTTCGAATTATCTGTGTTCGATCTGTGTTTCATCTGTGGCTGAAGTTGTCTTTTTCGGCTTGCTTAAAGAAGCGGATCGTCAGGCAGCTTCACTGGCGATCAAACCAGAGGCGAATTCGGCCGCCGTGTCGCGGGTATTAAATCACTGACTTACTACAGAGAAAGTTCAACATGTTGCAGAAATTGAATCGTCGCTCGGTCTTGAAGAGTGCTTTGGCCGTCGGAGCCGGGGCCTACATCCATTCGGCAGTCAGCGCCGAAGAGAGCAAGTCGGCGATGGGGAAGCTCAATGTCGCCGTCATTGGGCTCGGCGGTCAGGGGCGTTCGAATCTGAATGGCGTCTCGAAAGAGAACGTCGTCGCTCTGTGTGACGTCGACGATAAGCGGGCCGGTGATGCGTACTCGAAGTTCCCGAACGCGAAGAAGTTCTTCGACTTCCGCGAGATGTTCGACCAAATGGGAAAGCACTTCGACGCCGTCGCGATCAGCACTCCGGATCACATGCACTTTCACCCGGCGCGAATGGCAATGTCGCTCGGCAAACACGTCTATCTCGAAAAGCCGATGGCTCACAACGTTTGGGAAGTGCGTGAGCTGACGAAGCTCGCCGCCGAGAAGAAGGTCGCGACACAGCTCGGCGTGCAGCGGCATACGCTCAAGAGCATTCATGACGCCGTTGAGATCATCAAAGCGGGCGTCATTGGCAATGTGAAAGAAGTGCATGCATGGGTCGGCGGCAATCGCGGCATGCCCGACATGCCGAAGCAGTTTCCGGCGGTGCCTGACCATTTGAAGTGGGATTTGTGGCTCGGCCCGACCGCCGATCGGCCTTATTCACCGGACTACTGTCCTTACAACTGGCGGTTTTGGTGGGACTTCGGCACGGGCGAGTCCGGCAACTGGGGATGTCATATTCTTGACATCCCGTTCTGGGCACTCGGTCTGAAGTATCCGACGAAGGTCGACGGAGGCGCTCCGACTCAGGACGAGGCCCGCACGCCGAAGTCGATGCACTCGAAGTTCGAATTCCCGGCGAACGGCAACCGTCCCGCCGTGACGTTGCACTGGTATCACGGCACGCCGCCGATTTTGGAGAAGCTCGGCATCACAAAGCCGAAGGGCAACAACGTCTTCATCGGCGAGAAAGGCATGCTGATCGCGGGCTTCGAAACGTACACGCTCTTGCCAGCAGACAAGTTCGCAGACTTCAAGCTGCCGACGCCGACGATTCCGAAGTCGCCCGGTTTTCACACCGAGTGGATCAATGCCTGCAAGGGCGGAGAAATGGCAACGTGTGATTTTAGTTACTCAGGCCCCTTGAGCGAGACGGTCTTGTTAGGCAACGTCGCCTGCCGAGCGGGAGCCTTTGATTGGGATCACAAGACGCTGACAGCGAGCACGCCTAAGGCTCAGTCCTTCATCAAGCAGTCGTATCGTCAAGGTTGGGAAGTGACGTAGGGCGTCTTCGGGGCTTGCGTTTTGGGATGAGCGAGTTGCGGATCGACTCAGCTACGTAGCTCCGAGCTGCTTGCTCTGAAGCCGCTGTAACTTTTGTGACTTCTGAAAACTGAGTGGCACGCTTTGAGAACTCGGATGACGCGGCGCGATGAGTGCGGCGTTCGAGTTCTCGGGGCGTGCCACTTTCTTTTGCGCATCAAGGTTGTCGTGACCCCGGAGAACCCAAAAAGAACGGAAGAAAGCACGGGATGGAATCCCATGCTACGACGACGAGGATGAGCGGTCGTGCGGCGTTCCTCGATGTGTCGGTTTGCGTCAGACTCCCGCCCCGTTTTGGCGCCTCAGAACATCTTCAAAGGAGTGACGAATGCTTGACCCTCGCATCAGACGATTGGCCGAATTGCTCGTAGATCACAGCACGCGACTGCAACCCGGTGAGAAAGTGCTGATTGAAGCTTTCGATTTGCCGGATCCGGGATTGGTGTGCTGTCTCGTCGAGATCGCTCGGGCGCGCGGCGCGTTGCCGGTTGTGAATTGGAAGAGCAATGCCGTCGTCCGCAGTCTGCTCAAGCACGGAGATGCTGAGACTTTCAAACTCATCGGCGACGTCGAAGCACATGCCATGAGTCAGATGGCCGCTTACATCGGCATTCGCGGTTCGGCCAACAGCAATGAACTGGCCGATGTCCCGTCGTCACAGCAAGCGATCTATCAAGAGCATTGGTGGCACCCGGTGCATTTGGCGCTGCGAGTTCCGAAGACGAAGTGGGTCGTGCTGCGTTACCCGACGCCGTCGATGGCGCAAGCCGCTCAACGCAGCACCGAAGACTTCGAAGACTTCTACTTTCGAGTTTGCACGGCGGACTATGCGGCGATGGCTAAGAATCAAGAGCCGCTCGTTGATCTCATGCGCCGCACCGACCGAGTTCGCATCGTCTCACCCGAGACGGACCTCTCGTTCTCGATCAAAGACATTCCCGTCATTCCGTGTCACGGGCGCCGCAACATCCCGGACGGCGAATGCTTCACCGCTCCGGTCAAGAACAGCGTCAACGGCGTCATGACCTACAACACGAAGACGCAGTATCAAGGCATCGTCTTTGACCGCATTCGCTTCGAGTTCAAAGACGGCAAGATCGTCGATGCCCGTTGCTCGAACGGACAAGACAAGCGCTTGAATGAGATCCTCGATACCGATGAGGGAGCTCGCTACATCGGCGAATGGTCGTTCGGACTCAACAACGAAGTCCGCGAACCAATGCTCGACACGCTCTTCGACGAGAAGATCGGCGGCTCGATGCACCTGACTCCGGGCAATGCTTACGAGACCGCCGACAACGGCAATCGCAGCAAAGTGCATTGGGACATCGTGCTTATTCAGACGAAAGCGCACGGCGGCGGCGAAGTTTGGTTCGACGACAAACTCATTCGCAAAGACGGCTTCTTCGTGCCAGAAGAATTACAGCCGCTCAATGTCGGTCTCAGTTGATGACTGGCGCAGCACCTTCGTTCGTCGTTCTGCAATCTGGCGGTCTTCGAGACACCGCCCGAGAGCAGAACGACAAACGCGGCGTGCTGTAAGAAAAAGTCCTCTGAGACTGGCATCTCGCTCGACTCGGGGTTGCTCAACTTCGATCGCCATTTCTCAAACAGAGCGCCCCTCATCTCAAAGGCGACTCGCGAGTTTCAATCCCTCGCCGGGAGCGAAAGACGTCCGCAACTGACTCGCAAACTTGTGCGTCCTCGTCGCTCACTTCGCCGCTGAAGTCTCCGTCGCTTTGCCGGCGAATCGTTTGCGGATCAGGGGCGCGAGGTACTTTGCAGTCTCGTCGCCGATCACGTGATAGCCGGCGAGATTGGGATGACGGTCGCTGAACCATCCGGGCAAATGACCGAAATGCGCATCGAGCCGATTGTCGAGCACTTCGACGGTCGGCTTCGCTCCGCCGACAACGAATGGCTTCACGAACTCGCGACGATTCTCGGGGATCTTGTCCAATGGGAAGCGGCGATAGTTGAGCATGTCCGGCCCCCGCTTCAGTTCCGCTGCATAGCGCGGATAGATGTCGAAGAGCGGCAGTCCTTCAGTCTTTGCGACTTGCTCGTTGAGGGCATTCAGCTTCTGACTGGTCTCCTCGTTCCCGTAAGGAATGACCGTCATGACGATGATCTCAGCTTGAGGATGATCGGCTCTGATCCGCGTGATGAGTTCGTGATAGTCCTTCGGGAAGTTCTCACTGAGGTTTTCGCGATAGGCGTTGTCGTTGAGCCCATATCGGATCAGCACATAGTCGAGTCCCGGCAGTTTCGATGCAGCTTTCTCGTAACGTCCTGAATCGAGCAACCGGCGGATGTACTCGCCGCTTAATCCGAGATTGATGACGTTCGTCGGCGGCAGATCTTTCTCTTCCGCCAGCAGCATGCGAATGACGTCTTCCAAATGCGGCCCCTTCGGCACATGCCGTCTCGGCACGCTGCCCTCCGTCGTGCTGTCGCCGAGTAATAAAACTTGCACCTTTCCCTCATGCTCAGCTCGAACCGGCGATTGGTTCGCAAGCACCCCAACAACGCACATCAACAGCGGAAGCAAGAGACGAGCATGCATGCGGAACTCTCCCAACAAAGAAGGTGACAGCGAGGGACTCAATCAGTCGTCGAATAGAAGGCCGTGCTATCGAACCGGCAAGTCACCGACGGAAACGGCGTCCTTTTCGGCCAATGCTCGGCAGAGATCACGAACTCCGCGCAGCATCGCTCGGTGTGTAGGCCATGATGCAGCGGTCTTCGTGAGGTCGGTAATAGCCCTTGATGCGTTCTCGAACCTTGAAGCCCATTCCTTCATAGAGCTTGACCGCATGCACGTTCTCAGGATCGACGGTGAGCAACACTGGAGCGGTCGCTGTCGTCAGCGCCTCGCGCATCAATGCTGACCCGAGCCCCATGTTGCGGCAGAGCGGATGCACGAAGAGCTTGTGTAGGAATAACTCCCCAGTCCGCGTCGGGAAGTGGATGAGAGCACCGCCGATGTCATTCGACTCGCACAGCGGTCCGCGTTCCGAGATCCGCGCGACGAGCAGCGTTCCGTAGTCGCACCACACGCGCCAAATGTGCTCGCCATCGGGGATGTAAGTGTCCGGCACCTCGGGCCATGCGATGCGGTCGAGTGCCGCGATATTCAAGAAGTCGTCAGGACAAGCCGGCTCAATGCGATACTTCATGTCGAGAGGTCCGTAAGTCATGTTGAAGGACAGCGTCGAGACGCGTTTATCGCCGTCTCGAACAGGCGTCGCATTTCGTCGTTTGCCCTCGCTCTCCGCAACCTCGGACGCACCTCAATGCGAGCGATCGTTCGAAAATGGCAAGCGAGGCTCTTCGTCAATTGGATGTGATGTAGGACGAACAGCATGTCCGTCGCATACGACCGCAGCAGGTTCAGAAGATGGCACATCGAAAAGATGTCCTTCATAGATTCGACAGCGTCTCACGCCTTCAGCTACGAAGTTGCTCCGCGCTGAGGTGATGAAGGACGCATCACCGCATGAGCACCGCCATCTGTGTCTCTCCTCTGAGAAAGCCATCGCGATGAAAGTTTGGTTCAACAAGGTTCATGAGAGCCGTCGTCAGAGCATCGACACCGAACATCCCGAGATCTCGATCGGACGCGATCGCGGGAATGTGCTCGTGCTGCAAAGCCCGATGGTTTCCAAGCGGCAGGCGGTCGTGCGGCGCGAGAATGGGCAACTCGTCCTGCAGAACATCGGTATTAATAGTTGCATGGTCGGCGACACCGAGGTGATGGGCGGCGACTCGTTGCAGTTTGCGGCCGGCGAGACGGTGCGCATCGGACCGTTCACGCTCACGTTCGAGTCCGACGAAGCGGCGCCGATCAGTCGCGCGGAATTAGAAGCACACTTGAGGTCGATCATGGCCGACCTCGAGTTGAGGGTGCATAAAAAATTACTCGCGCGGTTCGATCTCTATGAGCTTGAGACGAATCAACTCGGCGACACGAACAGCATCCTCTTGCTCGAGCGACACATTGAAGACGTCTGCCGCGAACTCAATCTATTCGGCCCCGAGAACGACGCGCTGCTCGAAGAAGTCATCGGGCTCATCCTGCGCGATCTCATGATCAATCAGCTCATTTTGGAGAGCGATCGCAATCAGCACGATTCGCTCGCGAAGCTCACTTACAACGAATACGACGTGCCGCAGACGCTCGTGCCCGAACGCGAGACGGAACTGCAAAGCCTCGTGCTCTTCATTCGCGAACGCGTGCAACTCGACGAGCAGCCCGATCTCAGTTCGCAGATTCAGCGCGTTGAGTACAAGTTCGGCGACGTCTTTCCGCTCGTCCGACCGCACCTGCATAAGGAACTGAAGCGGTACGTGATCCTGCGACGTTTGAAGAAGGATCTCAAAGACACCGTCTTCGGCTTCGGCCCACTGCAAGATTTATTACGTGCCCCGACGATCTCAGAAATCATGGTCGTGAAGAGCGATCAGATTTACGTCGAACGAGAAGGCGTGCTCGAACTGTCGGGCCGCCGCTTCCTGTCGGACAAAGTCACTGAGTCGATCATCGAGCGCATCGTCGCGGGAGTCGGCCGCCGCATTGATAAGAGTCAGCCGCTCGTCGATGCGCGCTTGCCCGACGGCTCGCGCGTGAATGCGATCATCCCGCCGCTCGCGACACGCGGGCCTTGCTTGACCATTCGCAAGTTCCCGGCGTTCCGCTTCACGATGGACGACCTCATCGACCGCCGCAGCATCACCTCTGCCGCCGCGATGTTTCTGCGAGCGTGCGTTGTCGACAAGCAGAACATTCTCGTGAGCGGCGGCACGGGCACCGGTAAGACGACGATGCTCAATGTCTTGTCGAGCTTCATTCCGCATCGCGAGCGGATCGTCACGATCGAGGACACGACGGAATTGCAATTACATCAGGATCATGTCGTGACGCTCGAATCGAAGCATCGCAACGTCGAAGGCACGGGCGAGTACACGATTCGCGATCTCGTGAAGAACGCGCTGCGGATGCGACCCGATCGCATCATCGTCGGCGAGTGTCGCGGCGGAGAGGCCCTCGACATGTTGCAGGCCATGAATACCGGTCATGACGGTTCGATGACGACCATTCACGCCAACAGCACCGACGACGTTTTGAAGCGACTGGAAGTGCTCGTCTTGATGGCGGTCGATTTGCCGGTCGTCTCGATTCAGCGTCAGACCGCATCGGCGATCGACATCGTTGTGCAGATCGAACGCAAGCCGGGCGGACGCCGAGTGGTGACACAAATCTCCGAGATCGCCGGCTTCGATCAAGACCGCAACGAACTCATCGTGCACGACATCTTCAACGAGCGCAACGGTGCGACGCTGCAACCGACGGGCTACATGCCGACCTTCGTTGAGTCGCTGATGGAGAAGGGCTTGCTGAAGCTCGAATTCCTCTACGGTCAAACGGAGCGATTCGTGCCGGAAGAGGACGCTCAGCAACCCGTTCGCATGCCGATGCGGCAGCGGACGTAGTGCGTCATCACAGCTCCGAAGTCACTGCCGCGTTTAGGGAGAGTCGAGGACGAACTTCACGATTTGCGTCGCGTAGGTCGGACGCCTACGTCCGACAGCAACGCAGCACGGACGTAGGCGTCCATGCT
>CAZNMS010000022.1:0-41035 GCA_964573505.1 uncultured Planctomycetaceae bacterium | reverse complement strand
ATTAAGTTGGGGACTCTAAGGAGACTGCCGGCGTTAAGCCGGAGGAAGGTGGGGACGACGTCAAGTCATCATGGCCTTTATGCCTAGGGCTGCACACGTGCTACAATGGTGCATACAAAGGGTTGCCAACCCGTGAGGGGGAGCTAATCCCAAAAAGTGCATCTCAGTCCAGATTGCAGGCTGCAACTCGCCTGCATGAAGTCGGAATCGCTAGTAATCGCGGATCAGCTATGCCGCGGTGAATGTGTTCCTGAGCCTTGTACACACCGCCCGTCAAGTCACGAAAGGTGGGGGCATCCTAAATCGCTGTGCTAACCGCAAGGGGGTAGGCGCCTAAGATGAACTCGCTGATTGGGACTAAGTCGTAACAAGGTAGCCGTAGGGGAACCTGCGGCTGGATCACCTCCTTTCTAAGGAAGCCGCCAGTCAATAAAACTGGCACCAGTCAAAGTTCACTATGAATCATTGGGTCTTCAGCTAGGTCATAAAGGACTCCCAGTCGGGTAACCGACTGGGAGTTTTTTTATGCGCCAATTTCCAGAGCATTGCCGGTGCGGTCGGTAGATGAGTAACGCAGGCACTGATGCGATCGGTCGACGATGTACGAGTCGATCGACCCAATGATCGTCGGCAGTTGGATGTTGACGACGCGGTTTTCGCTCACGGCGGAAGTCGTGAAATTGCGCCGGCTAGTTCTTGTTTTGCCGACAAGTAGAACCGTGACTCAATGCTCGAAGTTTGGCCTATTTACGCTATTGGCTAGCGATGCTTTGCCTTAGGTCGAGGAGTTGTGGGACGGACATTTTGTCAGTCCGATCGGGCGAGAGCGGTGCGAAGCCAATGCGGGACGGACAATATGTCCGTCCTACAAAAGGTGACGCGGAACTCACGATCCTCGGATTCAAGTGGCCGAGTTCGGTTACTTCGGCTCGCCATTGGGGAATGCGGTCATGCGAGATCGCAATGCGGGCGCTTCGAGGTGCTGCCAACCGAGTTTTTCGAAGAGTTCGCGGCGTTTTTCGAGGTGCCAATAGTTCGGAGTCGACTTCGAGAAGTGGCGATCGAGCAGTTGCAGCGACTCGCCATAGAGCGCCTTCTTTGAGGCTCGTCTCATGTGTAAGAGAAAGTACTCCGCATCCGTTGTGTCGACCCAACGCTGCAGTTCGGCGAATGTCTTTTCAAAGAATTCGTCATGTGCCTTTTGATCCGCGATGGGTTTCTTCGCGAGCACTTCCGGCAACTCTTGATGACCGACCGCGCGACCTTTGCGATAGAGCGTATCGATCAAGAGTGGCTTCAATGCTTCGGCTCGTTTGCGTTTCTTCGCGCCTTCGGCATCTCCATTGGCGGGCTTGAGCGCGAGAGCGATCACGATGTCGTTGCCGTTCAATTGGGCAAGCACTGCGTCGGCAGCGGAGATGACTTCTTCGAGGTTGTCGTCGCGCTTTGCAGAGGCATCGAGCTTGCGCAACTTCGAAACGAGCACCGTCAGATCGTTCGGCGCTTCTCTCAACAGTTCTTCGGCGAGCTTGTCAAACAGAGGTCGGTCAGCGTCGATCGAAGTCGCGTGCAGCAGTTGTCGCTTAGCGTCGCGAATGGCTCGTGCGATGCGCTCGTCAGCAGAGTTTGGTGCGGCGCCGTCCTCTACGATCCACATTGGCTCCAACGGGACGGCTGAGACGGACGGGACGAATGGGGCGTCAAGAGCGGAGACTGCAACGGAAAGTACATATCCGCCCGGTCGATCGGCGGGACCGCGATGCGTGCTTTCGCCGCCATAAGTCATTGTGCCGATGAGGACGTCACCCGCTTGAGTGGAACTCGGCAGTTGTCCCTTCGAAACGTTGCCGACAAAGACTCGCGTCCGTTCTCCGGCAAGCAATGTGCGCGGCGCAAAGCGTCCTCCGAGATGCTGAGCGTCGGCGAGCGAACCGTAAACCGGCAGCGAGATTGGGCTCGGCAGCGAGCGTTCCAATGTCAACGTCAGTGACTTCATTGCGTCCAGTTTCGCCCGTTCGAAGTGACGCAGTTCGAGCTTCAGAGTGTGCTTGCCTTTCGTGAGCGAGACCGCATGCGGGAAGACATCGTCTGTGGCGATTCGGCGACCATGTGCATCGAAGATCGTCCAAAGAACGCCGCCGAAATCCGAGTCGTAAAGCAAGTCGTCCGTCGCTCCGAAGCGCGGAGTAACGCTGCCGGGTTCGGGCTGATCGAAGTTATAAGACAGCGTCAGCAATTCGAACGCGCGAGCCGGATCGAAGTTATCTCGCTCAACGGAAGCGGATTTGATCGTCGCGTTCGTCGGCTTCATTTGTCGGCGAATCGCAGTGAGGTTCGCCTTCGGAGCAACGTGCTCGGGTTCGTATTCGCTTCGCACTTCGACTCGCGCGGCGATGTCTCCCGAAACGAGTCGCACTTCGCGTTGATCGGGCGAGAGTCCTCGGAAAAGGACTTCGTACTCGACATCGCACGTGCCGAGACTGCTCCAGAATTGGGCGATCGCGAGTTCCAAAGTTCGTCCCGGTTCAACGGGGAAGCTCTGCAATGCCTCAACGCCAGCATTGAGTGGCGTCGGCTGATTGCGTTCGCCGTCGCGGTAGCTCAAGCCGGGAATCACTTGCACCGCATGCAGCATGAAGAGCCGCTGACGTCCGCCATTCTCGCGCGGAGTCTGCTTGATCTTGAGGTCGACCCATGCAGCGCCGTTCGGCACCGGAATGAAGCGCCGTTCGATGCGACCGGGTGCAAAGTCGCGGATCGTTTCATTGAGTTGCTGACCGCGCAGCGTCGGAACATCGGGGACGACTTCAGCATCGTCGCGAACTGCCGGAATCGTGCGGCAGACAGTGACCGGAATGCGGAAGAGCGGGCCACGATCATGATCGTCGGCATCGAAGCCGAGCACTTCGGCGAAGTGCGCTCCGGGGCTGAGTTCGCGCGGATCGACGAAGACATTCAGCGATTGCCCGCTCGATGTGAGTGTCACTTGCTCGCCGCAACGCACCCATTCGGCAGTGCTTTCGAGAGTGCATCGCATTTGGAAGAGGTGCTTCTCGGTGCTCGGTGCGTCGTCGCTGAAAGTCGGGATGACTTGCACGACGTACTCGCGCGAGTCGCAGAACTCGCCGACTTCGAGCGGGTCACGCAGATAGATTCCGCGTGCTCCGGTTTGAGGAATGCGGACTTCGAACCGCTGCAATTCGGCTTTCTTTTCGGCATCGCGGACGAGTGCTTCAAACGCCGCGTCAACTTGAATGAGGCCGGCTCCTTGAGCAAAGACGTCGCTCGATTCGATGCGCCGCGCGGTATTCGCGAACGCTCGCTCAACGCTGCTCGGCGAGTACTTGATCTTCTGCGACTTCAGTCCCGACAGCGCGAGCGAGAAGTTGCCGCACAGATTGGGCGAAGCCATTGACGTTCCATTCATGCGCATCGAGCGATTGAGCGTCCATGTTGGGACGGGCGCGATTGCTGCACCGGGCGCGAACAAATCGACGCCGAGATCTCCGTCAAAGGTCGGGCCGCGTGACGTCCAACTAAAAGCGGTTTCGCCGAGTCGTTCGCGCAGCGCGTATTGAGCGGCCATCATTTCGGGCGAGACATACGCGCCGACGCCGATGATGGACGTCGTCGTGCCGCCGGGAGCACCGACGGTCGAGAGCGCCGGTCCTGCATTTCCCGCGCTCGCACAGAAGATGACGCCGTGCTTGTCGACGAGTTCGTCATACAGCTTCACGACGAGTCCGCGATCGGGCGTCTTCGTCGGTTCGCCGAAGCTCATGTTGATGAGATCGCACTTGTTATCGAGCACCGCTTTGACCGCTCGCAGCAACCCGGCGGGAGTTTCCATTCCATCAATGTAAGTGTCGCCGATCTTCACGGAGACGATCTGCGCTCCGGGCGCAACGCCGTTCCATTCGGGCTGCTCGGGGAAGTTTGCGGCGACGATGCCCGCGACGTGCGTGCCGTGCGGGTTCGAGTCGATGACGATCGAGAGTGTCTTGCCGTTGTCGTAGATGTTGACCGCGAAGTTCAGCAGCGAGACGTCATCGAAGGTTGCGTACTGCCGCTCGATGCGGAAATTGGTGAGTAATTTTTCTTCCCCGAGATCTCCGTCTTCATCGGTATCGACGGCCGCTCGCCAATGCGTGCCATCATGAAAGACGACGCAGTCAAAGATCGGACCGACGTCCTCGACGCTCTGCCCGGCCGCGACGAGTCGCTCGAGTCGTCGTTCGAGTTCGGCTTTCTCGATCTTCGAGGTCTTCGCGTCGAAGTTCTCGACGTCGCGCCGCATCTCGGCTTCAAGTCGGCGCTGCACCTCGGAGAACTTCTGCTTGCGATGCTCGATCATTCTCGGCAGCAGATCATGCGGGAAGAGTTCGAAGCCGCGCTTCATACCGAGCCGCACTTCACCCGACGGGATCTTCCAATCGGCGCCGAGCTTCAATGTTCGTCCCGTGCGCCCGGTAATTTTTCCGTCAGCCGGCTTTGCGACGACCGTCATCTCGACATCGCCCGAGCCCGTTGCGTCGACAAGATCAACGACTTTCGGCTTGCCGTCGCTCGTGAGTTGCAAGCCCGCCGCACCGGGATCAACGCCGGTATCAAAGATCGCGACGATCGTGCCGCGTCCGTCGAATTCGGGATGAGCTTCGAGAAACCGCAGCGCTCCCGTCTCGTGCTTCGGCATCAGTCCGAGCTTGAGATCCGGTGCCGGTTCTGCCCCCGGTTGCTCAGCGGGTTGCTCGGGTTGCGATTGTTAGGGCTGAGGCTGCTCCACTTGAGCCGGCGGTTCCTGAGCCGTTGAGCCAGTGACCATTAACGCGAGCAACACAAAAATCGGAAGGCGAGAGAGCGGCATGAGCACAACTTCAAAAGTGAGAGACAGGAATCGTGCGAACCAAACGGAGCGCGGCGCATCAACTCGCGTCGACGAAAGTCGGCTGCGCGTTGACCGGCAGCGACTTGCAACCTGAGCTCGAAATCACAGTCCGCTCAAGCTCAGTAGAAGCGCAGCGCGATCGGAAAGCACCGACTACAAACCGCCTTCAGCTTAGGTCGCAAAGTCGCGAGAGGCGCAGCGGGTCAGACTGGGATGCAGAACGAGCTGAGTCGATTGTGCCGATTATCAGTCTCGCAAAGGTTGTGCGACGCGGCGTCTAGTTGTGATCGCTCTTTCGACTCTGCGAGTTTGCTTTGCTTTGATGTATTTCAAATTGCAGACGCCATTACTCGCAGCGATTTGCTTCATTCATCCTGAGGAACACATCCGCTTTTGGGTACGACGGACTTGCAGTCCGTCGCTTCTCTCGACGTTCGACGGACTACAAGTCCGTCGTACCTGTGTTCCTCATCCATTGTTCCGCCCCGCCCGGTGAGGAACTCTTTTCGAAAGCTTCGCATGTATATCCCGCCGAGTTTCGTTGAGTCCGATCTCTCAACCCTGCATGCCTTCATCGAGTCGCACAGCTTTGCGACGGTGATCTCGCAACATGCAGGAGAGCCATTTGCCAGTCATTTGCCGCTCTTGTTGGATCGCAGCGTCGGAACGCACGGGCGCTTGATCGGTCACTTCGCGAAGGCGAATTCGCAATGGCAGTCGGCTGAAGGGCAATCGGTACTCTCGATCTTTCACGGACCGCATGCCTACATCTCGCCGGATTGGATGGCATCGACGAATACGGTCCCCACATGGAACTACGTCGCTGTGCATGCTTATGGCCGCTTGCGGTTGATCGACGATCGTCAGCAACTTGCAGCACTGATTCGGCGCATGGTCGAAACGTATGAGTCCCCGCGCGCCACTCCATGGAGCGTCAACACTCCCGAGCCCGAGTTCATCGACAAGCTGCTCAACGCGATCGTCGGTTTCGAGATCGACATCGAGCGTCTCGAAGGCAAGTGGAAGCTGAATCAGAATCATCCGCTCGAACGTCGCGAACGGATCATCGCCGGCTTGCAGAGTACGGGACGAAGCGAAGAACTCGCCGTCGCAGACCTCATGCGAGCCCGACTGCAATAAGGCGATTGGCTTACGAGCCTCTGCCTCAGCCCTTAATCACTCCGATCGGCTTCATCCGCGCGACCTTCTTTGAGAGCCCGGCTGAGTGAACGACGTCGACGACTTGATTCACGTCCTTGTAGGCCGCCGGTTGCTCTTCAGCGAGACCCTTCCAACTTTGTGCTCGCGCGATGACGCCGCGCTTCGCGAGTTCCTGATCGATGCGCCGGCCTTGAGCATGCTCGATCGCACGCGTGCGACTCATCAGGCGACCCGCACCGTGACACGTTGTGCCGAACGTCTGCTGCATGCTGCCGGGTTGTCCGACAAGCACCCAACTGGCACGGCCCATATCGCCGGGGATCAAGACCGGTTGACCGATCTCGCGATAGGTCTCGGGGATCTCGGCATGCCCCGGCGGAAAGGCGCGGGTCGCTCCTTTGCGATGCACCCAAACGCTCTTTTGATGACCGTCGACCGCATGCTCTTCGAACTTCGCAATGTTGTGCGCGACGTCATAGATCAGCGTCATATCGAGATCGCGCCACTTCTGACGGAAGACAGACTCAAAGACTTCGCGCGCCTGCCACATGAGCAATTGGCGGTTGCACCATGCGTAGTTCGCGGCGGCGCGCATTGCTCCCAGATAGTGCTGACCTTCGGGGCTCCAAACGGGAGCGCACGCCAATTGCCGATCGGGCAATTGAATGCCGTAACGCTCGGGCACTCCGCGTAAGAGTCGCAGCGCATCATCGCAAACTTGATAGCCGAGGCCGCGCGAGCCCGAGTGGATCATCACGCAAACGAGATCCTTCTTGAGCCCCATCACCTCTGCCGACTCAGCATCGAAGATCGCTTCGACGATCTGCACTTCGAGAAAGTGATTGCCCGAACCGAGCGTGCCGCATTGCTCGGCTCCGCGTTGCAGCGCTCGTTCGCTGACCTTGTCGGGATCAGCACCGCTCAAGCAGCCGCGCGCTTCGGTGAACTCGATATCGGCATCGGTCGCGAGTCCGCGCCTCTTGAGGTACGGCACGCCGACGCTCATCAGTTCGCGTAACTCGGGTTCGTCGAACTTGTACTTGCCCTTCTTGCCGGTGCCGGTCGGGATCTCGCGAAAGAGTTCGTCGACGAGCGCATGCAGATGCGATTTCACATCGCGGTAGAAGAGGTTCGTTCGCAGCAGGCGCACGCCGCAGTTGATGTCGTAGCCGACTCCGCCGGGAGAGATCACTCCGCCTTCATCGGGGTCAGTCGCGCAGACGCCGCCGATCGTGAAGCCGTAGCCCCAATGAATGTCGGGCATCGCGAGGCTCGCGACTTGAATGCCCGGCAGCGTTGCAACATTCGCGACTTGCTCGGGAGCTTGATCGTTCCGCAAGTGATGCATCAGCTCGTCGCTCGCATAGATCAAGCCGTCGACGAGCATGCCTTCTTTGTAGCTCTTCGGGATCCGCCACAAGCACTCGTTGACTCGTTCAAGCGGGCCGTTGAATCCGGACTTCGGCATTTGGAGGAATTCCTGAATTGGTTGTTGGTCGGGGGCGTCGCGCGGTTGATAGGACCAATAGGACGTAGAGGACTCAGAGGACGAATAGGATCAATCAGAATCAGCACGACGTGAGTCTCTTTTCTTTGTCCTATGAGTCCTATCGGTCCTCAAAGTCCTATCACCGCGCCGCACTCAGCCGCGCACGATAATTCGTCCCGTTTCACGAGCCCCCATCGACCGCATTTCGTCACTGCGGTTCGCGTTGAGTTGATCGGAAACTTTCGAACTTTCATCCGTCTCGGCAGCGTTCAAGACACGGGCTTGAAGATGCCCGGAAGCCCCCCGTACCTTCCCGCCCCTTTGCCGGGCTTTGCGGCGTCGGGATGCATTTACGGTCGCCTTTCGCTCCGCGAAAGAGCGTCTGCTTGCGGCCGGAAGAACGCTCCGACGTTGCCCTCTTAATAAGCTCGTTTTGAAGACGCACTTTCGCGGAGCGAAAGGCGACAGTCCCGTTCTCCCGCCCTTTTGAGCTTCGGCTCGTCCTTCCTTTTTCGTTCTGAGTAACTCGATGACTGACACACGCAATCTCTTCAACAAAGTTTGGGACAATCACACCGTCGGCACGTTGCCGTCGGGACAGACTCAGCTCTTCATCGGCTTGCACCTCATTCATGAGGTCACGAGTCCTCAAGCTTTCGAGATGCTGCGCGATCGTAACCTCACGGTGCTGCATCCCGAGCGAACCGTTGCGACCGTCGATCACATCGTCCCGACTGACAATCAAGCGCGGCCATTCATCGACTTACTCGCTGAAGACATGATGTGCGCCATCGAGAAGAACTGCCGCGAGTTCGGCGTCACGTTGCTCAACATTGACGATAAGCGGCAGGGCATCGTGCATGTTGTTGGCCCCGAGCAGGGACTGACTCAGCCGGGCATGACGATCGCTTGCGGCGACTCTCACACGAGCACGCACGGCGCGTTCGGCAGCATCGCGTTCGGCATCGGCACCAGTCAGGTCGCGCATGTGCTTGCCACTCAGACGATGGCAATGGGACGACCGAAAGTGCGGCGCATTGAAGTCAATGGGCAGCTCGGTCGCGGAGTGTTCGCGAAGGACGTCGCGCTGCACATCATTCGTTGTCTCGGAGTGCAGGGCGGAGTCGGCTTTGCTTACGAGTTCGCGGGCGATGTCTTCGATCGCATGTCGATGGAAGAGCGAATGACTGTTTGCAACATGAGCATCGAAGGCGGTGCTCGTTGCGGCTATGTGAACCCCGATCAAACGACGGTCGACTACATCAAGGGCCGTCCGTTTGCTCCAAAGGGCGAAGCGTTTGAGAAAGCTGCTCAATGGTGGCTGAGTCTCGCGTCGCCAAAGGACGCTCAGTACGACGACATCGTCAAATACAACGCTGCCGACATTGAGCCGACCGTCACATGGGGCATCAATCCCGGTCAAGCAGTCGGAGTGTCGGAAAAATTACCTGTCGTTTCTGCTGCACCTGCGGGCGAGCAAGCCGGCATCAAAGAAGCGCTCGAGTTCATGGACTTCAAAGAAGGGCAGCCGATCGCCGGTCAGAAGATCGACGTTGCCTTCATCGGGTCTTGCACGAACTCGCGCATCTCGGATCTGCGCGAAGCAGCCGCGATCGTGAAGGGGCACAAAGTCGCTGCCGGAGTGCGAGCACTCGTCGTTCCCGGTTCGCAGCTCGTGCGCGATCAAGCGATGTCAGAGGGGCTCGACAAGATCTTCGAAGCCGCCGGGTTTGAATGGCGTGAAGCCGGCTGCTCGATGTGCCTCGCGATGAACCCGGACAAGCTGAAGGGCCGCGAGTTGTGTGCTTCGTCGAGCAACCGCAACTTCAAAGGTCGGCAGGGCAGTCCGACGGGACGCACGCTTTTGATGAGTCCCGCAATGGTCGCCGCAGCTGCGATCAACGGCGCTGTCACTGACGTTCGCACGGTTTCGTAGTACGACCAATTTTCCCCACTGCCCTTGTGGCAGTGGTTATCTGCCTCATGGCTACTCACTGAGATCGAAGCAGACGCTGAGTAAGCGTAGCCAGAAGGCACCGGACCATCGGGACAAGCCCGATGGGGACATGTCCTGATAAGCATCTCAACACAACCTCTCTTCAAAGAGTCCCATTTATCATGAGTCAGATTCAGCAAGTTTCAGGCACCGGAGTTCCGTTGTTTCTCGATGACATCGACACCGATCGCATCATCCCAGCGCGTTACCTGCGTTGTGTGACGTTCGAAGGCATTGGCGAGCACGCGTTCGAGGACGATCGCAAGCAAGACCCGAGTCATCCCTTCAACGACGCACGCTTTCGGCAAGGCAGCGTTCTCGTGAGCGGCCGCAACTTCGGCTGCGGTTCATCGCGCGAGCATGCTCCTCAGTCGCTGATGCGCTGGGGCGTTAAGGCCGTGATCGCCGAGTCCTTCGCCGAGATCTTCTTTGGCAACTGCACGTCGCTCGGCATCCCCTGCTTGACCGCCGCGCGAGCCGATCTCGCTCGCATCTGCGACGCGATCAAAGCGAATCCTCAATTGGCCATCACGGTCGATCTTGTCGGCAAGAAGGTGACGTTCGGCAGCGAGACGATCTCGGTCGAAATGGTCGAGTCCGCCCGCAGCGCGCTGACAACCGGCAACTGGGACTTCCTCGGTCAACTGCTCGGCAACAAACCCGCGATCGCCGCGACTGCAGGTAAGATTCCTTACCTCACGAACTTCGCGTCTTAATGCGAGCCGTAGCTTGACTCTCCGAGTCGAGCATTTGTCCGAGAAGACGCTCGACTCATAGAGTCAAGCTCAATGAAGTCCGACGGGCGGCTCGTTGCTGCGATCGTCATTAATAAAGAACCCGATGCGCCGTTGAGTCGCGCATCGGGTTCTTTGCTTCTGAGGGAGAAAGTTCGCGTGTTGACCGCGTCCGCGACGACTGTCGATCGGCTGAGTCGTCGTAGCATGGGCTTCTTGCCCGTGCTCAATGGCAGCCGTTAGGCGATCGCGAACAGGCGAAAGACGGCACGGACTGGAAGTCCATGCTACGAAGACAATCTCTTAGTGACCCATTGAGGCACTGCTGCCGCTGCGTTTGGCTGCGAGGACTGCGGGGTCGACTTCTTTGTGTTGAATCCAGTTCGGCATCGACGAGCCGATGAGCATGCCGAGGGCCGATGCGGCTAAGCCGTAGAGCTGCGGCGGGACGGCTTGCAACAAACTCTCGCTCGCTTCGTCGTGCATGTATTCGCAGCCGAGCCAAACGGGGAGCGCGAACAAGATCGAGAAGATGGCTCCCTGAGTTGAAGCGCGCTTCCAATAGACGCCGCAGGCCAGTGGCACGAATGCGAGCACGAGCGTCACGCTGTAGCCGGCTTCAACCATTTCATACATCGAACTTTCGGAGTTCACCGCGAGATAGGTGCCGAGGATCGAAACGAGCACGAGGATCGAGCGGATCGTCATCAGCATTTGCTTGTCGTTGAAGTGCTTGATGAGCGGCTGCAGAACGTTCTCGGTGAGGATGCTCGACGGGGCGAGCAGCGTGCCGCTTGCCGTCGACAAGATGGCGGACATCACCGCTCCGAAGAACAACACCTGACACCAAATGGGAGTGGCGTTGAGGACCAGTTGCGGCAGCACCTTTTGAAACTCACGCACGTCCTCAGACGCGAAGTGCTGAGCGGCCTCCGTGTCGATGATGGTCGCTGAGAACGCGATGAACATCGGGACGAAGGCAAAGAAGAAGTAGAAGATCGCGCCGCCTGCCGTTCCTCGAACTGCGGTCTTTTCATCCTTTGCGCTGGTCACGCGCTGAAAGACGTCCTGCTGAGGAATCGAGCCGAGCGCCATCGTGAGGAACTCGCCGATGAAGCCGAGCCATGCGGCGGCTGTCACGTGCGGGAAGAGATTGAGCTTGCCGGCCTCGTGCGCCTTCTGGATCACCACATCGAATCCGCCGGCCTTATTGCCCATCAACACCGCGACAATGATCAAGCCGATGACGATGGCTGCTGTCTGCACAACGTCCGTCAGCGCGACGGACCACATACCGCCAAACATCGTGTAGATGGTGACGATGACCGCTCCGATGATGATCGCTTCATTCAGACTGAGCTGCGGGAACAGGACGCTCGTGACAAGTCCCAGCGCCGAAAGTTGGGCCGACGTCCATCCCATATAAGACGCCGCGATAGCGAGCGAAGTGATGATCTCAACCGTCTTGCCGTAACGCACATGGTAGTAGTCGCCGATTGTCAGCAGTTCTAAGCGGTAGAACGTCTTCGCAAAGAAGAACGCGACGAGCAGCAAGCACGTCGATGCTCCGAACGGGTCGCCCGAAACGAAGCCCATTCCCTCATGGGCAAACTTCGCCGAGACCGACAGCACGGTTTCCGCACCGAACCAGGTCGCGAACACGCAGGCGAAGTTCATGTAAAGCGGAAGCGATCGCCCGGCGACCATGAAATCCTTCGAGTCCTTCACGCGCAAGGACGCGTAAAGCCCGATCGCAATAGTCGCGAGCATGTAGACGATCACGCAAAAAACCAGCATTTGTGGGTCCTCTGAGAGTGGAGATTTTCGCGAGCGGGGCGGATGTTAGTCAGCCCGATCGCGCGAGCAACGCGGAGGAGCAGCGGGCTAAATCGAATAGGACCTAGAGGACGAATAAGACCAATAGGATTTCGATATCGGTCACTTGAGTCCTATCCGTCGTATTCGCCCTCTGCGTCCTATGAGTCCTATCACCAACCGGGAGAAAGCATGTTGCTACGTCGTTTAAATGCCGCCATCTCGGCGGTCTTTGCTGTGTGTCTTCTATTACAGCCATTGATCGCTCAGGCGGCGGAAGCAGTCGACCAAAAGGCGAAGCCGAACATCCTCTTCATCTACACCGACGACCATTCTTACCGCACGCTGAGCTGCTATCCCGAAGCTCCGAAATGGGTCAGCACTCCGAACATTGATCGACTGGCGAAACGCGGAGTGCGATTTGCCGCTTGCTACAACGGCACATGGTGCATGCCGTCACGCGCGACGATGTTGACCGGGCATCTGCAACATGCCGTCGAGTCCATGACGATGAGCGGCGGATATCCTGGCAGTAAGTACGACCCGAATCTGTGCCCGTTTTGGCCGAAGGTCTTTCGGCAGCACGGCTACGTCACGGCTCAGATTGGGAAGTGGCATACCGGCGACGACACCGGAGCCGGGCGAGACTGGGACTATCAAGTCGTTTGGAATCGGCCTCGGCACGTCGACAACGCCGGTAAGTATTATGACAACCAGTTGATCGAGACTGACGGCGGCAAAGCACAACTCGTGAAGGGGTACTCGACCGACAACTACACGCGCTGGGCGAACGAGTTCATTCGCGGCGAGCATCGGGATCCGAAAAAGCCATGGTACTTATGGCTCTGCTACGGAGCGGTTCACGGCCCCTTCACTCCGGCTGAGCGGCATTTAAAAGCACATCCCGACGCAAAGGTGCCGGTGCCTGCTGACATCTATCCGCCGCGTGCCGGCAAGCCTGCTTACGTGCAGGACATTGCGGCCTTCGTCAAAGGTCCGAACGGCGATCCGATCTTGCGCGGCGGCGGATATGCAACCGACACCGTCGACGCGAAAAGCGGCCTGCACGGCAATACGCTCGACGCATGGGTGCGGCAGTATCAGCAAGGCGTGCTCGCGATTGATGAAGGCGTCGGCCAGTTGATGCAGTCACTCGAAGAGACGGGACAACTCAAGAACACATTGGTCGTCTTCACGTCGGATCAAGGTTTTGCATGGGGACAGCACGGCTTCAACATGAAGCTTGCTCCCTATGACGCGACGATCCGCTCGCCGTTGATCTTCAGCATGCCGGGCACTTTGCCTGAGGGAGCCGTCTGCAATGTGCCCGTCGGGGGACAAGATCTGCCGCCGACATTCTTCTCGTTCGCGGGTCTACAACTTCCGTGGCCGATGCACGGGCACGACTTGAAGCCGCTCCTGCAAGAGCCGCAGTCAAAGTGGCCGCATCCGACGTTGATGGTCTTCACGGCGAGAAAGTACGGCTCGGAAACCAATCGCATTCCGCGCGACTTCAAAGAGCAAGCTCTGCAAGGCGTCCCATGGTGGGTCTCATTGCGCGAGGGTAAGTTCAAATACATCCGCACGTTGATCGAGAACGAGATCGAAGAGCTTTACGACCTCGACGCCGATCCCGAGGAGTTGACGAATCTCGCCACTCGCCCTCAATCGGCGGCAGAGGTTGAGCGACTGCGGCAAGCAACGCTCGCCGAGTTAAAGCGGACTCAAGCGGGTTTCATCGACGACCTGCCGAAAGTGCGCGACGCATGGCGCTAACTTAGATCGAATGCGTGCCGTTCGTAGTTCCCGATGAGACCGTGCCATGTCGCGGCAACGGATCGTCGTCATGTGGCATAGAGACTGTTGGACGCTCGCCAGCAATTCTGCATCAGCGGTTTTCATCCGTGGGACCACTATGTCATCCGTGGGACGCGACATTCGACAAACGTCCGAGTGGTTCAATTCGCCATCCGAGTTCAGAGCGCAGAACAATCATGTCACTCTCATGACACGACCCACGGATGACAAAGTGGTCTCACGGATGAAGAACGCATCCGAGCGACGTTGAGACAATGAGGATGTCTGCTTGAAATCACTCAAGCGGGTTCAACAGAGCGAGGACGGCGACCATTGGTCTGAGTCTCTGCCTCACAAGGATGCAATCAAAGTTGCATCGACTTCCAGTCCCCGAAGCTTTCGGATGGGCCACTATTCGATGCGGATGCGCGGGGCTTTGACGGGCGGGTAGTCGCCCTTCAGCCAGCGCGCTGCTTCAGGACTGTCAGAGGGCGCGGCTTGCACTCGCACGAAGAAGGCTCGACCCGGTCCGCCCAATGCGCCGCGCGCGACCTTAAGCACCGGCGTCGGTTTGAGCTGATAGCTCGCATTCATTTTGAGGTTATGAATGTGCCAGTCGGCATACGCGCCGGCTTCGGTCATCACAACGAGGTAGTACGACATGTCGCGAATCGGCGAGATGTTTTTGAGCGTGCCCTTAACGGCAACGACTTGTCCATTCGACTCGGCCATAACGTCAACGCCCGCCAAATTCATTTGCCGACTGATGACGCCCGGCAAGTCGTCGCGACTGGGGACGAACTTTTCTTTCTTCACTGCTGTTAAGAACGCGGGGATGAACTCCGTTTGAAACGAGTTCGGCGACTTCCCGAAGGCTTCGATGAATGCCTTCTTCTGATCTTCCGGGCGAGCTTCCGTCAGCGGCGGCACCTGCGACATTGCCTGCAAGAACTTGACGTACTTCTCGCGATGCTTGCTGACGAGCAGCCAGTGCATGCTCCATGCGTGAAAGTACGACTCACCCGCGAAGATGTCGGCACCGAAGAGTCGATCGACCGAACCAACAAGATCCCAATCGAGTTCACCGGGAAGGCTGCCCTTCTCGGCGATGGACTTCGCGTATTGGCCGTTGAGCTTGAGTGGGTCGCCTTTGACTTTGTCGCCCGCGCCTTCGAAGCCCGTTGCCATTCCTTCGACAAACCATTTCGGCAACGGAGCCAGTCGCTGCAAGACGCCAGTGTTGAAGCACTGCTGATGAATGGCTTCATGCAGCGGAGTGGCGAACGTGTAGCACTCGCTCATGCGGATATAGAGGCCGTTCGAAAGCTGCGAATAGAAGCCGGCGATGTTGCCCGCCGAGAGGCCGCGATTCCCGGTCTCTTTGGCCGTGAACTCTTCGAAGATCTCATCCGTCTCGAACACCAAAACAACGAGCGGGTACTTCGGAGCCTGAGGAGTCAGCTTTGCTTGCTTCACGAAGGCTGAGAACGTCGTGCTGATCGACTGCATGTAGCTCGCAGACTTCTTCAGCGCCGCTTCGACCTTCTTCTCATTGGCCTTCGGCAGCGGAGCCATCAGCACAACTCCGATGACGTATTGCCCCGAGACCGCGCCGCGAAACTTCTCGGCACCGAATTGCTCTTTGAGTCGGTCCAGCATTTGAGCGGGAGTGATCGGCGTCGGATCTCGCGAAGGCGTGCGCTGCATGACTCGCGCTTCGGGGACGAGCTCGATCGAACCGTCGTTGCGTTCGAGTGCCAATACTCCGCTGCCAGTCGCGTAGAGCTTTGCTTCCACTTCAACGCGTTTGCCCTCGTCGTTGATGTAAGAAAAATTATCCGCAAGGGACTTCGACGAGATCGACCACAAACCGAGAAACAACAAACTCGTGATCGCTAAGCAACGCGCTGCCATTCGGTGCCCTTTCGGTAATGAGGATGTCACTGGCGCCATGCTAGGCAGGTGTCGGCGACACTTCACGCGATGCAACTGGCGAATGTGGCGCGAGCATTTCGCGCATTGAGGACAGCGAGTCGCAGAGCGAATCGCCTGCGTAACTCAGTCGCTCCGCGACTGAGTTTGCGCTCTGCGCGACGTCACTGAGGCTCACATCAAGCGGTCGCAATTCGAGTTTGATTGCTTAGGATGCCGCCCGCTTTTCGGGCCTGCTTGATCTCGTCAATGAAACGCGAAGCCATCAGGGAGTGAGCTATGTGGAGTCGTGCGATTCAGTCGCGTTTGTGTGCCGCGAGTCTGCTGCGGCGAGTGCTATCGATTGTCGTTGTCGCCGGTGTTTCATTCGGACTGCTCGCACCAATCGGTTGCTGGGCTCAAGACGCGACAAAGAAGAAGCCTTCTGAGACTCAGAAGGACGATGCGAAAACAGACGGCAAAGGTGCAGTCGTGATGAAGGACGGCAAGCCCATCGAGAATCCATTCCCCGGTCGCATTCCCGCTCCGAGTCTTGAAGGCGGCTCTGCATGGTTGAACTGCTCGGGCGAGATCAACCTCAAAGATCTGCGCGGCAAGATCGTCATCATCGACTTCTGGACTTACTGCTGCATCAACTGCATGCACGTCTTGCCCGACCTCAAGTACCTCGAAAAGAAGTACCCGAACGAGCTCGTTGTGATTGGCTGCCACTCAGCAAAGTTCGACAACGAGAAAGACACCGAAGCCATTCGTCGCGCGATCGTGCGTTACGAGATCGAGCATCCGGTCGTGAATGATTCCGAGATGGTCATTTGGCGCAAGTTTCAAACGCGAAGCTGGCCGACGCTTGCTGTGATTGATCCCGAGGGTTTGCTCGTCGGAATCGCGCCCGGTGAAGGCAATCGCGAACTGCTCGATGAGGTCGTCGGCAAGTTGGCCGAGTATCACAAACTCAAAGGCACGCTGAAGCCCGGTCCGATCAACTTCGAATTGGAGCGAGGCCGCTTGAAGGGCAAGTCGCTCAAGTTCCCCGGCAAGCTCATTGCGGACGAAGCGGGCAAGCGACTCTTCATCTCCGACAGCAATCACAACCGAATTGTGATCAGCAGCCTTGATGGCAAGCTGATCGACGTCATTGGCAGCGGCAAGATCGGGCATAAGGACGGCAGCTATGCCGAAGCCGCGTTCGATCACCCGCAAGGAATGGTGCTGAGAGGCGAGACGCTCTACGTCGCCGATACCGAGAACCATTTGCTCCGCACGGTCGATCTGAAAGCAAAGACGGTCAGCACTCTTGCCGGCACCGGACAGCAAGCACGCGGTCGCGACTCCGGCGGCGAACTGCTGAAGGTCGCTTTAAATAGCCCGTGGGATCTGACGATCGTCGGCAACACGCTCTTTATTGCGATGGCCGGACCGCATCAGTTGTGGCAGCACAAGTTGGGCTCGAACTCGGTCAACGTTTTCTCGGGCACGGGGCGTGAGGACATCACGAACGGCACGCACGAGACCGCCGCTTACGCTCAGCCTTCAGGCATTACGCACGACGGCAAGTTCCTCTACGTCGCCGACAGCGAGGGTTCGTCGATTCGCAAAGTCGCAGTTGATCCCGAAGGCAAAGTGACGACCGTTGTTGGCGAGCATGATCTGCCGCGCGGTGCGACGCTGTTCGAGTTCGGTGACGTTGATGCCGCTGCGAATAAAGCGCGGTTGCAACATCCGCTCGGCGTGCTGCACAGCAACGGCAAGCTGTTTGTCGCCGACTCCTACAACCACAAAGTGAAGATCGTTGACCTTGAGTCGCGCGAATCGAAGACATGGCTCGGAGACGGCAAGATTGGTGACAGTCTCGATCCCGTTCGTCTGCATGAACCGGCCGGCATGACACTCGTCGGCACTCAGTTGTTTGTGGCCGACACGAACAATCATCGCATCGTTGTCGTCGATACGAAGGCCGCGAAGCCGGTCGGAAAGGTCTTCGAGATCGAGGGCCTCACAGCGCCGAAGGAAACGGGAGCAGTCGAGAATGTCGCTGCTGATGCGCCGAAGGGCGTCGATGTTGCCGCGACGAAGATCGCGATCGGCAAGTCGCTCAAGACGCAGGTCAGCTTCCAATTGCCCGCCGAGTTCAAGCTCAATCCCGACTACCCGTTCAAAGCAAAGCTCACTGCGGACGGCACTCAATCGGTGATCGCCGCCGAAAGCATTGGCAAGTCGGTGACGGGCAAGATCGACGGTTCGCAAGTCGTCTTCGAACTGCCGTCAACGGGAGCGGCGGGCAAAGGCAAGCTGACGATCGTCGTGTCTTATGGGTACTGCAAAGGCGGCTCGACCGGCATCTGCAAGGTGGCGAAAGCAAGCTTCAACGTACCCCTCGAAGCCGTCGACGGCGGAGTGAAGCAGCTCGATCTGAAAGCACCGCCCGCTGAGTAGCCGTTGCGATGCGCGGTTGAGTGCTGCGATGGCGAGGCAGAGTTTGTGATGATCTTCGAAGAGCAGGCGGACCGCCTGCTCTTCGTTTTTTACGACCCTGACGGCTTGCAGGGGCTAGCTGTCCGCCGACCCCGCGTCGGTGGGAGCACGACTGGTCGGCTAGCAACGCGCAGAATGCGCGGAGTCTTTCGCTCTCCACTGACTCAGGGTCAGTGGAGAGCGAGAAGATCGCGATTTGTGGGCTGCTGTTGTTAGCAGGCCAGTCGCTGCTCCCACTGACGCGGGGTCAGTGGAGAGCGTGCTTACGGCAATCGGATTGGGACAGCGTTTTTTATTACACCCTCGGAGCGAGCCGCGATCAATGAATGCTTCGCGGCGAGCCGGGCTTACTCCTCAATGAACTCGGCATGCAGGCGACCGGTGTCGGACATTGATCGCAGGATTGAGATCATGTCCTGCGTCGGAACTCGGAGGCGGTTGAGGGCCTCGACGAGATCCGTCAGTTGCTGCGGGGCTTGCTTGCGCGAGGTGTCTTGCAGCGACACAAATCGCTCCGTCGTATCGACGGTCAAGCTGCGATGACTGATGACGACCGGGCTGATCTCGACGTCGCCCGTGACGACGATCGTGCCGCTCTTTGAGTTCACAACAACGCGCGGCCGCGACGACGTCTCTTTGAGCACGACTTCTTCCAGCAGTGCGCCGAACTCGATCGGGTTGTCGTATTGCTCGGGAATGTTGACGTCGACCGCGCTCGATGTTGCCGCGCGAGCAATCTGCTTGTTGTTGGCTTCGAGATAGAAGCGGTCGTTGATGGCTCGTTCAACTTCGCGCGCCATCGACAAGCTTGCGTGCTGCTTCCTCAGCAGCAGTCGTACTTGCCGTTCGCGACGCAGGATCTTCATCTCGACCGACTCTTGCATGATGAGGCCGTTCGGAATGCGGCCCGTCGTCGGGAGCACTTTGTCTTCAACAACAATCGGGCCTTCGACCTCACCGACAGAGCGATTGTTGGCGAGACTTTCTGTACTGAGCGGACTGAGAATCAGCCGCCCGCCTGCGAGACTCTTGCAGCCGAACATGACGCTGACGTGTGCGTCGAGTCGCTGCCCGCGACTGACTCCACTGGTCGGGATCGTTGCCGAGACATGCACGAGAGCGACGCTGTTGCCGTGCTTTTTGAGGTCCGCGATGTTGTTGATCGCGAGACCGTTGAGTGCTCCGTACTGTGCGAGGTGCTTCATCGTTGTTGAATTGTCGCCGCCATCGCCGGTGCCGTTGAGCCCGACAACGAGTCCGACGCCATCCAATCGAATCTCGCGCTGACCTTCGAGCGTGCAAACTTGCCCGACTCGCATTGCCGCCTCAGCGAATGAAGCACTCAGGCTGATGATCGCGATCAGCAGGACGGAAAGATGCCGCATGATGAATCCCTTCAAGACGGTTTCTTGCTGAGCAAGTTGTTTGAGTTGCTGCGTTCGGAGTCGGGGGTCGGGTCTTCGAAATTTGGAAATTGGGGGACAGGTGATCTCTCATTGCTGATGTGGGTCGCGCTCCCCCAATTTCGAAATTTCGTAGACCCGACCCCTGCCTTTCGTTCCGACGTTGCGAGGATGTAAGAAAAACTGCCGCATCCTTAGAACGGCGAGATCAGATCCAACAGCCGCACGCCCCAGTTGCGCTTCGTGCTGTTGTAGACCCGACCTTGCTGCTTCTTGACGATCTCTAAGTTGGCGATGTTCTCGCTGCTGGCTGTGTTGTCCGGGTTGATGTCGATCGATCGCACTTCGCCGGTGAGTGTGTATTCCGAGACGTCATCCTGAGTCTGAATCACCTTGCGGGCTTCGAGCAGAATCGTGCCGTTCTCTTTGACGTCAGCGACCTTTGCGGCGATGCGGTACTTGATGCCTTCTTGATCGGTGACGAGTCCCGAGGCGTTGAGGTTGCCGCTGAGTTGCCCGTCGATCTTCGGATTGTTGCCCGCTGCGTTGACGAGATTTCCGTTCTCGCCGAGACGCACAAAGCTCTTGAGGTCGGCCTTCAACCCGGCGTTCTTCTGCCGATTGAATTTCTGATTCATGATCACTTCCGACTTCTCGTCGACGATGATCGTGACGATGTCGTGCCGCTTGACCTCTTTGCGCGGAACGGGGTCGATGTGAATGCGCGAGTACTCGCGAATCGTTCGCACGGGGCCAGTCGTTTCAAAGACAGGACCGGTCGGCAGCAAGCCGTCGTCGGTCGGCGGAGCCGGCGGCAAGCCTCGACCGGAATGCTTTGCGAGTTGAATCGAGCCGCTGCCGTTTGTCGCTCGTGCCGTTCCCGGCCATCCCGCTTGCGCCGCGATGCTTTGTCGCGTGCGATATTCGGGAGCCGCATCCGGTTGAGGCGCGCGACGTCCCGCTTGAGCAAACGCGCTGCTCGCTAATGAATTCGCGAGTGCGAGCAGCAACAGCAAGAAGGCAGTCATCCGTGACATGCTGAGTTCTTTCGTCTTTGAATCTCGCTCGAACGTCAGTCGCTGAGCGACTGAGTGACGTAGGCGAGGCGCTCCGCGACTCGCTGCACTCGATCATCAGTCGTTGAAGACGCACGTCATTTTCTACAGCGCACCGAGTAGCTGAAATCGTGAGATTTCAGGCATTTCAACCGTCCGAAATCTGACGATTTCGGCTACGCAATCGCGAAGGTGCGCTGTTGAATTAGTTCGCGCGTCGCATCACTTGCAGTCCGGTTCTCACTGCTCCCTCAGGGGCATCGAACACTTCGATTTGCTTGTTGCCGACGACCGTGCCCTGACGTCGTTCAGGCCGTTCGTTTTTCGGAGCACCGGGACCGGGGATTGTCTCCATATCGATCACGTCATTGAGTCGTCCGTCCTTCAACGCTTTGAACTCTTGAACGACGCGAATCGTGCCGACGACGACTTCCCCTTTGATCTTGTCTCCGCGTCGGATGAGCGTCGGTTCGGTGATGCTCTCGATGAGGACTCGCTGACCGACTCCCAGTTTGGACTTCGTTTCTTTGCCGAGGACTTGCTCGAACTCGGTTGCCTCGCGTTGCACGGCATCGACTTCTTCAAGTCGCAAGTCCGAAGCCTGCAAGACATGCCCGGCGGGCAATGCTCGCGTCGTCACGACAGCTTTCGGCCTCTTGATGACGTCGGCGGTAACAGTGATGACCTCCGTCTTGCCGAATTCATTCTTGATCTCGACTTCGAGACTGAAGGTTGTCGCGTTGAGTGGCTTGCCACTGCGAATACGTAAGCCGCCGACGGGCGCGTCGAGCAATTTCGGAACGAGATATGTCGGGACATGCGCGGTGATGCGCGGAGTTCCCCAGTTCGTCGCGTGCTCAGTCAAGTACTCGCGCACGAGCTCGTAGACCAACTTCTCTGCATCGCGCATCTCTTTGGCCGTCAGCTTCAAGTGCCGATTGGCTTGCACGACCTGCGGCTTAGCCGGTTGCTCATCAGCGACTTGCTTGATCGGTTTGATCTCGGCTTCAACCGGCTTCGAGACAGTCACTTTTTGAGGTTCGGCTTCGACCGCAACGGACTCTGTCGCGGCCTTCTTCCGAGCTTGGGCCGCGCGGGCCTTACGACCGACGAGCACGACCGTTCGTCCGGAGAACTCGATCGACGAGAGATCGATGCTGTGTGCTCGGATGCGATCCGTAATTAACTGCAAGCTGAGCTTGCGCTGAGCCCCCGGAATCGGAGCGGGCTCGATCGTGACCGCCTTCAAGCGGCTAAGCGTTCCCGCATCTTCTTCAAAGACTTCCGCAACATCTTCGAGTCGCACGATCGCGTTCTCGACCATCGCGTTGCTCTTGAGACGAATGATGGCAGCTTCTGCCGAAGTGGTGATGAGCAGCACCAGTGCTAACAGGTAACGAACCATGATCAATTCCCTTTGCCACTGCTGACTAAGTCTGCTTGCTCTGCATGGGGGCGTCTCAATTGACGTCACGATGACTGAGGATGCCCGCCTTGTTTGTGCCGGGTGTACCGATGAAGGCGGCACCTGAATCAGGATTGTCTCGGAACAGTTCGGGGCCACATTTCGTGAGTCGCGATTTGTTGGCAAACGTCGCCACTTCGATTGTGCCGACGCAGATGACTTCGTTGCGGACCTTGCAGGTCACGACGCCGTCGTTGGAGACGGTGAAGTCAGTGGCGTTCTGCGGAATGCAGATCGAGTGGAGTAATTGATACACACCGGACTTCGTCTGCACGTGCAGCACACCGTCTGCATTGACCTGCATGCGACCGCAGCGCGTGTAAGTCAGCTCTGAGCCGACATCGACCATGAAGAACCCTTCTCCCTGAATCGAGAGGGCGAATTGACGTTGTGCGATCTCGCCGACCTGCATCGGCTGAACCGTCAGGCGGGCCGGATTTGTGTTCGCATATCCGATGCTTGCGATGACTGATGCAACAACGAGCAACACAACGAGAGTCCGAATCATGGAGTCCTCCGAATCTGAAATCCTCAGCAACTCAATGACTTAGAACCGCCGCAAGTTGGCGACGAGCTGCAGCATCTGATCTGCTGCTTGAATGATCTGACTGTTGAGCTCGAAGTTGCGCTGCGTCTTGATGAGGTCGACGAGCTCATGCACCGGTTCAACGTTCGAGACTTCGAGACTGCCGGGAAGCAGTGAGCCCAGTCCGTTCGTTTCGGGATTGCCGCTTGATGGACTGCCCGAAGCAGGCGTCTCGACGAAGAGATTCTCGCCCTTTTGAAGAAGGCCGTTGTTGTTGGCAAAGCTCCATAACTGAATCTGGCCGGCGTTGGTGATTTGTCCCGACTGCTCTTGGTACTGAACCGAACCGTCGGGCTGAATTGAGACGTTCCGCGCCCCCAGTGGTATTTGAATTGGCGGCTGCAAGATGTGGCCTGAGTTTGAAGAGGCCAGCACGAGCGTGCGATCAGCGTTGAGCGTGAAGTTGCCTGCGCGGGTATAAGCCAGTCCGGCTCCGTCTGAGACTTGAAAGAAGCCCTCGCCCGTGATTGCAACGTCGTAATCACCGGTCGTGACTTGAGTGCTGCCCTGCCGAAATTCGACTGACGTGCTTTGAATCCGCGTGCCGAGTCCGACATGCGTGCCGACCGGAGTCAGTCCGCCGCCGGCTGTCTGAGCACCGGGCAAGGCGATGTTCTCATAGAATGTGTCTTCGAAGTTTGCGCGTGACCTTTTGAAGGCCGTCGAACTGGCGTTAGCGATGTTGTTGGCGACGGTATCGAGGCTGAATTGATGCGCCTCCATTCCCGTGCCCGCTGCATAGATCGCTCGCAAACTCATGGCCGCACTCCTTGCTGCACAGTGTCGCCTTTCGCTCCGCGAAAGTGCGCCTTCATCGACGTTGTGAGACCGCCGACTCATTACCCAAACAAGACGCTCTTTCGCGGAGCGAAAGGCGACAATCCTTATCCGCCGACCGACTGCAGTAACCGCCCGAGCGATTCGTCCTGCATCCGGATCATGTTGATGTTCGCTTCAAACGTCCGACTGGCTTCGATCATGGCCGTCATCTCTTTGATCGGACTCACTCCTGAAGCCTCGATGAATCCCTGACGCACGCGCGTTTCGAAGTTCGCTTCAACCGGAGCATGAGCGCGATAAAGGCTCTGTCCGAGCTTCTCTAATTTCGTGACGTCGGTCCCGACAACGCTGAGCGAGTTCGAGTAAGCCGGGTTACCGAGAGCATCGAACGCGATCAGATTGCCGAGCTCGTCGATCGTGATGCGCTGCACGTTGTCGGGAATTTCGATCGCCGCGCCGGCAGTGCTCAGCACCGGCAGGCCGGTGTCTTCCATCACCAGTTCGCCGATCTCGCTGCGAGTCAACTTGCCGTTGCGAGTCAGCAACTCTTCATCGCCCTTACGCACTTGCAAGAAGCCGGGGCCGCTCAGAGCAACGTCGAGCGGTCGGCCGCTGCGTTCATGCGCTGCCGTTTCATGATTCGTCGCGATGTGACCGAGCGAGACTCCGCCGGTCGAGCGATTGCGTTGAGTGGCGTCGTCCTTCTGCAGACCGTTTCGCAGATCGAAAGTCGGATGCCCCTGAATGACGGCATAGTCTCGCTTAAAGGCGGTCGTCGAAGCGTTCGCGATGTTGTTCGCGAGCACGTCTTGTCGGAGCGATTGAACGTCCGCGCCTTGAGCTGAGAGGTAGAGGCCGTAGAGCATGATTCTGACTGAGTGAATTTGGGGTATTTGCGTCAGGCAGCATCTCGCCGCCAGTCCCGCGAGGCCCAAAGCGCCTCGCATCACTCTCTTGAATCGGCATTTGCCCGCCGGAATCTTCAGCGTAATCAGAAAAGTTTCCCCAAAACCCCAACTCGGTCCCGCAGATCGGGAATCCGTCCCGAGCGAACCGCAAGTGCGGCGTCCGTGCGACGAGCAGTCGCTCCCTCGCAGCGACCGCGCTCCCGCCGACTGGTGCGACCGGATCGCAACCTACTGACGCGCGCCTGAGTCCCCGATTTCTGGCGCGCCGTACTTCGCGCGAATCGACGCTTTGACGTCATCCCAACTGACGGTCTGCGGATCTGCCTTAAGCCGCGCTTCACGGCGATCGAGTTCCTTGCTGAGTCCATCAGGCAGAGGAACATTCGATGGCACTGTCGCAAGGTCGTCCCAAAGGTCTTGCACGAGCGCGAGCTTCTCGTCCGGGCTCAAATTGAAGACTGCTTGCCGGAGTGCGTTCATGCGATGCCTCGATGCAGGCGAAGGTGAGATTGGAGTCGCAACGGAGCTTGCGCTTTCTCAAACGGTTCAAAGACGGAGTCTCTCGCACGCTTCTTCAAGCGACATCCCGTCCCTTCGAGCTGCGGCTTCTATCAGTCGACGGCGCATCGCCTCGCTCCGCAACAAGTACAATGTCTCATCAAGAGGGACGGCGTTCGCCTCGTTGTCGCCGGTTACGTGCGGCACTTGGTTCGTCGCATCAACGTGAGCGGGGTTCATTGCGCCGTCAGTCATCGGACTTGTTCCCTTCGTTGGTTCTGGCGTCCCGACATTAAACCGGTTCGCTACCAAGAACAGGCTTCTCGGGTCCTCGTCCGATCGTCGCCAAGATCCGGTTCTTCAACCGCTCGCGAAGTTCCGCCGGCGTTGACCACGAAATGATATTCATGTGCTTGATATCGAAGTGGGCATCGTCGATCGCGTCCGCCCGGCACGTGCGAATGAGCGGGATCCCCTGTCCCTCGGCGCGGCCAGCTTCGTAGTAGACGCCATTCCGATGACCGGTGAAGTCCGCAACGACAAATCGTGACTCGTTAATCGCTGCGATGATGCGATCGACAATGCAGTCGTTGTGCTGTTCAAGATCAATTCGCACGGGCCGATACCCACAGTCAGAAATCGCTGCAGCAAGACCTTGCCAAAATGCCTCATTGACTGAATTGTGGAACCACATAGCCACAAAAGCTTCCGACGAATCCGCTCTTGCTTTGGCACGTGTCTCTAGGATCTCGAAGCCGAGTGGTGAAACGACATAGTTACCGAAATCTTCGAACGTCTCGTCCTCACACGAAGAAACCCAGCCGAGGGTGCAGAGGTGCTTTGTCAGATAGATCAGTTCGGTTTCGTTGCTTGCATAGGCCCACGGAATAGCGGCCTCGTTAAGCTCAATGTGCTGCCCAAACTGCTTTGTTCGGCGCTCGATCGCAGCCAACAGCTTCAGTGCCTTTTCCGAGACGCGTTTTGGTGCCCCAACCAAATGCTCGGTAATCGATTCGTGATTGACGAAGGACAATGGATCGAGTCCGAGATCGGTGCGTTCTCTTACAGCACCAGCAAGCAAGGACTTTTCCTCTGGAGCACAAGAGACGCTCAGAGACGACAGGCCCAGTGTTGTTCCGCGAAACGTGCCGCATCGCTTGCATTCACAAGCGAAATTGCCCGAGACGCTCGAATTGGGGTCGTTTCGGTAAAGAGCCTCGTTCTCACAAAGCGGACATTCAAAATGCGTCATAGCGGTCAACTATCCATCCTCAGTCGATGTAGAGAAACTCGTTCGAGTTCAGCAGCACGTGACACAAATCTGCGAGGACGGCGGCGGAGACTCCTCCGGCTGTAGGAGTCGTTACAGCGGGCGTTGCGGTTGCGATCGCGTTGAGGTGCCGCTCGGCAGCGGTGCTGTTTGCTCCGGCGGTTGAGCCGTTGAAGG
This sequence comes from uncultured Planctomycetaceae bacterium, assembly GCA_964573505.1. GTDB lineage: Bacteria > Planctomycetota > Planctomycetia > Planctomycetales > Planctomycetaceae > AM-0621. The sequence continues at coordinate 14,612 of CAZNMS010000022.1, read as the reverse complement.
ACCAGTGGGCGACGGCGTGCTCGGCGGATGATTTGCCGCCGAGTTGTTCGAGCGGCAGAGCGCTGCGAGTCAGTCGCACGTCATCAATGAGCCCGTCCCAGCGACTGCGAATCGAGGCGTCTCGATCACCGACGACAACGACGAACGTGCTCGGATCGAGCGATTTGATGTGATGCGCGACGGTCACTGATTGCCAATTGCCGCTCGGCGTTGAGAGATCGCGGACGAAGAACTGCGCTTCGCCGGTCTCGCCGCGCGCGAGCTTCACGCTGACAGCGACTGCATACGGGCGATCGAGTTCGAGTCGCAGATTCGACGGCACAACCTCATAGGCGAGCTTCCCGGATGTTGCATGATCGCCGATCAGTTGCAGGATCAAGTTGCGGGGTTCGTGCTTCGACTTCGTGCTCGTCACGCCGAAGTTCCATCCGGCGTGCGCGTTATTGCCGTCCCACTGCGAGACGATCGTTCGCACGTTCGCGTCGGGGTAGAGCGACTTCAGCATGACCGTTGCTTCGATCGTGAAGTCGCCATCGAACTTGAAGTTCTTGCCGTCCATCCGCCACTGAGGAGCACCGCTCGAACCAATGATGTTGGCAGCGGGGCTCGATGTTGCCGTGAAGTTTGCCGTGAGCGCTTCGGTTAATGGTTCGGGCTTCGGTTCGCTTGTCGGTGCTCGCTTGAGGAACGCGACCGTCGAGGCGACTTCGGCTTCATCGGGCTCGCGGCCATAGGCTAAGCGCCATGCTGCTTGAACGGCGGCGAGATGCGGATCAGTGCCCGGCGAGCGTTTCGTGATCGCCGTCGCGATGCGACTTGCGAAAGCTTTGCCGCGCGACATCGGCCAGTCGCCATTGACCATCAGCAGCGACTGATTGGGAGTCGTCGTCACGTTGCGTTTGGCGGTGCTGTTGAAGAAGTCCGCAGTATCGAAGGACGCTAAGAGCGGATCCGGACTGTTTCGCATGAGCTTCGTAAACACCGAGCGGCGCGGGGATTTCGCATCGACGCTCGGGCCGCCGGACTTCAGATCGAGTTCTCCCGAAGCCGCCAACATTGCATCGCGAATTTGCTCGGCATCGAGCCGTCGCACATCCCAGCGCCAGCGCAGGCGATTCATCGGATCGACGCGCTGACCGAGTTCCGGTTGAGGATGCTTAGAGGACTGTCGATAGGCCGCCGATGTGACGATCAGCCGATGCAACGACTTGAAGCTGCCGTTGCTGTCGATGAAGGCGGATGTCAGCCAGTCGAGCAGTTCGGGGTGCGACGGCAGCTCACCGAGATGCCCGAAGTCACTGGATGTCGCAACGATTCCACTGCCGAAGTGCTGCTGCCAAATGCGGTTCGTCATCACGCGCGGAGTCAGTGGGTTCTCGCGCGAGGTCAGCCACTTTGCGAGTGCCGCACGGCGTCCGGTTGATGTAACGCCGGTTACAAGCGGTTCGATCTTTGCCGGTTCAGGATTGAGGACCGACAAGATGCCGGGTAGCACGTCTCGTTCTTTGCGGTCGCCGGTCATGATCGTCTTCGCGGGCACGGCACTCGCGTCGCTCACCGTCATCGCGACGGGCAGCACTTCGGGTTTGAACGCATCGAACTTCGCCAGTTCGGCGGTCAGTTCATCGAAGCGTTTCTTGTCGTCGTCCTTCAGCTTCGGTTTATCCACTTCGAGATAGATCTGCCGATTCATGAGGTCCATCAATTGATGCTCGTAGGCGGTGCGTTCGGACGCCTGCTTGTCGACGATGCCTCGAATGTCCGGCGGGAACTTTGTGACGGCCGACTTACGCGCCTTCGCGACATAGGGCTCGCGGATCTTGTCGATCTCCGCCCGAATAGAAGCCGTCGCTTGCTCCCATTGGGCTTGCTTGCGGCGGTGCTCTGCTAAGCGAGCCGCTTCAACAACCGGCGTCTCGTCATGCGGCAAGATCGACGAGAAGTACGCCTGCATGCGGAAGTAGTCGGCTCGCAGCAGCGGATCGAATTTGTGGTCATGACACTTCGCACAACCGAGCGAGAAGCCCAAAAAGACTTCGCCCGTAACGTCCGTCAGTTCGTCGAGAATGGCTTGCCAATGAGTCCGCGCGTCGCGCTGGTTGTACTCATAGAGATAGAGCCGCCAGTACCCGGTCGCAGTGAGTGCATCGGGGTTTTGAGGATCGAGTTCGTCACCGGCGATCTGCTCGGTGATGAATTGAGCGAGCGGCTTATCCGAGTTCATCGACCTCACGACATAGTCGCGATAGCGCCACATATCGGGGCGAAAGTCGTCTTTGCGATAGCCGTCAGACTCGTTGTAACGAATGAGATCAAACCACTGCCGAGCCGCCCGCTCGCCATAGCGTTCGCTCGCGAGCAGCCGATCAACGAGCTTCTCATAAGCCTGCGGCGACTCGTCGTTGACGAACGCAGCGATCTCTTCTGGAGTCGGCGGGAGACCAATCAAATCGAACGTCACTCGTCGAATGAGCGTCGCTCGATCGGCTTCCGGCGCAGGCGTGAGTTGCGTGCTCTGCAGCTTCGCTAAGAGGAAGCGATCAATGTCGTTTCGCGACCATGAATCGTTCGGATGCTGAGGTGCCTTAGGCCGCGCGATCGGCTGAAAGGCCCACCATTTCTTATCGTCGTCGGTGATGCCTTTGCCGCTGCGCTTGCCGCTCGCCGCTTTTGCTTCGATCGGCCAATAGGCACCGTCTTCGACCCACTTCGTGAAGATCGCGATCTCTTCTTTCGACAGCTTGCCGTCCGGCGGCATCTCGAAAGACTCGTAATTGATGGCCTCGATCAGCGGGCTCTTTTTCGGATCGCCGGGAACAACAACGACACCGGACTCGCCGCCATCAAGCAGCCCTTCGCGCGAGTCGAGCCTCAGTCCGCCCTTTGTCTTCGACTCGCCGTGACACTTCACGCACTTCGCAATCAGGAGCGGTCGGACCTGCGCCTCAAAGAATTTCTCTTTGGCAGGATCACGATCCTGTTCGGCAAACGCACCGGGCAACGCCCCCCAAATGACACTTAAGAAACAGAGCCAAAACGCAGTGCGTTGCATCTTTTATTACCCCCGAAAAGTACCGCTTTGCCGAGCCGAACAACGCTCGACAAAGCGGGGGGAGTTTGAGCAGTCGACCCGCGCGGGAGAAGGGAGATGTCGAAAAAACTCCTCGCGCTGCGCGTGCAGAAGGCAGAGGCAGATTGAGTGTCGTGCTGATAGTCGCCTTGCGCTCTGCGAAAGGGATTTTCTTTTGAGGCTCTTGCTCCGCAGAAGCTGCCTTTCGCAGAGCGAAAGGCGACTCTCTCGGGCGATCAATCCCCGCATCAGGCGACGAGATCATCGAGCCACAGTCGGATCTCCATGTCGTATTGGCTCGACAGATTTCCGGCGACGAGCTCGCGCTGAAATTCGGCGGCACACAACTGCAACTCGTCGGCGGCGTCTTCCATACGGCGACGCATCTCGGGTTCGGGCGAGACAAGACCCGTCACCAATTGCATCAAGGCTTCGCTTTGTTGGATCTCAGGCGGCAAGAGAGTCGGCAGCACGTCAGCGAAGTTCTGCTTGGCGCGAATGAGCGACGCATAGTCCGTCATTGTGCCGAAGGGCGATTGGCCCGAGAGCATCTCGACGAGCACATATCCCAAACTCGCGAGGTCCGAGAGCGGAGTGACAAGACCTTTCTCAAGCACTTCCGGAGCAGCGTACTGCGGCGTGAACGGACGGAGGCCGCGCAAGTCGTCGTTCTCGCAGGCCGAGCCCATATCGATGATTTTCGCGTTGCCCGTTCGCTTCAGCATGATGTTCGCGGGCTTCACGTCTCCGTGAATGATCCCATTGCGATGCAGTGACGAGAGCGCCGACAAGCATTCGCTGAGCACGGCAATCGCAACGCCCGGTTGCAGTCGAGCTTTCTGTTTGCCCATCGTCACAACGACGTTGTTGAGGTAGTCCCAACGATCGTTTTCAACGCTGCCGCGCAGTCGCGCATACGTCTTCACTGCCGTGAGAAAGTCGAGGTCGTAGCCGTCGACCCACTCCATCACCATCACGCGGATCCCGTCGAACTCGACGAAGTTATGCACGTCGAGAATGTGATCCTGCTGAATCATCGCGACCTTGCTCGCGATTCGAGCGACGCGCCCCATGTCCTCGATGTAGGTCGCATGATCTTTGTATTTCTCCGGCGCGAAGAACTTCAGCGACACCGGCAAGACGAGCCCCTCTGCTCCGCACTTCTCCGCGAGATAAACAACTCCCTGTCCGCCGGCGCCGAGTCGCTTGATGAGCTGATACTCGACGCGCCAACTCACCGACGTTGTCGTCTTGAGATACTCAAGTTGCCCGTCAGTGCCATCGGAACGATGTGCTCCGGGCAGCATCGTCGATGCAAGCGAGGGGTCGGAGACGAATTGAGATACGGGATTCATCCTTGAGCGTCTCATTGGTGGGAACTGACAGAACCGCCCAGATTCCGAGGGCGGTCGATGGTTGGGGCAGAAGACTAACGGCATGTTGGGCCAGCAAGAATCGAAATGAGCAGATGGCTTCTGAAACGCGTGCAGGACGGCGTTTGAGATTCGTCAGCTACGGACAAGCTCGCACTGACTTACAAGCAGACGCTCCTTCGTTGTCTCTCAAGTAGCATGGACTTCCAGTCCGTGCCGTTTTTGAAATCTTGGCGTTCGGGTGCTGGTTGCCATTCAGCACGGGCTAGCGGCGTCATCAATTCTTGATTTTCGGGTGGCACGCCCTGAGTACTCGAAGGGCGTGGCGCTCTGCTCCATGAACACGCCCTTCGCGTACTCAGGGCGTGCCACCCAAATTCTTAACCTTGAGCACGGGCTAGAAGCCCATGCTACTTGCAGACCGTCAGGCCTCGTCGCGGCAACGCACCGTAGACAACATTGACGCGTGACTGATGAAGGCTCGCTTTAGTTTTCGCGCATTCCTCAATGGCAATGCCTGCAATTTTTCTGACAGAGGACTCCGGCATGCGGACGGTTTGTGTGTTTTGCGGTTCCAGTTCCGGTTCGAATCCCGAGATCGTCGAGACGACTCGTCAATTGGGACGCATGCTGGCTGAGCGCGGAATCGGATTGGTCTATGGCGGCGGCAGTGTCGGCTTGATGGGAGAGCTTGCAGATGCGGTGCTCTCTGCTGGCGGTCGCGTCATCGGAGTCATCCCGCAGTTCTTGCTCGATAAAGAAGTCGGGCATGCAGGACTGAGCGAGCTGCGCGTCGTTGCGACGATGCACGAGCGAAAGGCGTTGATGGCCGAATTAAGCGATGCCTTTATTGCGCTGCCCGGCGGGATCGGCACCTTCGAAGAGTTCTTCGAAATTTGGACATGGGGGCAACTCGGTCTGCATGCGAAGCCATATGCTGTGCTGAACGTCGCCGGCTTCTTCGACTTGCTCTTGTCGTTCCTCGATCACGTCGTCGAGACGCGCTTGCTCAAAGCACAACACCGACAATTACTGATCGTTGAAAAGGAGCCCGCCGCGCTGCTTGATCGGCTCGCGAACGCGCAACCTCAACAGCTTCCGAAGTGGCTCGATCGCGAGCAGACATAGCGCGACCGCATCCATTGTGGTCCGACGCTCCGCGTCGGCAGTCGCAACGCAGAGCGTTGCGCCACACTGCGAGCAAGCCGCGCGACTACTTCGGCAACTCGCCGTCGATGCCGAGCATTTCGCGGATGAAGCGTGAGGGCGTTGAGAGCTTCATCTTGCCCCACTTGCGACGCTGAGCGCAGCGCGTGATCGCGAGATGATCCATTGCTCGCGTAATGCCGACGTAACACAAACGCCGCTCTTCATCGATCGCTTTGCCTTCGGCTTCGAGCGATCGCTTATGCGGCAAGATGCCCTCTTCGAGTCCGACCATATAGACGCGGGGGAACTCGAGTCCCTTCGCACTATGCAGCGTCATGAGTTTGACGGCCTCTTGTTCGAGCTTCTTTTCTTTCTCGTTGTCGGGGCGATCATCGAGCGTGATCTCATCGAGAAACCCGCTGAGCGACGGCTCGTCGGCACGACTCGCATAGGTGCGCAGCGAGTCGAGGAATTGTTCGAGGATCTCGCCGCGCGCGACCTGCATGTCTTCGGTCTTGTATTGCTTCTCGATTTCCGAGTCGTAGTTGATCTCGGTCAGCAGTTGCTCGGTCAGCAGCGCGATGTCGCGCGGGTTTGAGCGGAGCTGTTCTCGGTAACGCAGAAGCATGCGATAGAAGTCATGAATCGCGGCCGCAGTCTTCGGTGTAATTTCTTTTTCAGCCAATGAGAGCGGCACGGCGTCATGCAATGAGACTCCGGCAATGACCGCTCGCTTGAGGAGCTTTTCGACGCTCGTGTCTCCGATGCCGCGCGACGGCACGTTGATGATGCGGAGCAGGGCGTTCTCGTCCTTCGGGTTCTCGATCGCTTTGAGGTACGCGAGCACGTCGCGAATCTCGCGCTTATCGAAGAACGACTGCGTGCCCATCATCACGTAGCGCACTCCTTGCCGACGCAGTTCAGTTTCGAAGGGACGCGGTTGCTCGTTCGTCCGCACGAGAATGCAGATTTCTTGAGCGGGCACGCTCTTCTTCTCGATCAAAAATTTGATCTCGGCAACCACTTGCTCGGCTTCGCAGGTCTCGTCTTCGTACTCGCGAATGCGGACGGGGCTTTGAGCGGGCTTATGCGCATTGAGCGTCTTGTCGTGCCGACCTTTGTTGTGCTTCACGAGTCGGTTTGCGAGATCCAAAATCGCATCGGTGCAGCGGTAGTTCTCTTCGAGTCGAACGACCTTTGCTCCTTCAAAGTGCTGATGAAAGCCGAGGATGTGAGTGACCTCAGCTCCGCGCCAGCCGTAGATCGATTGATCGTCATCACCGACGACGCAGATGTTCTGATGAGGCCGCACCAATGCTTCGATGAGATCAAACTGAGAGCCGTTCGTGTCCTGATACTCGTCGACTTGCACGTGATCGAACCGCGACTGCTGGCGCTCTAACGCTGCCGGACATTCATCGAAGAGTTGATTGGTTAGCAGCAGCAAATCGTCAAAGTCGACTGCTCCGCACGCGCGCAAGTTTGATTGGTACTTCCGATAGCCAATAGCTCCGAGGTACTCGAGATCGTTGTCGACGTGCGTCGCCGCGTAGTCGGGACGAATGCCATTCATCTTCCACTTGCTGATGATCGACAGCAGGTTTTCGGGACTGAGCGACGAGTCCGGCACGCGCACGTCGCGCAAGGCTTTTCGCGCGGCAGATTCTTGATCGCCTCGATCATAGATCGTGAAGGTGCGCGGATAGCCGAGCACTTCAATCTCTTGGCGCAAGACCTTCACGCAGTAGGAGTGAAAGGTCGAAATCAGCGGTCGCTTCTTCTGCCCTTTGCCGAGCAGATGCTGCGTGCGTTCGAGCATTTCCTTCGCGGCTTTATTCGTGAAGGTGACCGACAGAATGCGATCAGGAGCAGTGCCGCCGCGAATGAGTTCGACCATGCGGTGCGTGATGACTCGCGTTTTGCCGGTCCCGGCGCCTGCGAGTACGAGCAATGGTCCCGAGAGTGTGAGCACGGCTTCGCGTTGAGCCGGGTTGAGATGAGCCAGTCGATCCGTCATGTGAGCAAGTACGCCGCCGAACCAAAGAGTGAGGAAAGGGGCGGGATGCTAAGTCCGCGCCGCCAAATTAACTAACGCCCCTCATCGGTCGCGATTTCATCCCGACTCGCAGCGTGAAACGGCCTTTCCGCCAAAGCGATTCGACGTCAGACGAGAGCCGCCCGATCTCTCTTCTCAAAACGCTGAGTAACGCGAACTACATCCCGGCGATGAGCAAACTCTCGCGACGTTCGTATTTCCGGCTTCAAGCGGGGGATCGCAGACCGGCTACGAACCATGGCCCGCTCACGAGCGCCACGAGCTGCGGTCAGGCCGCTCTGCGGGCGGCTTCGGTTTCGGCTTCAAGTAATGCGCGACCGTGCCGAGCGCCACAAACACCGGGATCATTCGCAGCAAGTATTGAGGTCGCGCACAAACTGCGACGACAGCTAACAGAACTCCGAGTGCCGTCTGCGGAGTGAGCTTCGCCGCCGCGTTCTCAAGCGACTTGCCCGGCATCGCGATCCAGAGAGCGCCCATCAACAAACCCGCGCGGCCGAAGCCCGCGACCCAAAGTTCGAGATTCTCGTTTCGGTCACGTCCGAAGCGCAGGCCAATCGCGATCAGCAAACAAGCAGCAGCAATCAGTCCGATGCGGGTGCGGCTGATCGTGATCGGCAATGGCGCCTGCGGCGATGAATCGGACATAGCAAACACTCGAAGTTCAGCGGTCAGCGAAAGCGTTCTTACTCAATGCCATTCGGCAGAGTCGCGCTGACGCGACGTCAGCACGGCGCGAGTTTTACTCGACAGCCAAAACGAAACGAGTCGCTGCTATCGGCCTACGACCAACAACAGCGACTCGTCATTGAATTCATCTGGTGTCAGAATTCTTACTTCGCGTCCCACCACCATCGTTTCGGCGCGACGTCTTTTTTCGACTCGGCTTTGTCCGACGTTGCGGCAGCCTTTGCCGACTCGCGGAACAACGACTGATCGTTGATCACAACTCCGAGGTCCGCACGCACGCCGCCTGCTACCTGCACGACGATGTCACGACCTCGATAGACGCGATGATTCACGACGGAGTCAACCTCACGCGGCTTTTCGAAGCGAGCGGTTTCATAGAGGCCGTCAGCCGCGAAGACTCCGTAGCTCCATCCGGCCTTCTTTGCCGCACCTTGATTGTGGACGAGCGACGCAACGAGCGCGAGATCGAAGACGTTCTTCAAGTCCGCAAACACGAGGTCGTACTTCGCCAATTCTTCGTATCGCTTCGTGAAGTTCTCGGCGAAGAGGCGATTCGCTCCGTCTGTCTGCCCCGTCTGCACTTGCTGGCCGAGACTGTCGAGATACTGATTCTCGGACTGACACAGCACCGATGAACCCACTAGCTCATAGCTATTGCCGTCGGGTGAGTGCTGAATCGAGTCGTACTTCATCGTCAGCCACCATCGCAGCGCATCGAGCTTGCTCGACTTCTGCTCGGCGACCGTCATCAGATCAAAGATGCTCGGGATCTTCGCGTCGTTTGCCGACTTGCCGATGCCAATCAACTTCATGCGGTAGTCAGCTTCGATGATCACGCGAGCGACGCGACTCTCGGGATTGATGCCCGAGTAGACGATGTCTTGCTTGCCGAGTGCCGACTGCAACTGCTTCGTCCAACCTGTGACCGCCCCGGCTGCGAGCGGGCCGCGAGCGTTCGATCGTTCGACCATCTCTTTGAGTTGCTTGAGTCCGTCGGGCTTCGGGTTGATCGAGCACGTAAAGACTTGCGAGCCGCTATTCGTCGAGAACGATCGCAGCACATCAACGAAGTCATCCAACTGCAAAACGGGACGGCCACTTTTCACTCCGACCGGCACGCCCTCATCGTTGTAGCGCCATCCTTCAGCCGGTCCGGCGATCACGACTTCACCGAGGTCGGGATAGACGAAGACGTTCGTCACTTTCGTCAGTCCGCCCATGAGCTTTTGCGACTCGACGATCGGCTTGCCTTCAGCCAATCGCGCGGCGACTGATCGCTCAAGCCGCGTCAACGAGATCACGCGCATGTCACTGAGTTGCGAGATCTCGTCATTGAGCAACGCCTCTCGCGCCTTCACTCCGAGATCTTTCAGCCGACCGGAGTTCTCTTCCTTTGAGAGCTTTGCCAGTACGCCTTGCGGATCGACGCGCACACCCTGCTGATTCTGAGTGATGGTGCCGGTACCCGAACCGTCGGTTTCCCATCCGCCGCTCGTCTCTTCCATGATCAACTGAATGAGCGACTGGAAGTCGACGGCGATACCGCCATTGAGTCCTTGCTGATTCGTGACTTGCCGACCGGCTTGCTGGCGCTGAGGCACATTCGGAATCTGCCGAATCGAGCCGCCTGCGGCTGATGGATCACCGGCTCGCAATTGGGCATCAGCGACCATCGCGAGCAAGTCGGCTTTCTCTTTCGGGTCAGCGGCTGCCTTCGCGACTTCGATGGCGCGAGCAAACTCACCGAACTGCAAGTGCGCCGCGACTTGAGTCTGTCGACCGGCATCTGCCGCTTGAGCAAGCCCGCTCATCGCCGCCGCTGCGAACGCTGCCGCTGCGAAACTCTTGAAGTGGCGGAAGCCAAAAGCCTGACGCATCGGACGCAACATAAAAAATCTCCTGATCGCCTCGGACGAAAGACAGTCGAGTCAGCTCGGACCGGTTGTGAATCTCGAATCGCCAACAGAACGCAATTGCGAAGCGGCTCTCAACACACTTCAAGCCGCACCGACGATCCTGCTAAGTGTGCCGCAGAATCCCCGTGACGTCCCCGAGGGTCAAGAAGTTTCAACGCTTTGCCTGAGGTCCGTGATGAGGTCGCCGGTAACGTGAGAACGACCGCGAAGGTTTGACAGGCGGCGCGCACCGATCGGGCAAACTCTGCCGACATCGCGACTCGCGCACCTCGCGTTGATGGCCGCGCTCGTCCGTCATCTGCTCTGCTCAATGTCGAGAGCCTCTCTGAATAGTCACTCGGCACTTGCCCGCGCGACTGCTTCGAAGAACTCACCGAGCGGCGCGTTGACGACCATTCGCGCCAAATTGTCGAGCGGCGTCGCGTCGCGATTCACGATGACTAATTTCGCTCCGGCTTGCCGCGCGAGTCGGGGCAGACTCGCTGCCGGTTCGACGACCAATGATGAGCCGAGCGCCAGAAACAAATCACATTCACTGGCCCATTCGACCGCCGCTTCAAGCACGTCTTCCGGCAGTGATTGCCCGAACGAAACGGTCGCATGCTTGAGCAGTCCGCCGCAGGCCGGGCAGTCGGGCACTCGTTGCTCCCGCTCGAATTGCTCAACCCATTGATCCGCCGGCTCTCGCCATGAGCAGTTCAAGCACGCAATGAATCTCGCCGTGCCGTGCAACTCAAGAACGTTTTTGCTGCCGGCCTCTTGATGCAGACCGTCAATGTTCTGAGTGATGACTCCTCGTAAGCGACTCGATCGCTCCCAATCAGCGAGCGTGCGATGCGTGATGTTCGGAGTCGCGATCATGAAGTCGCGATGAGCGATTGCCTTTTGCCGCCAGTACTCGAACCTCGCTTCGGCACTCATCTGAAACTCATTGAAGTAGATCGTCCGATTCGTCGCCCATACGCCGCCGGGCGAACGAAAGTCGGGAATGCCACTCTCGGTGCTGATGCCTGCGCCGGTGAAAGCAACGACCGACTTCGCGGGCTGAAACCACTGCTGCCATTGAGCAGCCGCACTTGCCAATTCAGAAGTAGAAAAACGCAGCGGCATGTTGCGGTCCTCGTGAGTGTGAAGTTGATGCTGAGAGGCAGATAAGGATTGACTGGTGGCCCGCAGTAGGACGGACTTAGGGAGAGTCGGGAAATAACTTCCCGGTTTCGCTCTCCGTCCGGCTCGCCCGGACGGGAGCAACGACTGGTCGGCTACGACGCGAGGAGTCACCGTTCGTCTTCGCTCTCCGTCCGGCTTGTCCGGACGGAAGCAACGATTGGCCAGCTACCGATGCGAGGAAATAGCCGACCAGTCGTGACTCCCGTCCGGGCAAGCCGGACGGAGAGCAATCACCGAATCGGGAAGCAATTCACCGACAATCCCTTAGGTCGATTTTTGCTGTTCGTAGTGCGTCGATTTACCGACGCCTGCGATTCGCGCCAGCCTGAGTTGCACTTTTTCGGTCATGACTTGCAGGTGTCGTCGTTCAAAAAAGACGCCTCCGGCGAAATAGAAAGCGGTAATGAATTACCGCACTCCAAAACGATGGCAAAAGTCGATCTTGTAGTCCGTCGGGCTTCGTCTTCGACGGACTACAAGTCCGTCGTACCGGTAAGCAGCCATCTGCCGCTCGACTAACGAAAAGGCCCGTCGGGTTTCTCCGACGGGCCTCTTTGTTTGACCGACGTCAGCACGAGCCATCACTCACTCTGCGGTCTCCATAAGCTGACGAGTTCTCCTGTCGTCGACAGTGCGAGGTCGTTCCAACAAACGATCGGCAGCTTGAGCAGCGCGACGGTTGCTGTCGGGAACGATGTTTGAGTCGCTCCGAACTTCGAGACGAAGTCACTAACGCCCGGATTGTGTCCGACAATTAACGCCGACTCTGCGGTCTCAGGAATGTGATGCACCACTTCGACGATCTGCTGCAAACCGGCGTCATAGAGATCCGACGTTTCGATGACCGCCTCCGTGAACTGCATCGCTTCGGCCACTCGCTTCGCAGTCTTACGAGTGCGCTTCGCAGCAGATGCGATCACCGCATTCGGAACGAGTTCGTTGTTTAAGAGGTATTTGCCGACGGCTTCTGCATCGCTCTTGCCGCGCTTTGTGAGATCTCGGTCAAAGTCCAATTGCCCGACGGACGCCTCTTCGGCCTTTGCGTGACGGAGCACTAATAGTGTCTTCATGACGGTTGCGTTCTCCTTAAGCGACTTCGTCGCGATTCAATGGTCACCTTTCGCTTCACGGAAGCTGACCGCCCACTGTTGCCATTTATCTCACGGCGGAAAAGGAGACGACTGATCGCGATCAGTGGGAGACCGAAGTCCCCGCTCGTCCGAGGCTCGCAGTTATTGATCTTCAGGTCGTGATTCGCGCAGCGTTGTAGGATGGCCGCCCTCGGCCGAATGTGTTTTGCCCGACAGAAGACGGCCGAAGGCAGCCGTCCTGCGCGATTTTCAATGTGACGATCACTAAACCTGTTTTCCGCAACGGCCTCGAACGAGAAGTGCCCGATCGCGCTGCGTTCTGTGCGGCTAAAGTCCCCGCAGAGAGCGGAGTTGTTGTTACACCTCTTGCTGGTCTCACTGCAGTTGTACTTGTTAATACAGCGAGACTCCCGAGCGAGTTTGCCGGAGGACGCACCTAATTCGACAGCGCACCTTCGCGTTTTCGTAGCCGAGATCGTCAGATCTCGGACGCTTGAAATGCCTGAAATCTCACGATTTCAGCTACATGGTGCGCTGTAGAACTAACAGTGCGACAAAACGAAACGCGGCTGCGCTCACCTTCGCGCGGCGTCTTTCCGAATCACGTGCTTGCAATGCGGCATCTCAGCGAGGATGAGGCAGCGCTTCGCGACGAGTCGGACAACTCCGGCTCGCGCCTTCGGTCGCACTGCCTTACGAAAGAGCTGTTGATGACGCTGCTTCGTCTCATTTCTTATGCTGGGATGGCGCTCTGCTTGTGGCACACGCTCATAGGGCATGCCGTTGCGGATGATCCTCAAGCAACCCGAGTCGGGGCACATGTCAGCGCCGTGCTGCGCGATGAGAAGCAAGCCGAACGCACGGTAAGCGGCCGCGTGCTGGTGAAGGCTGCTGATGGCGGTCTGCTTCTTGAAGCGGCGGACGGCAAGTATTGGACGGCTCCCGCGAAGCACTTGCAGAGCGTCACTGCCCTCGAGACCGAGTTCCGGCATCTCAAGTCGGATGAACTCAAAGCAACGCTCGAGCGAGAACTCGCGCCGCTCGGACTGACGGGCAAGCTCAGCTTTGTGTCGACCGAGCGTTATCTCGTTGCGACGAATGGCAACGCGGTCGTCGCTGAGTGGGCCGGGAAGACCTTAGAGAAGCTGCAATCGGTCTTTCACGAATACTGGCAGCAGTATGAATTAAAGCTGACACCGACCGAGCAGCCATTGGTCGTGCTCGTCTTCGCGTCGCAAGCCGAGTTCGCGAAGTACGGAGTCGCCGACGGCAACCCACTGGCGACAAGAGGCACCGGCTACTACTCGATGACGACCAATCGCATCGCGCTGTTCGACTTCCTCAGTAAGCCCGGTTCACCGCCGTTGCGAACAACGACCGACGCGCAACGCGTGAGTGCCGCCAATCCCGCCGTGCTTGCAACGCTGCTGCACGAGGGAGTGCATCAAGTCGCGTACAACTCGGGCCTGCATCAGCGTTACTCCGACGCACCGGTTTGGCTGACCGAGGGAATGGCGAACGTCTTCGAGACCGTTGATCTGCAAGCGAAAGACGCCGCAAAGGCTGTCGGTAAATCGAACCCGGCGCGACTCAAGCAATATCGGCTCGGTCAGAAAGGTCGCGCATCGGGAGAATGGCTCGCCTCGTTGCTGCAATCGAATGAGCGATTCGCTCAGCCCGACGACATCCCGCACGCCTACGCCGAAGCATGGGCTCTGACCTATCACCTGCTGAAGACTCAGCCGACGAAGTACGTCGAGTTCTTGCAGTTGATCCAATCGAAGCCGCTCTTGCAGTGGGACTCAAAGGAAGAACGAGCAGCCGAATTCCGCTCGGCTTTCGGAGACATCGACGCCTTGCAGAAGCAGATGAAGCGCGCCTTCGATCGGTAAAGCGAACGCGTTTTGATGCGCCCGAGGATTGACATCTCGGTGTGCCGATTTGCGTGCAGTGTGGTGCGACGCTCCGCGTCGCGACTCCCGACGCGGAGCGTCGGGCCACATTGATCGCGGCGAAGCCGCGTCTGAGAGTCGCCTTTCGCTATTAAATCGCCCCTGGGCTTGTCCCAGGGGTTTAGCGGCCTTTGCGCTACTCGAA
>CAZNMS010000021.1:19497-41338 GCA_964573505.1 uncultured Planctomycetaceae bacterium | reverse complement strand
GAAGCGACGGACTGCAAGTCCGTCGTACCCCAAAACGGATGTGTTCCTCAGGAGTTGCAGTCGCGAGTCCGTCATTCGTTTCTGCCGGTCACGTTGCGGACAGCTTCACGATCTGACTGATGTAGTCGAGCACTCCCTGCACTTCGACAGCATGCACGACTTCGGCGTTTGGCTGCCGAGTTAAGCCGCGCCGCCGATCAACGATCGACGCGCCGCGAGTTTCGAGTCCGTCCGTCTCGATCTCGACGATCATCGGTCGCGACTCAAAGAAGCGTTCTTGAGTGATCGACGCGAGCGCGGTGACCTCGCGGAGAGGAATGCCTTCAAGCCCCAGTTGCTCATGATGAGCTCGCAGCGAGAACGGCAAGAGGTCTTCAAAGATGAAGTGCAATCGGTTGCCTTTGATCTGCTTCAGGCGATTGAAGGCGTCGAACGTCAGCACGACTTGATCGGTCGTCTCAAGCGGGACGAGCGTCTTTGCTGTCGGTGCTCGCAAGATGCGCCATGCAGCATCGGCATTTGCGTAGAAGTTGAACTCGGAAGCCGGCGTCGCATCGCCCCCCATCGAGATCGCACCGCCTTGAATCACGATGCCTTGCAGTAAGTCTAAAATCTCTGGCGCGAGTTCAATCGCGAGTTCCAAATTGGTGAGCGGACCGAGTGTCAGAATTGTTACTTCGTGCGGGAACTGACGGACGAGATCAACGATGACCTTTGCGGATTCATGTTGGTTGTGCAGCTTCGAAAACGGCAGCTCGACGCGGCCCATTCCGCTCGGGCCATTCAATCGCAGTGGGTCACAAAAATGACACTCTTCGGCATTCGGGAAGCGCGGGCGGTCAGCCGCAGAGCAACCCAGTCGCGGCCACTTCTTCGGATTGACCGACTCACTGATCGCGAGAATGTTCCGAGTGGCAATTGGTCCCGAGACGCAGCCGGCGGTCGCCGTCACTGCGATCAAATCAATCGCCGGATCAAGCGTTGCGAGAGCAATCGCAAAGGCATCACCGATACCGGGGTCCGCGTCGATAATCAGCTTGTGCGCCATGATTCATCGTCCTTGCTACGTCGTTGCAACTTGCGAGCGAGTGCCGCTACGGCGGGCAGTCTGACGACTCACTGCGACCCGCGCAAGTAGCGTTTCTCGGCAAGCAGCAAAGCGGGTCGTGCGATTCGTAGGGTGCGGACAAGTTCGCGAGTCATCGGTGTGCCGGCGCGAGCAAGCAAGAACTGCGACGGCAGCCGATGCGTCATTCAAACAATGCTCGCGAACGCCGGCCCACCAGCAAAAAACTCGCTTGTCACTCCTTAAAGCTGGCTGCGCTCGCAACCAAGAGGAATAGGCGAAACCGGCGATGTCTTCTCTGCGACCTTCGTTCCTCTGCGGTTGTTCAAATCGGACGTTGAACCGCTGAGGAGCGAACAACGCAGAGATGTTGGATTGCAATCCGTCTTCAAGAGATGTGCGCACGGCGCGCAGAAGTGGCGAAGGACGAATCAACTTCGAGACGCGCTCGCAAGCTCAGCCCTCGCGCTGCAAAGACGATCGACGACGATCATCACTTCTTCGCATCGTCTGCTGAAGAGTCATCATCCGCCGCTTCGGGACGAATCAGCTCGAAGTACTTGCGGATCATCTGCCGCTGACCGACCGGGATCGGCTCGCTCTCCAGTACCGCTTCCGAGAGCTTCTGATACTTGCCGAAGGTCGCCCGCACTTTGCGTTTGACGGTCTCTTCCGATTGCTCGCCTTGAGTCGTCTCTTTCTCCGAGTCGCCCTCTCCGAGCGTGCCTTGCAGTTGCTGAAACTGCCGCGTCGTTGAGAGTTCGGTTTTCGCACCGTCGAGCTTGCCGTGCTCGCCCTGCCCGAATGTTTGAGACGAGCGTTCCGACTTCTGATTCTTGCCCTTCTGCATCGAGTTGCGATTGCCTTCTTGATCGCCACTCTGAGCGAGCGACTTCAGCTCGCCCAATCGCCCGAGCTTGCGGCCGAGCTTCTGCCCGATCTGCTTGCGGATGCCTTGCTCGCGCGTCTCTTTCGCCAGTTCTTGAGCGGCCGCATCGAGCTTCGCGGCATCGTTCTCCTTAACCGCATCCGCCAATTGTTTGACAGCCTCGCTCAGCTCTTTCAGTCCCGCTTCGTCGATCGACTTCGCTGCTTCCTCAAGCTTCTCTTTCGAAGTGCGAGCTTCAGTCCGATCGAGTTCGGTGCGTTTCAGCTTCTCTAACTCTTCAGCGGCCTTCTGATAGTCGCCCTTCTTCATCTCAGCCGAAGTGGGCTTAAACGGCTCAGCGGACGAGAGCGCTTCCGAGAGGTTCTTCATCTGTGCGTCGATCGCAGCCGGGTTCAACTCTTTGAGTTGCTCAGCGAGCTTCGCCTGCATTTCCGAGATCGTTTCAAGTGCTTGTCGCGGCTCAGTGCCCGGCAACTTCATCACCTTGAGTTGCTCAGCAAGTTCTTCCGCGAGCGTCTTGATCTCGGGCGTTTTGTCAGCGACTTCTTCAGCGAGTGCTTTGAGGTCCGCGATCTCCTCTTCAATCGCTGCCGCAGCGGCATCGACACCGGGATGACTCGCAGCTTCGGCAACAACCGGCAGAGGACTCAGCGGCCATACGAGCAAGCCGATGCTGGAGACAGAAAGCACCGCCGCCAGTCTCGCGAACTTCGGCCACTGAAACGGGACAACGGCACGCGGATCGAGCTCTCGCAGTCGCTCAATCGCGTCAGCAATTTGAAGCTGCTGTAACTCAGATTGCACTGGCACTTGCGAGAACGCGAGCGCGGTCAGCACTCGGTCCTTCAAGCCGTAATGGTGATCGACGAGCTTTGCTGCCGAGTTCACCGGTTCGACTCGCAGCCATACGAGCAACGCCGCCATCAACGGAGCGACAACGAGCAACGCTCCGCATGTCATTTTACTGACATCCCAATTGGCCCCGAGTCGCACGAACCCGACGACGAGCACAACGCTTGCCGCCGCAACAAGAGCAAGCACCGCATGTCTCATCGCTTCGCGTCCGAGCTGCCGACGACGAACCGGCCGTAACGCAGCGAGCAATGTTGCATGAGCAGACGACGGTTGATTCATGAGTGGGCAACGCGAATGAGGATGAGAAACGGATAGCAGACGTCATTTAAGAGGCGACTGAACTGAGTTGTTTATACCTCGCGCGGTGCAGACGGAGTTGTTTAACGGCAAGCCGAAGGCGTCGGCGTTTGCCTTAATTGCAGGCCGTTCTACCCCGTCGCCTTCGGCTTGCCGTTAAACGAGAGGACCTCAATTCAAACCGCGCCCCGCAAGACCCCGCCCGATGCTCATCGATCCGAAGCGAAGCAGCCGCATTCACTGTCGATCAAACGCTGCTCTTTGGCAGCGTCGAATCTCTCAGCGAATGCGGCTGCGTTGACCGAACGATGACGATCTGCCGAGTTAGTTCGACAGCGCACCTTCGCGTTTCCGTAGCCGAGATCGTCAGATCTCGGACGCTTGAAATGCCTGAAATCTCACGATTTCAGCTACATGGTGCGCTGTAGAGTTAGTTGTCGCGGAACTTCTCGTGACACGCCGTGCAAATCTTTGCCGAACCGTTGAACGCGGCGCTCGCGTCGTCGGGCTTATTGGCTCGCATCGCTGCCGCCGTCTTCGCGAGCACGTCGCGATAGTCCTTTGACATCGCTTTCCATTGAGGAATCTCTTCGGGCTTCTTGACCTCGTGAGTGTCCTCTTCCATTGCCAATGAAAGCAGTGCAATGACGGCTGCATGCTGACTCGACTTCGGCAGATCGCGCGGCTTCGCGAGTGCTCGTCGCACCTTCTGCTGCTTCGCCTCGTTCTCATCCATCATCGCATGCATGCCGGTGAGCTTCGCCCATGAGAACTCAGCAACCGCAGCCGGATCAGCCTTTCCGGCGAGAGCTGCTTGAGCTTTCGCAACTGCGGCCTTCGCATCATCGAACGACTTCGTGCGACGCAGCGTGACCCCTGCATCGCGCAGTGTTGCGCCGGCGATTCCGCTGTCTTTGCCTTTGTCGTGCTCGACGATCGCTTGAGCCGTCACCGCGAGCACGCCGCCGTCTCGACCGACCGACTTCTCTTCGAGTGCCTTCTTAAATGCTTCTTCATTGGCCACTGACTCGCCGAGCTTCGCGACTCGTTCTTTGGCTTCAGCCGTCAGTTCTTCAATGGTGATGATCTCAGCAACTTTCGCCGGTGCCGCAGCGAAGAGTGGAACGACCAAACTCGCACCAAACACAGCGAGTCCGAGCGTCAGACAAAAACGCTTCATGAATTTTGCTCCCTAACTAAAAGCGATTTGTGGGCGAAACGAGCCTCGTTTCGCGGAGGGCGGCGGATTCTGGGAGCAGCCTCTTGCAGCGTCAAACCGGCTCGCTCGGCACGGGGCAGTTGAGAACCTACCGGCGAATTCTTGTACGACGGACTTGCAGTCCGCCGGGCCTCGTCGCCGACGGACGACAAGTCCGTCGTACCGGTATCAACACATCTGCTGTTCGCCGTACGGACTGACAATGCGGTGCTCGGCGTCGTCTCGTGACATGTCGGCTGAGTTGCTGTGACCGGCATGCAATGAGTCAGATGCGAGATCCACTCTGCCTGTCAGATCGCTGAAACCGGCGAAGACGCGGCCCACTCTTTCACTCCTTGCAGCACGCGACGAATCGCAACTATCAAAGAGCAAGAGAGCAGGCATAGACTCGCAGTGGGTGTTGAGAACGCGTCTTTTGGGCCAGTGCGTTCGCTCTTCTTCTTCGGAGTTCGTGTCATGCAGAAACGCAAACTCGCAGGCGGTCTTGTCGCAGCAGGCGTCTTAGTCGGGGCTTACTTCTCGGGGTTGTTCGGCAAGCTCGGAGGCGGCACAGGAACCGGAAACGGTGAAGGCACGGGACCGAAGACGGTCGTCGCTTCAACGCGACAAGCAGACCCGAACGCACCGGTCGGCACTCCAACAAAGGCTGCTCCGACGACAGTCGATCCGAAGAAGCCCGTGACCGCCGATCCGAAGCAAGCGGCAGCCGCTCCTTCAAAGACGAGCACCGCAAAGTCGGCTGACGTGAATGCAAAGCCCGGTCAACCCGAGCGACGCACATTGCCCGAGAAGTTCCCGGTGCTCGAGGTCTACGTGAAGGAGCACCGCTACGAAGTAAAAGACCCAGTCAATGGCGAAATGCTGCGAGTGCTCTTGCCCGACGTTGTCATGTTGGCGAAGCGCACGACGGGCGATGAGAGCGGCATTCGAGTCCGCATTAACCGCTATCGCAGTGCGAAATTCATGGGATGGACGAACCTCTGCTCGGCCCTCGAAGCCGCCGGCCTTGAGCGAGAAAAAGACTTCGTGATGCCTCATCAATTGCTCGAAGTCGCGGACGCGAAACCGAAGCCCGAAAGACTCGAAAAGCCGTAGCATGGACTTCCAGTCCGTGCTGCCTTCTTTCACTCGTAGCTTCACTCGTTCCCAAGCTCCGCTTGGGAACGCAATTTCGGGAAGCTCTTGCTTCCCGTCCGGTTCTGACTGAGTAAGTAACTCAAACTACAGTCACTCGAACCCGGAACTCCATCACGCACCGACGACGCTGCCGACTTCTCTTCACGGCAACTATCGCCCTTCGTTATTCAGCCGCGCTCGCGCGTTGTCGCTCGTCGTCCCGTCTTCAGAACGACGAACATCGCGCACCGTTGAATGAGGCACGCGGACGTGCGTTGCACTCATCGGCACTTCGGCTGGAAGCCGCGCACGATTACGGAGTCGATCATCGTGATGCTGTCTCGTTTCATTGCTCTTTGTGGTTGTTGGGTTGCTTGTTCGTTCGTCGCTGTCGCGCAAGACAAGCTTCAAGAACGCTATCGCGAAGAGCGTGCGCGAATGGTGCAAGACGTTCTCGTTCGCGAAGGCATCCGCAGTCAGCGCGTGCTGCAATCAATGGGAATGGTCCCGCGACACGAGTTCGTTGACGGACTGCATCGCAAGCAGGGCTACGTCGATACGGCATTGCCGATCGGTCATCAGCAGACAATCTCGCCGCCGTTCGTCGTCGCTTACATGACGGAGACGATCGAACCGCAACCCGACGAGCGGGTGCTCGAGATCGGAACCGGCAGCGGCTATCAGGCAGCCGTGCTCTCGGCACTCGCCAAAGAGGTCTACACGATTGAGATCGTTGCACCGCTCGGCATCGAGGCTGAGAAGAAGCTCAAGAAACTGGGCTACAGCAACGTCTTCTGCAAAGTCGGTGACGGCTATCTCGGATGGCCCGACAAAGCTCCGTTCAACAAGATCATCGTCACATGCTCGCCCGAGAAAGTGCCGCAACCGCTCGTCGATCAACTGGCTGAGGGCGGCAAGATGATCATTCCGCTCGGCGAGCGTTATCAGCAGGTCTTCTATCTGTTTGAAAAGCAGAACGGACAACTGAAGCCGACGAAGCTCATCCCGACATTGTTCGTGCCGATGACCGGTAAGTCCGAAGACCTGCGCGACATCAAGCCCGATCCCGCGCATCCGCAATTGCTCAACGGCAGCTTCGAAGCCGACACCAATCAAGACGGTCGCGCGGACAACTGGCACTATCAGCGGCAGGTCGAGCGACTCAAAGGCGAAGCGCGTGACGGTGACTACTTCTTAGAGTTCACGAACGCCGATCTCGGTCGCCCGTCGCAAATGCTGCAAGGACTCGCGATCGACGGACGCAAAGTCGCGACCGTCAATCTTTCGATGGATGTCGAGATCGAGTCCGTCACGATCGGCGAGCAATCCTTTGAGAAGCCCGCGCTCGTCATTCACTTCTACGACTCAGTGCGTCGTCCGATCTCCGACGTCGTCGTCGGCCCCTTCACGCGCCGCACGAGTTGGGAGCGGCAGGGTCGAAAGATCGAAGTCCCGAAAGATGCCCGCGAAGCGATCATCCGAGTCGGCCTCAACGGCGCGATCGGCAAGATGCGAGCCGACAACGTGAAGCTGAGCTACGTCCCGCGATAAGCCCGCGTCTCCGTACGAGGTGTTCTCGATTTCTTGTCGGCTTGTGCATTCACGAACGCAGTTGATAGTCGCCTTTCGCTCCGCGAAAGGAAGCTTTTGCGGAGCAAAAGCCGACACTCCCTTTCGCAGAGCGAAAGGCGACTATCGGCTGCGGCTTTGCTGCATCGTTAGACCTTTCGGAGTTGCGTAAATGCCGACTCCATTGCCTCGCGCATGAAAGCGCCGTCGTTCGAATAGACGACGAAGCGGGCGCCTTGCTTGACGGTGCGTTCGGCTTGCTCGCGTTTGCCGAACCAGCAACCGGCAGCGACATGACAGCGATTCGCGCCGTCGATGATCCTCTGCAATATCGCGATCAAATCCGGATGGTCGTACTCGTTCGGGATACCCATTGTTGTTGTGAGATCGTTCGGTCCGACGAAGACCGCGTTCACTCCGGGAATCGCGCAGATCTCAGCGAGGTTCTCGACTCCCTTCAGCGACTCGATCATCGGCACGAAGACGGTATTCGCGCAGCGGTCGTTATGGATGTAGTCGCGTGTCTTATCGCTCGGCCAATGCCCGTCCTTCAGCACGCGTTCAAGAGCCGCTCCCTTCAAAGGTCGATAGACGGCAGCAGCCGCTAAGCGCCGAGCATGCTCAACGTCTTCGACATACGGCACGACGACTCCGTCAAAGGTGTCGCAAACTTTCGAGACATCATCTTCATCGCGGCTATGAGTCCGCGCGAGGCACGCGATGCCTTTCGCGGCGAGTGCGTAACGCACGGGCAAGAACTCGGCTAAGTCGAGTGCATTGTGCTCAGCAGTCACGATCACAAAGTCGAGCGCGTTATCGGGCAAGATGTCGACAATCGCCGGATTCACAGTGTGTTGAAAGAAGGTGCCGAAGACGGTCTGACCGCGCAGCATCTTCTCTTTCAATTGCTTTCCGAGCTTTGGAGCAGGCATCACAGAGTTTCCTTTATGGAGTGCGGTGATTCATCACCGCTTTGGTCTTCGGCGGAGCCGTCTTCATGTTTGGGCGAGGTTCACTTCGGCCTCGCATTGAGTCACAGAGCCGTGCCCGTTAGGAAGCGGTGTTCTGGCTATTTTGCAGTGGATTCCGCTTCCTGACGGGCGCGGCTCTGCGACCTCACTTTGAACCATGCCCATGCTTGGGCTCCAGAAATGCTAGGCTCCTGCGCGAAGCAGTGACACAAATACAGAAATATGGCGATGAGAAAACGCCGTGAACTACGTCGTTCTGAGTTCGGCAGAGTTTCTTGTCCATACGGCTCTCATCAAACAATGACTCGCATTCATTCGTTCTCAGAAGCTTCGCCACGAATGCTGTCAGAATCACGGTGTCGCACCTGCGGGTTTTCGCAGCACCTCAATGCCGAGCGGTTGCGATCTGGCGGACAGTGCGTCACATCATCACCCCATCGACCACTCGGATGCACAATTGCAGAACTCACCTCACTGAGGAGACATCGCTGCATGACTCAGACTCAACTGCGAACTGACACCAAGAACGCAGTCGAGCCATCATCGAATGCCCGTCTCCCTTCCCGTACTGGCTCCATAGCCTTCTCATGTCGGCCAGTACTCGGAATGCGTCTTGAACGAGTAGAGAAGAAGAACGCAACCGCCGCAGCCAGAGAGGTTCCCCGTCATGCCAGTCGTTGAACTCATCGAAAGCTTTTCGAGTTTCGCGCGTCAGCAAGTCTCGCTGCGAGGAGACTCTGTCTCGATCGACGACCTCTTCGATGAATGGCGTATGCAGCAACCTCCGAGCGAAGACTGGCTCGCAATTCGCGCGTCATTGGACGACATGGCAAACGGAGAGCGAGGACAAGAAGTCGATGAGTTCGTCGCAGGATTCATGAAACACTAAGAGGGCGAAATCATGGCAAACTATTGGTGTGTCAATTTTGACGGCGAAAGCCAACTAAAGCATGGGCTTCGCAATAAGCTGTGGTTGATGCAGTATCAATACGAAGACGACAAAGGGAATCGGCATCAAGGTGGGCATCAGAAAAGTGCAACGACTCGCAATTGGCGACAAATGAAGAATGTTGCAGTTGGCGACACTCTTGTTGCATTCCTGAATGGAGGACGTTTTTTCGCCATTGGAACGGTAATTAAACCTCGCCGAAGCAAGACGCCTGCGGATCACAGTGGAGACATTGAGGACTACGTAAGCCGAAAACGATCACATGACATCCGGCGCGGGCGTGTTTTCTACACCAACGTCTTCTATGAGAATTTTGATGATAAATGGCGGAACAAGAGAGATCCACTTGCCCGTTATGCACAACGAATCGAAGTTGATTGCTGGGCTCCACTTGTTCCGAAAGGTGTTTCAATTCCGGGACTTCTCGCCGGTAGCGGTGACTTTGCGGAAATAGAACCAATCCCCGTTAATGATATCCAACTTGCATGTTTCCCATTGAGCGTTTCGCAATTTGAAATCATCGCGTCTCGATTGCGTGCGGGCGAAAGAGCGCAAAACCCGCCGAGGAAGGAGCACGATCTTGCTACCGAAATACAAGAGATTCAAAACGGCAACGATTCACCGACAGTAAAGGCGCGGTTGATCGAAGCTCGACTTGGGCAAGGTCTATTTCGCAAGCAAGTTCTCAAGTTATGGAGGGCATGCTGCGCAGTAACGGGAGTAAGCACCGTCGAAGCAATTCGCGCATCGCATATCCAACCATGGCGTGAATCCGACAATGCCGATCGGCTAGATCCGAACAACGGAATTCCACTCGTCGCCACACTCGACGCGTTGTTTGATCGAGGGCTCATCTCATTTGATTCGATGGGGATGATGTTGATTTCGAACCGCCTCGATAAGGCTGAATGCGAGCTCCTTGGACTCATCGAAACAAAGCCAATCGACATGCAGAACAGAGATAAAATGGCGTCATTCATGGCCAGACATAGGAAGGCGAACGGTTTTGAATGACGTTTGGGTTTCTTCAAGAAAGTAACGAAACATGATCTGCCAATTAAGGAGCAACTTCGTGCCTAGAATTCATTGGTTTGGCTCGGCGATTACCGCTTGTGTATTGACTCTTACAGTAGCTTCAAGTGGATTTGCTCAAGAGCAAAAAGGAGCGCAGGGCTTCGCGCCGCTCTTCAACGGCAAGGACTTTGCCGGTTGGTATGGAGTGCCGCATTACGACCCTCGCAAGTTGGCGGCGCTCAGCGAAGAGGATCGCAAGAAGCAGATCGAGTCTTGGATGAAGGACACGCTCGCGCATTGGACGGTCGACAATGGCGAGATCGTCAATGACGGCAAAGGGCCGTATCTCACGACCGAAAAGGAGTTTGCCGATTTCGAATTGAAGCTCGACTACAAGACCGTCGCGCAGGCCGATAGCGGCATCTATCTGCGTTGGAATCCGCAGGTGCAGATTTGGGACTGGACCAAAGAAGGCGGCAAGTGGAATCGCGGAGCGGATAAGGGCTCGGGTGGGCTCTTCAACAATGCGAAGCGGGCTCCGGGACAAGAGCCGCTTGTGCTCGCCGATAAGCCGTTCGGCGAATGGAACGCGTTCCGCATCGTGCAAGTCGGAGCCCGCACCAGCGTGTGGCTCAACGACAAGCTCGTGGTCGATCGCGCGATCATGGAGAACTTTTGGGATCGCTCGAAGCCGCATGTCGTGAAGGGGCCGTTCCAGTTGCAGACGCACGGCGGCGAGATCCGCTGGCGCCATCTGATGATCCGCGAGATCGGGGCGACAGAAGCCAATCAATGGCTCGCTCAAGGAAACTCATCCGTCCCCTCGGTCCCCTCGGTCCCGTCCGTCTCATCTGACTTCACTCCGCTCTTCAACAACAAAGACCTCTCGAACTGGCAAGGCGATGTCGCCAGTTACGACGTCGCGGACGGCACGATCGTCTGCAAGCCGGGCAAGGGCGGGAACCTCTTCACGAAGGACGAATATCAAGACTTCGTCGCGCGACTGGAATTTAAACTCCCCCCCGGCGGCAACAACGGGCTCGCGATTCGTTATCCCGGTCAAGGCATGCCGCATCTCACGGGCATGTGCGAACTGCAAATCCTCGACAACGAGCATGAGAAGTACTCAAAGCTCGATCCGCGCCAGTATCACGGTTCGGTGTATGGGATGATCGCCGCTCAGCGCGGCTTCTTGCGTCCGACCGGCGAGTGGAACTTTCAAGAGGTCACCGTGCAGGGCTCGAAGATCAAGGTCGAGCTGAATGGGTTTGTGATTCTCGACGGTGATGTCAGTAAAGTTACAGCGTTCAAAGACGATCCGAAGACTTATGTCGGCAAGGATCGCACGAGCGGCTTCTTCGGCTTCGCAGGTCACGGCGATCCGGTCGCGTTTCGCAATGTCTCGATCAAGCGACTCGAACCCGGTGCTGAAACGAAGAACTCTGCCTGGCCGCAGTTCCGAGGTCCGAATGCGTCGGGCGTTGCTGCGACGGCTCAAACTCTGCCGACGAAGATCGGTCCCGACACCAACAACATCGTGTGGAAGACGGAACTGCCGCCGGGTCATTCGTCGCCGGTTGTGTTTGGCGACCGAGTGTTCGTGACGGGCATTCGCGACGGCAAGAAGCTGGTGACCATTGGCATCAACCGCGCCGACGGAAAGATCTTGTGGGAGAAGGAAGCTCCGTACGAGAAGTTGGAAAAAATACATGGCATCGGCAGTCACGCTCAGTCGAGCCCCACTACCGACGGCGAGATCGTCGTCAGCTTCTTCGGTTCGTCGGGTCTGCACGCTTACGACAAGGAGGGCAACGCGCGGTGGTCGAAACGCATGGGGCCATTCAACAACGACTTCGGTGCGGGCTCGTCACCGCTCATCGTCGGCGAGCGAGTGATCCTCGTGCAGGATCACGATACGGACTCGTTCTTAGCCGCGTTCGACAAGAAGACCGGCAGTCAGATTTGGAAGACGGATCGCTCCGAGTTCCCCCGCAACTATTGCTCGCCCATCGTCTGGGAAGTGAATGGCAAGAAGCAGATCGTTGTGGCCGCAACGCTGCGAGTGGTCGGGTACGACTACGACACTGGTAAAGAAATCTGGACCGCACGCGGCATTGCTCGAGCCGTCCAAATGACGCCGGTCGTCGGTGCTGACGGCAAGCTGTACGTCGGCAGTTGGGCCGCAGGCGGTGACGTTGGCGAACCGATCGTGCTTCCTGATTGGAAGGACGCGGTGACATTTGACACCAACAAGAACTCGGTTTTGGAAGAGACCGAAACGAAGGGCAACGTCGGCCCGGTGCATCAGCGTTTCAGTCAGATCGACCGAGACAAGAGCGGCGGCATCACCGAGAAGGAATACAGCTACTTTCAGATGCTGTTTAAGACCGGCAAGAACTCTGTCATCGCAATTACACCCGGCGGCACGGGCGACATTTCGGCGACTCACGTTGCCTGGGAGCACCGCAAGTTTCTGCCATTCTGTTCGAGCCCGCTGTACGTCGAGGACTACCTCTTCACGATCAAAGACGGCGGCATTTGCACTTCGCTGAATGCGAAGACGGGAGCGATCCTGAAAACGGGCCGCCTCCCCGGCAACGGCGAGTACTACGCCTCACCCGTTGCTGGCGACAACAAGGTCTACGCGATCGACGACAACGGCAAACTGAGCGTGCTCTCGTCATATGCCGAATGGTCCGTCCTACACGAAGCCGAGTTCAAAGAAGAAACGCACGCGACCCCGGCCCTCGTCGACGGCAAAGTGTTTCTACGGACAAAGGGGCATCTGTATTGCTTCGGAGAGAAGTAATAATATTTACCGAGAGGTGTAAGCAGAATTGGGTGGCACGCCCTGAGTACTCGAAGGGCGTGGTCTGCGTGTGGGCACGCGTTGCCTTAAGCCTGCCCCCTGTTCTGGTTGTTTCTTCTGGTGGGTCAGAATCTTCTCACTGGTTGAGCCCGACCCCCACGCCCTTCGAGTACTCAGGGCGTGCCACCCGTGCTTGTTGCGCCAACCACGTATTGCGTGACTTCGAGTTCCTTCTGTTCGATTGGCTCCTGCGCTTCGACTAGCGAAGTGCCAGTTCCCAACAACTCATGCAGCCGATCAAAGAGAATTCTGAAGTGTTCGAATTCCTTGGCATCAAGGTTTGCGACCGACTGAGCGAAGCCCGTCTTGTCGCCACCGCTCTTGATGTCGAAGACTCGCGATCCTCCCGGAAGCGGATTCATTAGACCTGCATCTCGAAGCAATTGATCTGAGTAGTAATGCTCAATAACGAGATGAAAGTGCTTCCCCGTGATGTCGATGAATTCCGCACGGGGCATCGGTGCGGGCAAAAGGCTTGCTTGAACGGGACGCAACTTGTGCCTGATGTGTGAATCAGAGACTTGGTCGAAACCCGTTGTCTTCTTCAAACTATTAAACTGCGACCAGCCTTCCTTGTCGTAATCGAAGAGTCCTAAAACCGGTCTCTGTGCATGGAAGGCAGCACCTCGCAACATTGTTCGAAGTTGTTCTGCCCCTCCGTCCTTAGATTCGACATCAACTCCGCCACTGACCTCAATTGACCACGGCATCTCGTTAGACGGATTCAATTTCTTCCAAGCCGTTTCCAGATGAAGTTTGTCTGTCTTCCCTTCGACAATGACGACTGGCTGTCCTCCAGATTCGGCTTGTTGCGTGAGTTCCGTTGCAAAGCGATTGGTGCGTTGAAAGGCTTCAAAAGCCTGTTCGAACTCGCTGAATTCCTCGACTTCGATCGGAGTTCCTGTCGGCAATTCTCGGACTTCGAAGCCCGACTCGCCAAAGACTTCTCGCATTCCCATTACGAACAATGGCGAGTGCGCAGTGATGATGAACTGCACGTTTGGAAAAGCTTCGATGAGTCGAGGCAAAACATGCCGTTGAAGGCTGATATGCAAATGCAAGTCGATCTCATCAACAAGCACGATACCTCGGATGTCATCGAATGAGTTCAACGGCCGACGAGTTTCATCAAAGTCACGGATAATGTTTGCGAACATGCAAAAAGCGGCTGCTTCACCGGCTGATAGGCCCAAGAGGTTTGGGATGCAGGTTTGAGTACCGTTGCGATCGAAATGGGCACTCACGGTGTTGGAGAACCGGTTGCCATATCTCAGTTGAACATTGTCGTCTGCCGCACCGAGCACGCGGCCAAGAATTCGTCTCACCAAGTCAAAGATGCATCGATTCCGTCCTGCGGATTCGAGGAACGCCATCCTGACTTCTTGGCTCGGATTGAGTATCACCGGGATGGGAGCGACTTCATGAACTTGGCGATCAAACACGACAAGCTTGAGCCATTCCAAGGTCGGCCTGAGTAGCGCGCGAGCAGTGATTCGACGATTCGTTTCACCCTCAAAGATGGTCGGCTCAGGGAAACGCAGGTCATCTGAAAGCGATCGTTCGTTGAGCCAATCCGGTAACTCAAAACGATCCGACGGAAAGTAAAGGACTGCGTTCGAACCAAAGAGCTTCCTGACCCTCGGGTCGTCGCGTTTAGGGTCAAGGTTGAAAAAAGACGTTTGATCGTCTTTCACGTTCTTCCAGCGATCGACGAGATCTTTGGGAGTCGCGTCAGTTTTGAAGTCTTTCCAGGACCGATTCAGGGTGTCCTCTGTCATGGTCAGTCCGTCTTCGAACTCGACCACTGCATGACATGAATTAGCTCCCGATCGAATGAATCTTGGCGAGCGAGTCCGGAAGACTTTGCCTTGCTCAACTTCAGAATTGGGATGGATGAACTGTTTGAAGTTAATCAGCGCATTGACGATGAACGACAAGAATGTCGACTTGCCAGAACCATTGGGACCAACCAACACAAGCGGTTTTGGTTTCTCGCCATCGAATGGCAGTTCGATGGTGAGGTCGGATATTGGCCCGACATCCTTGATCGAGATCTTCTTCAAATACACAGCGGCCTCTTTGGAATTACAGTGTGATGGTTTTCAACATTTCATTTCCTCTGTTTGAATGACTGTACGCGAACAAAAGCGACGCGTGCAAAGATCGGCTGAGTACGATTGCCACGCTCAAAACTACGCCCTTCGAGTACTCAGGGCGTGCCACCCTATGCTTGTTGGCGCTGGCTTCGCACAAATTTAAGGCTCGTAATCGAAGACGATTGCTCGGAGTTCAAACTTCGACAGACCTTCAACAAAGGCGTTATTGCAACGGTTCTGACCCGCACCGTTGTCATAAGTGAGAGGCGCAAGTCAATGAGGTGCTCATGCTGATCGAAAACATCAGGGCTAAGGTTTCAACAGGCTGCTTTGAGTACTCGCAACACGCCCTTGATCAGAGCATCATGCGAGCCGTTTCAGTCGCCGAACTTGTTGAGGCGATCGAAGCTGGTGCCGTCATTGAGGATTATCCGCAGGACAAGTACGGGCCAAGTTGCCTCGTTCTGGGGGTTACGAAATCAGGACGGCCTCTGCACGTGCAATGCAGCTATCCGACTCGGCCGATTCTCAAGATCATCACGCTTTACGAACCATCAATTGAGCGGTGGATCGATTTACGAACGCGGAGAACCTAACGATGTTCGACACTTGGCCTGCTGAAGATTTCGTGGACGAACTGGTGACTTACACGCTGGAAGTCGATGGACGACTTACGATGGTCGAAAACGTGCCCGCCCGTGTTTGCGTGCAGACTGGCGAGAAGCTCTTTGCACCAGAAACTGTCGAACGTCTTCATGCGCTGATTCGCGGGCCATCAACGCCGGCTCGCGTCATTCAAACTCCGGTCTTCGAGTTTTCGAGTGTCGTCGCCTGAGAGACCGCTGCGTCTACCGATCCCGACAATCAAGCGGATCTGCGCGACATCATCGCGTCACGGCTCGATCGAAAGGCTTCAGACGCAAGCCTCTGTTGCTGAAGGAGTGCAGCAGATCGGTCGCGAGGCAGCCGATTGTTTCAATTACGACCTAATGGCGATTTGTGAAGACCGTCGCTTGCCGCCGAATCATCGGTGTTCCTGAGCGCGACAGACCATGATGAAATGCGCGGCACTCCGGCACTCGTCGACGGGATTGTATTTCTAACTACAACAAGAGCGCTGCGTCGCTTCGAGGAGAAGTAGGACGCAATCACCGGCCACGAATACGAAATGAGCGGCACGCCCTGAGGAGTTAGGACGTGCCGCTCATGTTTTTGCGGGGCTCATGCAGCTCACCTCGCAGCCAGTTCGGTGCCGGTCTACGTCAATCGCAAGATGGCATTGAGCAGGCCTTGCAGGCTCGTGATGAAGAGGCTGTCGATGATCTCGTCCGGTGACTCGCTTGTGACGACATCATTCGCAGAACGCGCGATGCCGTTGCCGCCACCAGCGAGCTTGTCGAGTCCGGCTTCTCCGTTGATTGAGTCGTCCCCGTCTTCACCGACGATCTGATCGATGCCGGCTCCGCCAAGTAGAGTGTCATTTCCGCTACCCCCCAGAATCTTGTCGGCACCAGAACCGCCGCTGACCGAATCGTTGCCTGCGCCGCCAGACAGCGAATCCGCTCCGGCGCCGCCGAAGATCGTGTCGTTGCCTTCGCCGCCGTCAGCGATCGTTCGCACGTTCGAACCGTAGAGCAGGTCGTTGCCCGCTCCGCCGATCAACGTCACTGCGCCTGCGAAGGCGCGAGCATCAAGCACATTGTTCGACGCACCGCCGATCAGAATGGCTGACGTGAAGCT
This sequence comes from uncultured Planctomycetaceae bacterium, assembly GCA_964573505.1. Taxonomy (GTDB): domain Bacteria; phylum Planctomycetota; class Planctomycetia; order Planctomycetales; family Planctomycetaceae; genus AM-0621. The sequence continues at coordinate 24,688 of CAZNMS010000021.1, read as the reverse complement.
GCCTTCGAGGATGTCCGAGCCGATTCCCGTCAGCGTCGAAATTGGGTCAGTCGTGCCAATGATGGTGCTCAGCACCATGTTCGCGTTGACCTCTTCTTGCAGCCAATTTTCGCCCGTGCTGGCGTCGATGCGGTCGTTGCCGAGTCCGCCGCCGAGCGTGTCCGTACCGCCTTGACCGCGAAGGATGTCATCACCGAGTCCGCCCTGCATGAAGTCACGGCCGCCGCGACCTTGCAGCACGTCGTTACCGGCGCCGCCCAAAATCACATCGTTGACCGCACCGCCGTAGAGAGTGTCGTTACCGCCATTGCCAAACAGCGACACATTGCCGTCGGTGTAGTTGATCGCTGAGAAGGTATCGGCCCCCTCACCGCCGCGTAGTTCGATGCCGCGAATGAAGTTACCCGTGCCAGCATCAATCACGAGACGATCGCCTTGAGTCGTCGAGTAGCCGGTGTTCGTAATCTCAACGAAGCCTTCGATGTCGTCATGAGCGAACAACTCACCGGCACCGCCATCAATGACGTCGATGCCGAGTCCGCCATCAATGTCGTCCGTCGCACCTTGACCGCGAAGCGAGTCGTTACCGATGCCGCCCGCGATCAAGTCCACTCCAGCACCGCCCAAGATGGTGTCGTTGCCTTCGTTGCCTTGCAGCGTGTCGTTGCCGTCAGCGCCAGTCAGGACATCGGCTCCAGTGCCGCCAAACACGACGTCATTGCCCGGTCCGGCACTGATCGTTGAGTTCAGCGGGATGCCGATCAACGTCAGCGTGTCGTTGCCGCCGCCGAGATCTGCGCTGATCGACGATACTTGTGCTGCCGGGAACTTAATCTCGCTGAGCGTGTTGCCCGCAGCGTCGCCGAGCACCGCATTCGCTGTCCGCACGAGATACTCGTTCGTCTCAGGTCGCAAGAGCACGCGCACGTTGCTGTCGACGCCACTTGCTCCAGCAGGGTCGATCAGACTGAGAACGCCGTTCGAACCGAGCGTCACGACGAGCGCGACATCGTCATTGATGATCCGGCCGACGCCTGAGATCGAAGACAGATTGCCCGCGAATCGAATCGGAGCACCGCCTGCGAGCACGTTCGTCAGCTTCAACTCGAAGAACTCAGTCGGCTCGCCGGTCGTGTCCCCGTTGATGGTCACCGAGATCTTCTCGACCGCACCCGATGTCGTGCTCGCAAACGTGCGAGTTGATTTCACAAGTGCAACGTAATCCGAACCGGCCGTCGCAGTGTTGTCGGCAGTCTCGAAGTCAAAGCTGACTGCGTTCTGAACCGTGCCATTCAGCACGACCTCAAAGGTCAGTGTCTTTGTTCCTGAGTTGCCTTCGAGCACATCGACATTGCCAATCGAGACCGACGCAACTTCGTCATCTTGAATCGTGATCGCGGCGCTCGGTCCGACTGACACTTGACTGTCGAAGGACGAACTCAACGAGGTTAGTCCGAGTTGAATAGCCTCAAGCGATTCAGCAGTTGTGTCGTTGATGGGAGTCACGCTCACTGACTGCACTGCGCCGTTCGTCGAACCCGCAGCAAATGTCACGGCCTGCGAAGTGAAGACGTTGTAGTCAGTGCCGCTCAATGCCGTGCCCGTCAGCAAGTCAGTCACACTGGCTCCAACGGAGACACCGGGCGCTAAGATCGCGACTCCGCCTTCGCCGTTACTTGTCGCGAGTCGCACTTGAATGGACTGGCTGCCGCCATTCTCGGTCACAGTCTTCGACAATACCTGAAGCTGAGCAGTGTCGTTGTCGTCGATGACTAACGAACCGTTCGTCGTGCCGAGGCTGACTTGACCGCCGACCGTGTTGTTCAAGTCTCGCAGTTGCAGGTTGACAATCTCGTTGCCTTCAACGAGCGAATCACCGGCAACATAGACCGCGATCTGACGCTCTGAGCCGTCGCCATCGTTGATACCGAATGAAACAGGTGCCGTCGTCAAGATGCTGTAATCAGCTTGCCGAGTTGCAGTGCCCGTTCCGAGGTCCGCAACGAGTGCCGTAAAGGCTACGCCCGGAGCGACTGTCGCCGTTCCGCCTTCTCCGTTCGAAGTATGCAACGTCACGATGACGAACTTGTTGCCGTTCGTTTCGGGCGCTTTTGTTGACTCTGCAATGCTGAGAGTAGCGGTGTCGTTGTCGTCGATCTCAATCGCGAGCGGCGTTGCATCGAGTGAGACGAGTCCATTCAACGTCGTATTCAGATTTTGTAACCGGAACCGCGCCAGTTCATTCCCTTCGATCAGCGAATCGCCGACGACATTCATGACCGCCTCACGCATCGCATCCTCGGTTGCGAGGTTGTCGAACGTCACGATCTGAGGCGTGAAGGTGAAGTCGCCGCCCTTCGCTGCCGTCCCACCTGCGAGTTCCGAAACCGTCGCGCTGATGCTGACTCCGGGGCCGAGTATTGCCGGTCCGCCCGCACCGTCATCGGTATCGAGAATGACCGTGATTGTTTGCGGTCCCGCGACCTCACTCACAATGCCCGTTGCAGCAACGAATCGCAGCACCGCAGTGTCGTTATCAGTGATCGTGACCGTCCCGCCATCACCCAGTGTGACTTGCCCGTTGAGGATCGGCCCGGACGATTGCAGAGCGAAATCAACGGACTCGCGACCTTCAATGAGGTTGTCGTTCGCTGTGTTAAACGAGACGAGTCGCCGCGCACCGAACCCTTCGCCCGGATTGAACGTGACCGTCGTGCTGCCAATCGCTGTGTAATCTTCGTTACTCGCAGTGCCAGTCGTGAGGCCGACAACATCGACGCTGACTGAAACTCCCGGAGCAAGATTCCCCAATCCGCCGGATTGATTGAGCGCCTTCAAGGTGACCTCAAACGTCGCGGTCTCACCTTCAGTAACGAAGGCGTCGTTGACGATCGCCACTTCGGCACGCTCGTTATCAAGGATCGTCACTGTGCTTGTCGCACCGTCGATGCTGATCTGCCCGTCGAAATCATCGGCGAGTGAATCGATCTCAAGACCGATCGTCTCGCTGCCTTCAAGCAAGCTGTCTTCGAAGATCGTGAGGAAGACCGTCTGTGTCGCGCCGCTTCCCGCACCCGCAGCGAACAGCACCGATTGATCGGCGAACGTCGCGTAGTCCAAAACGCCCGCCGACCCGGTTCCTACGTCCTGAATCAATGCCGAGATCTCAACATCATCTGCCAATGTCGCCGAGCCCATGCCGTCATCACTTGTCGTCAGCGTGATGGTGACACCGACCAATTCTCCGGCTTCACTGATCGAACCCGTCGAAGCAATCGAGACCGTCGCGGTGTCATTATCGACGATCGTCACAACGCTGCCGGTACTGCCGAGACTCGCCTGCGAATTGAGCGAACTGCTGAGGCCCTGAAGAGTGAGTCCAACAGTCTCGTCGCCCTCGATCAAGGCGTCGTTCGTCGGCGTAAACGTAACGTTTTGACTCGCCCCATCTCCGCTACCCGCTGCAAACGTCACTGTCTGAGTTCCGAACGTTGAGTAGTCCGCACCGGAAACTGCCGAACCTGAATCGGAATCGACGACCTCTGCTGAGAGCGAGATACCCGGCGCGAGTGTCGCAGTGCCGCCCGCTCCGTCGCTTGTAACAAGAGTTACTGAGACATTGACTGCCGCGCCTTCTTCGGCGGCATTTGCAGAAGTCGCAAGGTCGAGTCGTGCCGTGTCGTTGTCGTCGATCGTCACGGCCGATGACGAATCGCCGAGCGACGCTTGCCCATCCAACGTCGTGCTGAGGTTCTGCAATGTCAGAGTCAGCGACTCAGTGCCTTCCACAAGAGCATCATTGGTCACAGAGACCGAAACGGTTTGAGTCGCTCCGTTCCCCGTCCCTGCATTGAAGGTGACGGCCTGCGTTCCGATCGCCCCGTAATCCGAACCGCTCGCGGCGCTGCCCGAATTACCGTCAACGACTTCTGCCGAAATACTCACTCCCGTTGCGAGAGTGGCTGTTCCGCCGGCCCCGTCACTGGTCGTCAGCGTAATTGTCACACTCTGTGCCGCGCCCTCTTCCGTAAGTGTCGCGTTCGAAGCAATTGCCAGTGACGCAGTGTCATTGTCGTCGATCGTTACAACGCCGGTCGAAGAACTCAGCGAAACTTGCCCGTCGAACGACGCCGCCAATCCGCTGAGTCCGACACTAATCGTCTCATTGCCTTCAATCAGAGCATCATTGATCGTAGTGATACTCACACTTCTCGTTGCTCCGTCAGTACTTCCACTTGAGAAGGTAAAGCTGAGCCCACTAATCGCTGAGTAGTCCGCATCACTGACAGCGGATCCGCCAGTCGCATCAACGACATTCGCCGATACTGACACTCCGGAGGCAAGCGTTGCGGTTCCGCCGGCGCCGTCGCTCGTCGTGAGAGTTACCACTACCGCCTGCGCGCCGCCTTGCTCGGTGATTGTCGTTGCCGAAGCAACCGTTACCGTCGCCGTATCATTGTCATCAATCGTAATTGTGTGAGTATCACTTCCGCTCTCCACAAAGACATCGACTCCGTTCGTCAACTCAAGTGCGACCGTCTCGTTACCCTCGATCAACGCATCGTTGACGATCGAAAATGATTTGGTCTTCGTTACTCCGTCGGTGCTGCCGACTGCAAACGTTACCGTCCCGCCACCAGTATAATCGTCGTCGTCAGCCGTGCTCGACAGCATCGCTGAAATATCAACTGACACCGCTTCAGTCAGCGTGACACCATCGGAATCGAGTTCGACAGTCACGACCTGAGGCAAGCCACTTTCCTCACCGATCGTCGAAGACGATGTCGTAAATCTAACACTGACATATCCCGTGACCGTCACAACAACGTCATTGCCGTCGCCACCAGCGTAGGTGATCGCCATGAGGTAGCCGCTCTCATTGAACGCGGCCCCTTCCGCGAGACCCGCAAAGGTGCCCGTCACTGCGTCTGCGCCGTCATTATCAATCAGTGTGAATGAGTCGTTGACTGCCGCGAAGTAGTCACTGAAATCGCCGAAGTCTAAATCCAATTCGGCGTCACCGAGCGCTACCGAACCCGTTACATCAACAACGTCGTGTTCGGTTCCGGGAGTGGTTCCGTCGATAAACAATCTCAAGAAAGTTGTGTTCGCCATTCTCAGATTATCAACCGAGATAACTCGCTCAAGGCCGGCTCCCTCATCGACACCGCCCAGCAACTGAGTCTCTCCC
>CAZNMS010000021.1:0-19487 GCA_964573505.1 uncultured Planctomycetaceae bacterium | reverse complement strand
AGAAGTAACCGTCGAGATCTTGGCTGAAGATGACGTTGCCTGCGCCGGCCTGCTGAATCGTCACGTCCGCAAAAAGCTCGACATCGTTACCGAAGGTCGTATCTCCGCCGTTCAAGAAGACGTCGCCACCGAGATATGTCGTTCCGGTCGCTGCGATCGTAATTGCTGAGAGTGGATCAGTGGCACCGACGGTGCCGTCGAAATCCACTTCCTCAACTACGTCAACACTCAAACTGTTTGTCTCACTAGGCGATGAATTCAGCGTCCCATCAAAGTAGACAAAATCGCCGCTAGTAATTGTCAAGGACGAGGAATCGATCGTCGTCGCTCCGGTGAACTCAACGCGTCCCGATGCGTCGATCGAACTGGCATTGAGATTTACTTCGCTAGCCGCAGCCACGAGCGACGAGTTTGACAAGAGCAGATCGCTCTCGACAGATACTCGGTCGCCGGCATTCTCGAGGCTGATATCGATCAGTCCGTCGCCAGTGATGACGCTCAGATCGATCGTGACGGTGTGTTTATCAATCTGTGTCGCCAAACCTTCTGCGTCGATTTCATCGATCGCATTTGGTGTCACGAAGATCAACGTCGAACCTGATTGGGAAATTTGCAGCAACCGCCCCGCGACACCGAAATCAAGATCTCGGACCGTTACGGTCTCGCCGTCGAACGACACTTGAATGCGAGGCGGAGTCAGATCCGGCGTCACTTCAAACACTTCGGAGACTGTCGAATTGCCGGCCTCATCAAAAGCAGCCACTCGCCAGTAGTATACAACCTCATCTGTCAATTCTTCACCGGCCAGCAACGCATAAGTCGCAGCAGTAAGCCCGGTCTTAGTAAGTGCAACAGTCGAGAAATCGCTCGCTGTCGACAATTCGAGCGTATAACTCACATCACTCTGGTCGTCAGTGGTCGCATCCCAAACAAACGTCGGAAGCAGTGTGTCGACAAACGACTCATCATCCGGTGATACAAGTTCAAAGGATGCCGGACTAACAGTGTCAACTGTAAAAGTCGACGTTGAGCTGGTCCTTGAATTTCCGGCCTGATCTGTCGCAATGACTTTCCAAAAATAGGTGCCGTCGCTGAGGCTGCTCGATATGTCGAAGCTCGCCGCAGTGAGACTCGTTGCACTGGCAACCACCGTGACGAAATTGGAGTCAATTGCCAATTGGAATTGGTACGTGACCGGCAAGAGGTCAGTTGCAGGCGACCATGTAAATGACGGAGTCGAATCGTTGATGAATTCCCCGTCGGACGGATTGGTTAATACGAAGGTGGCCGGCGAGGTAACGTCGATAACGAACGTCTCTGTGACAGAACCTTGAAGAGAGTTTCCTGCCTGATCTCGTAAACCCCCGCCCACAACCACGAATTCATAAGAACCGTCGGTTCCAGTGACTGACGACAGATTGACCGTGTATTGAGAACTGGTGACCTGCCCCACCATGTCGACCGTAATTGGCACCTGCATGCCATTCCGCCGCAGCGCGAATGAGGTCTCATCAACATTAAAGACCGCTTCGCTGAAGTTAATAACGACGGACGATACCGCAGTGTTTCTCGGATCCGGATTGACCGGAACAATGCTCGCTGTCGGGCGAACGCCCTCTTTGGTCCACGAGTCGAGATCGCCAATTGTCATCGCATTGCCGGCGAGGTCGGTGATTCCGGTCCCTGTGGCGTTGAGTGTCAACGTATAGGCGCCATCCACAAGCGTTTGCGCCGAGAGATCAAGTAAGTATTGATTCGGAGAAAGCTCGGTAATTGTGATGCCGGAAATGTCGAGCACCGTCCCGCTACGAGTCAGGGCAAAGTCGTCGGCACTCACTCCTGTAACACCCTCATCGAAATTGAGAGTGACAAGCCCGGCTGAAGAGTTTCGCGGGTCGGGAGTGACGTCAACGAATTGCGGGATCGGCCCGGTGAAGTCAACGCTCCATGTGTCGTTTGCGTCTGTTGTCAGGAGATTTCCTAGGAGGTCGGTAATCCCCGAACTCTGTGCTCGGAGCGCGAGAGTGTAGACTCCTTCGTTGGATGTGAGTCCGCTGACATTGACGAGATACTGGGTTGCGCTAATTGGTATCACCGATTTGCCGACGAGAGAGAGATTGACTCCATCTCGCGACAAGCGGAAATCGCTGATACTTACTCCAGTGACCGGCTCATCAAAAACGACAGACAAGGAGTTGACGGCCGCTGTTCGAGGATCGGGAGTGACATCAATGATGTCAGCGGTTGGCGAAGTTAAGTCGGTTTCCCAATCATCGGTCACGTCCGTCGCGAGTCCGAGCCCCTGAGAATTCGAGATCCCCGAGTTCTGCGCTCTGAGACGCAATTGATAGTTGCCGGTAATTGTAGTTAAGGACGACAGATCGATCTCATACTGAGTAGCAGACACTGTCGTAACGGTAAGACCAGCAATGCTGACAGGCGTCGAATCGCGCGTTAGCGTAAAGTCATTGATGTCAACGCCGGTGACGGGTTCGTCGAATGTGACAGTCACAACGCCCACCGGCGAACTTCGCGGATCCGGGTCAATATCAACAATATCGGCAATTGGCGGAGTCAGATCTGTACCAACGAAGTCGAGACCGTAGAACTGCAGCTTGTTGAAGGTTTTTCCGAAGACTTTGACGACATACGTGCCGGGAGCAAGCACCGTATCGACGATCGACTCGCCTTGCCCGAGCGTCCCAACATCGGCGCTGGCAAGCACCGTGCCGGTGCTCGACAGCAATGTCATTCCGAGGTCGCTTTGATTCTTGAGATTCAGCGTCGATTGCGCTCCACCTTGAGGACCTTCGAGGTAGGCCGTGCCGCGAGGCGTCAGCGTGATGTCGACTTCCACTGCTCCTTGCAGGGTAAACGACCAGTAATCCGGGTCGTTTTCGTCGTCGATACTTACGAAGTCGGTCTGCGTCGGGGTAACTCGCGTACTGTCGCCGAACCTGCCGAGTTGCAGGGGTTGCCCGTTTGAAAAATCACCAACGGGGATTGCCGTTGAGAGCGTGTCGCCGCCCTGTTTCTCTAGTGCGTCACCGTAGTTTCGCTGTAGTCCGGCAATATCGTCGAGTTGCGGACCGTCGAAGGCCAGATTGACGAAGGGTTCCATTAAGAAGTCATCGCTCGATGATTCGACGTGACTGAGACCCACTCCGTGTCCGAGTTCGTGAGTAAACACATTTCGGATGGCAAGCGACTGGCTCGCGGTATTCGAATAGAAAACCGAATCGCCAGTATCAATCACCATGTCGCCGGCGTCTGGAAAATAGTTATATGCCAGAATGCCGGACTGGCCATCAATCACATGGCCACCGACTCGAACGTCCGGCCGCACGCCGGCAAGGCCGCTATTCGGCAATGCCGAGCCGTCGTCTTGTGCCATATACACATAGGTCAGACCGGAGACGCTTTCGAGTCGATCAAATACGGACTCGAATATCGTAAACCATGGGCGGGTCGTTAGATCGGGGCCGCCAGAATTTGGATAGATACCATCGAGGAAGGCAATCAGGCTGCTGCCGGCGGCAGGCTCACCAGCTCCTGAAGGCAAGCCAGTCCCATCGCCAACAACGCCCCAGCGAAGAGTTGTCGGCTGCCCCTGCACAAGTCCGTTACCGTCAGTAATGGTCGAGGACCAACGACTTGATGCACGGTAAAACTGTGCGTCTGATTGCTCGAAGCTATCAAGCAGCGATGGATCCGAACCCGGCGCAAGGATGGCATCAACATGTGCGGTGAGCAGGCAACGATTTTCGAGAGCTTCGCCGATGAGAATGCGTGTTGACGCTGCTTCCTGCTGCCCGCGCCGTGATTTTCGTCTGCGATTTCTCGCAGCAATTCCATGCTTCCGTTGTTGAGAACGACACGCCTTCAACCAATCGGCAAAAACCATCTTGATGCCTCACGGAGTGGGAATGAACTCGCCTTGATTGGCGAATAGACAAAGAGCAAACCAGCAAACGGGGACGGCGAGCGTTAGACGGGCGCTCGGAACTCCGAGTTGCAACGAGTCGGATACAGAAAAAAACAGGCGCTACGAGGGGGCGGATTCTGACGGCACCGAAGCGTCGTTCGCCAGAAAAGCCTGCCCTGAAATCACAAAGTTTTGAAGCTTTGCTCGTGCGTTGCATGCACCCCCATCAGTAGGCAAAAACCTTGAAAACAGCAGAGCATGGTTTGCTGCGACGACTGGAAACACCGGCCTATTCAAGAAGGTCTGAGGAATCCGTGTTGTTGCCAAAATGCAACTCGTTCTAGCGAATTGACGCTCCCCAAAGGCACCTCTATATCTGCCGCCCCCTTCGTAACTGCCTCAAAGTCGGGCATTTCGACGCGACCGCTAACCGTCGAAGTTTCATAAAGTTTCGGTTTCGTTACTCAAAAGAAGCATTTGGCATGCTCGCAAAGCGCATCATCCCCTGCCTCGACGTCCATGCTGGGCGAGTCGTGAAAGGCGTGAACTTCCTAAATCTCAGAGATGCCGGAGACCCGGTCGAGATTGCTTCTCGCTACGAGGCTGAGGGAGCAGACGAACTGGTTTTTCTCGACATCACCGCCAGTCACGAGCAGCGCGAGATCATCCTTGATGTCGTCCGGCGCACTTCCGAGGTTTGCTTCATGCCGCTGACCGTCGGCGGCGGTATTCGTACTGTTGACGATATTCGCACCCTGCTGAGCAATGGCTGCGACAAAGTTTCGATCAACTCCGCTGCGGTTAAGACCCCCGACCTTATTCGCGAATCAGCGCTGAGATTCGGCAGTCAATGCATCGTTGTGAATATTGACCCGAAGCGGATTAAGCAGCCTGACGGCACTGAGAAGTGGGATGTGCATATCAACGGAGGCCGTATACCGACCGGTCTTGAAGTCGTTGAATGGGCCAAGAAGGTTGAGCAACTCGGAGCGGGCGAGATCGTCCTCACTTGTATGGACGCAGACGGCACGAAGAACGGTTACGACATCGAAATCACGCGAGCGGTCGCGGACGCAGTGAGAATTCCTGTTGTTGCGAGCGGAGGCTGCGGCAGTCCCCAACATATGCTAGAGGCCGTGACTGCCGGGCACGCCAGCGCTGCATTGGCCGCGAGTATTTTCCACTATGGCGAATACTCCATTCATGAAACAAAGCGATATCTCGCAGATCGCGGCGTCCCAATGCGAGTTTGAGGCGAGTCAGCAGCCCTTCGTCGTTAATTACCGGTGCTGCGATTTGCACGGTAATGACCAATGACTATCAAGATCGAGATCGCACTCTCCCACCATCGGAGCATCCTAAAATGGTCATGATCAGTGACTGGAAACAATCCACTTACGTCCCCGGCAAGCCCATAGAAATCGACAAGATTTTTAAGGCGTCAATCGATCAAAAATGCTCCGACATCCATCTGCAAGTAGGTAAGCCTGCCATTTTCCGAATCCGCGGCGAACTAACTCCGCTGAAGATGGCGCCGATCACTGAAGAGCAAATGATTCAGCTTACCTTTCCAATGATGGATCAGCGGAAGCTTGATATTTTTCATAATGACGGCGGATCGGACTTCGCGAAATTTGTCGAACACAATGGTGAGAGTTGGCGTTTCCGTATCAACCTCTTTACGCAACTCGGCAAAGTGGGAATGGTCGCGCGTAAGATCGAACGGAACATTCCGCCGTTCGAGGGGCTTTATCTCCCGCCAATTATGGAAGAGCTTTGCAAGTTCGATCAGGGAATGGTGCTGCTGGCGGGAGTGACGGGTTCCGGTAAGTCGACGACGATTGGGTCGATGATTAACTGGATCAACGCCAATATGAATAAGCACATTGTGACGATCGAGGACCCGATCGAATTCGTGTATCAGTCAACGAATTGCTTGATCAATCAACGTGAGATCGGACAAGACGTCATCGACTTCCATGTCGCGATGAAACACGCAGTGCGACAAGACCCCGACATCATGCTCGTCGGCGAAATGCGCGATCGCGAGACCTTTGAAACTGCGATTCACGCTGCGGAAACGGGGCACTTAGTCTTCGGGACAATTCACGCTTCGAGTGCTCCGGGTACGATCTCTCGTATTCTCGATCTCTTCCCGTCCGAGATGCACAGTGCAATTCGCGCTTCGATGTCGCAAAACATGCAAGCCATTTGCGGACAAAAGCTTCTTAAGACGATCGTTGATAAGCCGAGCCGCGTTCCGATCGAAGAAATCATGCTTTTCAATTCGGTCATTCGAAAAGCCGTGCTCGAAGGCGAAGATCAGAAACTCTACGGCCTTATCAAGTCATACCGGTCGGACGGCATGCAGACCTTTAATGACAGTCTCTACGACTTCATTCAGAAGGAGTACATCAGCCGCGCTGCTGCGTTCGAGATCTCGCCGAACGTTGAAGAACTAAAGATGCGACTGAAGGGCATCGAAGTTCGTAGCACGTCGATGTAGCAATCATCGAGGTTCATAGTCTGCTACTTCGGCAGCGTGATTTCGTCGTCAGTGATAATGGTCTCGGTCGCGACGCGGGGCGGCGATTTTGAGCATCCGCCGCACGACGAGTCGCAAGATCCACTCGCCCAGCGCATGGCGCGCCGGGCGAGTATTGCGACCGCGAAGCCGACGATGCCTGCAACGCTGAGAGTTTGCCAGTCCATGAGCGGACCTCGCTAAAGGTTGAGACGTATCAAGAGTCGCGGTGGCGTGAGAAAGTGGCGGTATTACGCATGCAATTGGTTCGGCGGAATGTCGAATGGTCGTAGCAATGAGGCAGATAACCATCGGGGCAAGCCCGATGGGGATTGTGTGAATGACACGCACCGCTGCCCGCGAAGTTCATTACTTCAATTGCTTGTCGGCGTAGTCCAAGAACGCCTTCCAGTCTTCGGCGTCCATTGAATGCTTACCCTTGCGGATGAAGTAGCCGAGCTTGCTATTCACGAGCACTCCGAGTTCGGGCATCTCCTTCGCCGCAAGCCCCTCGACGCCGAGAAAATGATAGACCGGAGTCGCTGCTTGCTGCACTTCGAATTGGCCGCTCGGATTCGCCCACTGATCTTCGATTGCATTCGATAGCAAGACCGGTCGCGGGGCACAGAGTGCAACGAGGCAATGTTGGTCGAACGGCAACTTGTCGACGTGCTCGTTGAACTCCGGGAATGTGTCGTTGAACCAGTGCGGGAAGACGTCATTGATGCGCTTCACCGGCTCTCCAATTTTGCCTCGGCTCGGGGCCGTTCCGCCGCAGCCCGCTTGATGCGGAATCGCGAGCGCAATTCGGTCGTCCATTGCGGCCGCGAGCAGTGTCGTCTTCCCTAAGCGAGAGTGGCCGACGCAGCAGATGCGCTTCGCGTCGACGACGTCTTCCGTCAGCACGTAATCGACGACTCGATGAATGCCATAAGCCCATGCGGCAACCGAGCCCCAGTCATGCTTGCCGAGTTCCTTTTGGCCGGGCTTGAGGAAGTGAGGATGCACGCCGTCGGTCCAGTCGTGCTTATCCGGGTCGACGTCTCCGTAATAGAACATCGCGATCGCATAGCCGCGCTCGATGATCATCGGGATGGTCCAAACGTCGGCTTGCTTGCCTCGACCTTCTGCTGTCGGAAGATCGCCTTTCACTCCAGGACATCCATTGCGGCACCAACTGGTCGGCACTGAGACCGCTTCATCAGCGATTGCCGTATGGTTGCCGCAGAAGTTGATGGCGACCCATGTTGGCACTTTGCCCTTCCGCTCGTTCGGATAGACGAAGAGCACTCCGACTGGCGGCGTGCCTTCCGGACCGAACTTGATCGTGACGTCCTTCAGCGTCGCTTTGCCGCCGAGCGCCTGCTTGTTCTCGGCATTGATCTTTGCCGTAACCTTCGTCGGCTCGGGTAAGAATCCATACATGTAATGCTGGAAGAGGGCCTTCAATTCGGGCCGCCGCTTTTGCTCCCATTGCTCTTTGGTCGTGACCTTCGAGCCATCAAACATCGTGAGCGGATCGGGCAGATTCGGATTCGACTTAAGCTCCGAAACCGGCGGGAAATCCGCAGCCGTCGCTGCTGCGAGGCACATAGTGCAGGCAGCTAAAATCAAGCTGATGCGTCTCATGACGGGGCCTTTGAATGGAGTGAGGCGAAGTGGATTGAGAGGTCTCGAAGTCGCAATGCGGCCTTTGTGAGGGGCGCGTTCGAAGGGCGGTTGATCGTTAGCCCTCGGCATGACCGATCACGATCAGACGCAGCTTCACGGGGACTGCTCCGTCTTTGCTCTTGCCGTTCACGATGACGCTTAGGACGAAGTTCTCGGAACCCTGCTTTTCGAGCTTCGGTTCAGCGGCTGCCGTCTTTGAATCGACGAGCGAGAAGATTGCCGGATGAGTTGCTCCCGACGCTTTCGCGCTGGCCTTTGCGAGTGCGTCGGGCTTGATGGGATCGGTGCTTGTGTCGGTTGCTCCGGGCAGTGCGAGAAGGAAGTCAGAGGTCTCGCTCGTCCCAACGTGATTGCCGTCCGCCGGCTGTAATCCAAAACGCAGGGTGTAGACGCCGGCCTTCATTTGTTGATTGCGGAAGTCAGTGAAGTTCGCGCCCTTTGGGACACGTAATGCTCCGATCAATTGGCCTGCTTGAAACGGATAGAGCTGAGCGAGACTCGGCTTGAAGCCGTCCTTCACGGAGATTTCTTTCGAGAGCCACAACTCGACGATCGCGCCTTTGTCACCGTTGAGCTGATAACCCTTTGGGTCGAGAACCTTCGTGACTTCTGCTCCCAGTCCTTCCGGTACCGCATCAATGCGAGCGAGCTTCGGGTCAGCTGCGAGGGCTACTGAGACAGAAAGAGCAACAAGCAACAAAGCGATGCAACGCAGTTTCATGGGTATCTGCTTTCCGTAAGATAATTACCAATAATAATCGCACTTCGATTATCGATTTAGGGTCGGAGCTGAAGCGTGACAAACGGGGATCGCCTTCCGGCGAAACCCAACATTTGCGCCTCATACATGCCGAGCGTCCCCGTATGGCAACACAAGAGACTGACTAGCAGACACAATGGATGCCTTCAATCAACTCGAGTGAAGTTTGAAGTGTGAAATTTCCCAGGCATCCATCAACGATCGACAATCCATTTCTTGCCAGCTAAAAGTCTGAACGACTAGGGGGATCCCCTGTCACTATTTGCGGGACGAACAAGTGGCCTGTAAGACAAGTGGTGCATCTTTTATTCAACAGGAAGGCAGGAGAAAATGAATCCAACGATTGACGTGAAGGAACCTGAGGACTTTCGAAAGGTTGCTCAAAGCGGCAAATGCGTGGCGAAGATTGTGGGGCAAGTGAGCATACCTGACGGGCTCTACTTCAAGAACCTACAAGACATCAAATTCGAGGGCGTCGGCCCAAACCCAACTATAACCGGGTTCCCGTTGTTCATGATCGATGTAAAGAATATTGAGTTCAAGGGAATCGCCTTTCGCCTTACCCGCCCAAAGCGAGTTGACATTCCGACGCATGCAAGCTTCGATCCAATTCCGCCCGAGAAGTACGAGAAATGGTGGGGATGGCGACTACAATCTACAACTCGCGATGGATGCGAGAATGTTACTTTTGAGGATTGTATCTGGACGGGAAATACAGACGAGTTTGCAATACATCCCAATATCGATGTCGACCCAACGACGAAGAAATCCAAGTGGAATGTTGGCGACCGTGCTGGCAAAGGATTGCGATTCACTCGCAATGTCTTTGGGCCGTCACTTCAAGGGAAGTCTATTGATGATAAAGGGAAGAAATCGCGAGAATTCCACAACTTCGCTTTGAGTATCGGTCTTTGGGATGACGTGGTGATTGAAGACTCTGCGTTTATTGGCCACAATCGAAGAACCCCGCAAGTTCAAGGAAAAGGCACAATTGCAAGATGCTGCATGTTTGGTTGGGGCACGATGGCGATTGGGCTTCACAAGGGGTCGAACTACACTCTTGTGGATATTTACGGAAATTCAAGCAGTGCGACGAAGCTTGTCACTGATGTAGTTGGGACAAACGACACATTATATGGAAGCCTCGATGTCAGCAGTTGCGGGGTGCTGAATATTACGAGTCAGGCTAAAGCTGGCGGTGCGACTTTACGAGATCTGGAGTGCGTCCAGTCAACACAGAATTCGTTGAAGGCAACGGTCTTGAGTAGTACCACACTGAAGAGGGCAAGTCGGGACGATATCCTTGCCAAACTGCCCGCTTTCACTCAGTCCGACACTGACATCATTCAAAAAATGAAAAATGGTGGGCACGAAAAGTGGTGGGTGGCAGATTGGACTTAGCCGCTGCTTGAGGCTTCGCTGTGGGAATTGCGTAAATGACAACGGCAGAGACGCTCGAACTGCTGCGGCTGAGAATTCAGTCGCGCTTTCCGGTGATGTTTCTCACCACTTGGGAAGAGGATCGATGGGAAGCAGAGCTTGCGAGTCTTGCGTTGTCGCTTGATCGCGGGCTCGTTGTTTGGACGGCGACTGAAGGAGCGTTGCCGCCTCCGGATAAGGCCGCGACAACAGCACGCACGCCGTTCGAGTTTCTCTCTGCCATTCGTGATTACCCGCACGAGCACGTCTTCTTGCTCAAGGACTTTCATCCGTATTTGAACGACCCACTGATCGTGCGGAAGTTGCGAGATCTCGTTCCGTCATTGGCCGAGCAGCATAAGACGCTGCTGTTTATGGGGCCGGAGTCCGTTGTGCCGGTTGAGCTGCGACGGGACTCGGTCTCAGTGGAATTACCATTACCCGGCGTCGACGACTTGCGGCGCGAGTTGCAAGAGCTGCTCATTCAACGTCAGCACGCGGGTGAGTTGACGCTGAAGCTCTTGAAGACCGAGCAAGAGCGATTGCTGAAGACGGTATTGGGACTCACCGCACGGCAAGCGCGCCAGTCGCTGACTCGAGCTTTGACGGGGCGAGCGGCAGTCGACGATGAGGTCTACGCGATGCTCGTTGCCGAGAAGAAGCACATGGTGCAGGGCTCGGAGATGCTTGAGTTTCAAGAACTCAAAGAGGGCGTTGCAGACATCGGCGGATTGGAAGCGTTGAAAGATTGGATGGCGAAGCGGGCGCAAGCATTCGGTGATGACGCACAACGCAAAGGGATCCCGGCACCGAAAGGAGTCTTGCTGCTCGGCGTGCAGGGTTGCGGTAAGAGCTTGACCGCTCGGGCCGTCGCTCGAATGTTGAGCTTTCCGCTCGTGCGATTGGATGTTGCAACGCTGCTGAGTTCCGATCGGGGCCAGTCCGAGAAGAACCTGCGCGATGTGCTCTCCTTGATGGAGATGATTTCGCCGGCGGTCTTATGGCTCGACGAAGTCGAGAAAGGCTTTGCAGGCGTTGATGACGAAGGCGGCGGCGACTCGACGATGATCCGTTTGATGGGACGTTTTCTTACATGGATGCAGGAAAAGGCGGCACCCATCTTTGTTGTCGCGACAGCAAACTCAGTAACGGGACTGCCGCCGGAAATGCTGCGTCGCGGACGCTTCGACGAACTCTTCTTTGTCGATCTGCCGAACTATCACGAGCGACGTTCGATTGCCGAGATTCATCTCCGCAAACGCAAGTTCGAACCGAGCAAGTTCGACATCACGCAACTCGCCGAACGCACGGAAGGCTATAGCGGTGCCGAGATTGAGCAGGTCGTGCTGACGGCAATGGTCGAGTCGTTTCATCGTCAGACGCCGCTGACTCAGAAGGATCTCGAAGACGCGATTGATGAGACGGTGCCGCTCTCGGTCACGATGGAAGAGAAGATCTTCGCGCTGCGCGAGTGGGCTCGAACTCGATGTCGCCCGGCGACTCCCGATAGTCGCGTGCTGCAAATGCTCGAAGCAGAGCAGCGCGAGAAAGCGACAGAGGAAAACGTTCCGCTGCAAATCTTCGATGACGATGACTTGCCGCCGAAGAGCGACGAGGGACCGGCATGGCGCGAGATGGCTCGCAGTGGCGAATTGCAGACGGCGGTCTATGAGTATGTCTCGGAGCAAGAGCGGGTCACGTTTCGCGCGATGCAGACGGACTTCGCTGCGGTCGTTGATACGGCGGGCGAGTTCGGGATCGCCCTGCGGAGCGACGCGCACATTGTGTTGTGGCTCGGCATGAGCACCGAGATGGCCGCTGCGATCGCGCGGCTCATCAATGACCGCAAGCTGTATGTCGTTCCGGCTGAGGCGAGCGAATACGGAGACTCGTCGCCGAGCCGACTGCCGCGATTGCCGGCGCTGTCGGATTCGCGAGTGTCGCGCGCGTGTTGGTTGAGCGTTGCTCTGACGACAAAGGTGCCGAGCGAGGTTGATGAGCGGCTTACGCGCGTGGCGCGGATGCAGTTCAATCGCTGAGATGCGTCGGGGGAGTAAGTGCGGTCGGAGGCGGAGTGAGATCGCAGGCCGCTGTTGCAAAGAAAAACGCGGCCCGATGGGCACGCGGTTAAACGAGGCGCATAAAAAAGCGGCGAGTTGCGGGGCAACTCGCCGCTTTTCATCAGCCGTTAAATGTTGCCGAGCAACGCGGCGAAGTTGAACGTCAACGCGTTGTCGATGATCGCGGTGTCGCCAATTACGAGGTCGCCGCCGCTTGGGGCGACTCCGTTACCGCCGCCGGTGATCTTGCCAATCGACGGGAAGCCGTCGGTGTCGACTCGGTCATCGCCCGCTTCACCCAGCAAGGTGTCTCCGCCGCCGCTGCCATGCACGGTGTCGTTACCAGTGCCGCCCAAGATCATGTCGGCACCGGAGTTCCCGAAGGCGATGTCGTTACCCGCATTGCCATTGAGCGAATCCCCGCCCGCATTGCCAGTGAGGCTGTCGTCGCCTTCACCGCCGTCGATGACGTCGCTGCTCGAACCGCCGGTGAGCGTGTCGTTTCCTCCGCCGCCAAGGATCGTGACGCTGCCGTTGTAAGCCGAAGCGTTGATCGTGTTGTCAGAAGCACCGCCAATCAGGATCGCTCCGGCAAACGTGCCGACCAATGTGTCAGTGCCGACTCCGGTCAGTGCGGGGCCCGTTGTCGGTCCTGACAGAGTGATGTCGGCGTCGGCTTCTTCACGCAGGACATTGGCTTCGGTTCCCGCGTCGATGCGATCGTTCCCGGCGCCGCCGCTGAGCGTGTCCGCTCCGCCTTGACCGCGAACGGTATCGTCACCGTTTTCACCAACGAGCTTGTCGCGACCGCCTGCCCCCAAGATGAGGTCATTGCCGTCGCCACCAGAAATGACGTCACCGAAGAGACCGCCAATCAAAGTGTCGTTGCCGCCGGCACCATTCAGGACAATGTTCCCTTCGGTGTAGCCGGCGCCACTGATGGAATCAGCTCCGCTGCCGCCAGTGATGTTGTAGTTCGTGACGACTTCTGCAGAGACTTTGTCGCCTCGCAGACTGGTGTAACCGGTATTACCCAGTGTCACCGATCCTTCGAGTTGATCAATCACCGTCAAACCGCCGGCATTGCCGTCGATGGTGTCGATGCCCGTGCCGCCGTTGATGGTGTCGTTGCTGCCTTGACCAGTGAGATTGTCGTCGCCGTCACCGCCTTCGATGGTGTCGAGACCGGCACCGCCGAGAACAGTGTCGTTACCGGCACCGGCATTGATCGAGTCGTTATCGGCACCGCCGAGGATGCGGTCGGCTCCACTGCCGCCGAGCAGCGTGTCGTTGCCGGTTCCGCCATCGATCGTCACTGAGCCCGAGAAGGCTGAAGCGTCGATGCGATTGGCAGAGGCACCGCCTGTGAGCACCGCACCTTCAATCGAGTTGAGGGTCTGCGTGCTGACGCCTGTCAGTGAGGAGTTCGTCAGCGTCATGTTGACGTTGCCGGACTGCACGATGACGTCGTTGTCAGCGCCACCATCGAGCGAGTTTGTTCCTGCTCCAGCGGCGAACTGATCATTACCCGCTTGACCAATCAGCGAGTCGTCACCGCCGCCGCCAGTCAGTGAGTCATCACCTTCTTCACCGTCGATCAAGATGCTGTAGAGCAAGGCGCTCGCGTCGATCGCATCGTTGCCCGCCTCACCGAAGACCTTGAGGCCCGCAGCGAAGGCACTGTCGATCGCCGAAAGAGTCACGGTGTCGTTGCCGTCGCCTGCGAACAGCTTGAGTTCGGAGGCAGGCGAAACGCTTTCGAGCGTGACGCTGTGATTGCTGCTGAAGCGAGTGATGCCGTCACCCGTGATGCCGTTGTCGGCAACAGAGATCACGTTGTTGGTACTGTCGATGAAGAACAGTTCGCGAGTCGGAACGGCGAGCGAATCGGAGACGAGTTCGATTCCGTTGTAGTCAACGCCGTCAACGGCATTGCCGCCGGTTGTCAGGTCGACGAAGCCATCTGTGCTGTTGAAGAAGCCGTGCTTCGAGATGTCTGCTGTCGTGCCGATGAGTCGCAACTGGTCGCCGGTGCCAGTGCCGCCGTTGATCGTGACGCCGTCACCATTCGAGATCGCAATCGTTCCGCCGCTGAAGTCAGCGGTGAAGGTTTCGGCGACTGCGTCACGGCCTTGAATGGTGATGGCGGCAACTGCAGCAATTGTTACAGGAGCTTGCAGATCGAGGTTCGTGTTGCCGTCGATCAAGTGGAGCTCAGTTCCGATTCGCTTGATGATGATGTTGGTCGAAGCCGTCGGCGGGACCGTCAGCAAGACGGGGTCTTCATCGATGATCAAGCCTTGTCCGGCAGTGACTGAAGCCGAGACATCAAGCCCATCTGCATCAACGTTGCTGACGACGACCGAGTAGTCCTCGTTGACCTCGGAGCGATTGTCAGGCGTCACTGCGACGACGACCGACTTCGAAGTCTCACCCGGATTGAACGTCACAACGACGGGTGTCGCGACGAAGTCCGAGTCGGCTGCGGTTGCCGTTCCGTCGGTCGGAGTGACCGTGACGGTGACCGTTTCGCTGACCGGATTCGAGAGGGTCAGTGTGAAGGTCTGATTGCCGAGATCTTCAGCTTGCGAGACCGAGTTGATCGAAACTTCGGCGGAGTCGTCGTCCTCGATGATGCCGAGTGCGAAGCCGTCAGCGATCGTGACTCGGAGCGAACCCGGTGTGCCGATGAAGCTCGGATTGCTGATCGTTGCGGCGAGCCCTTCTGTGTGCTCGACGATGTTGTCGTCAGTGACCGTAACCGTGACCGTCGCAGTCGTCGAACCCGCTGGGATCGTGACAGTCTGCGAGAGGATCTCGGTGAAGTCTGCTCCGGTTGCAGTGCCGGTTTCCGTGCTGAACGTGAAGGTCACATCGGACGCCGCTGCGTGATTGAGCGAGACGTAGAACTCGAGATCGCCGGACTCGCTTCCGAAGCCGTCGTTGATCGAGATCAGGATGTCAGGAATGACGCTGATCGTGATCGTTCCGACTGATGTCGTGACTCCATCAGTGACCGCAACATCGAACGAGTCCGTGCCCGTGAAGCCCGCGTTCGGCGTATAGACAAACTCGCCACTTGATGGGTTGAGCGAGACGGTGCCATTCGTGGGAGCGCTGTCGACTGCGAAGTCGACGAAGTCGTCGTCGTATTCCGAGTACGGAACGAATCCATTGACCGGAGTGCCTTCGACGGTCGTCAGCGAGGTGTCGTAAGCAACGGGCTCGTCATCAACCGAGGTCACATGGATCGTGACGACAACGACGTTGCCATAGATGTCGTCAGCGGTGTTGCTCGGTGTTCCGGCGTCGTCGATCACCTGATAGCTGAACGACTCGAAGCCGTTGAAGTCTTCTGGCGTTGTGAAGGTGAAGCTGCCGTCAGCGTTGAGCGTGACTTCGCCGTGAGCCGGAGCAGCCGCAAGGCCCGCTCGCAGTGTGTTGGCGGTTGTGTCGAACGGATCGACGTCGTTCGCGAGTACGCCGTTGGCCGCATTGACTGTCAGCGTTGTGTCTTCGGCGACGGTGTAGCTGTCAGAGGTTGCGACCGGCGCGTCGTTCACGTCGAGCACGTTGATCGTGATCATCGAAGCGGTCCGACTGCCGTTCGCATCGGTGACGACGATGTTGAAGCTGTCGGTGCCCTTGAAGAGCGCGTTCGGGATGTAGGTGAAGTTACCCGTTGCGGCATTGACTGAAGCCTTGCCGTTCGCCGGTGGTGTCACGCCGAGCGAGTAGGTGATGGCATCTCCGTCGGCATCAGTGGCCAGCACGACTCCGTTGACCGGTGTGCCTTCCGCAGTCGTCAGCGAGATGTCGGAAGTTGCCGGACCGTCATTCACTCCATTCACCGTGAGGCGAACGATCGCGGTGTTGCCGATGTTCTGGCCGCCTCGGAGCGTTCCGCCGTCGTCACGAACTTCGTAGCTGAAGCTGTCAGCACCGGAGTAGTTCGCGAATGGCGTGTAGGTGAATCCGCCGGACGAATTGAAGGTCAAGGTGCCGTGAGCCGGACCGTTCACGAGTCGCGCCAACATCGCGTTCGCTGCTGGCAAATCGAACGCGTCGTTGTCGTTCGCCAAAACGCCTTGAGCTGCGTCGAGATGCAAGACGCCGTCTTCGGTGACTGCGTAGTCGTCAGCGATTGCGACCGGAGCGTCATTCACCGATCGCACGACGACTGTCACCGTCGAGTTGAACGTCGAGACGCCGTCGGTCACGGCGATTTGGAAGGTGTCGTTGCCGTTGAAGTTGAGAGCCGGTGTGTAGGTGAAGACTCCGGTATTCGGATCCACGAACACAGCACCGTTGGCAGGAGCCTTTCCGACCGAGTAGCCGAGGACGTCGGCATCGGCATCTGTCGCAATGATCGTCCCGTTGACTGGCAGGTCTTCGAGAGCGGTCAACAACACGTTCTCTGCGGTCGGTGCGTCTTCTTGCGAGAGCACGTTGAGGGTGACTCGAACAACGTTGCCGGTCGCGTCGCCACCATTGGTCGTGCCGCCGTTATCGACAAGCTGATAGCTGAAGCTGTCAACGCCGTGATAGTCGGCGTTCGGTGCGTAAGTGAAGGTGCCGTTCGCGTTGAAGCTGAAGGTTCCGTGAGCCGGTCCGCTGATTAGCACTGCGGTGAGTGAGTGCCCGTCGGTTGCATCGTTCGGGTCGTTGTCATTGGCAAGCACGCTCAGCGGATTGGCACCGACGCCGTTCGCTGTGAGCACGCCGTCTTCAACGACCGAGTAAGCGTCGGCGGTTGCAACTGGCTCGTCGTTGACTGGTCGCACGGTGATCGAGACGAGCGATGCGGCAGTCGCAACTCCGTCGCTAACCGTAACAGTGAAGGCATCGGCGCCATGGAAGTTGTTGTTTGGCGTGTAGACGAACTCGCCGGTTGCTGGGTTGAGTGTGACGCTGCCGTTCGTCGCGTTGCCGGTGACGCTGTAGGTCAGCAGGCTGCCGTCGACATCGTTCGCTCGGACGAGCCCGATCGCGACGTTGTCTTCGTTCGTTGCTGAAGCCGTGTCAGAGGTTGTCGGAGCGTCGTTGCTGGCTGTGACCGTGATCGAGACGGTGACAGTGTTGCCGGTAACGGTGCCGCCGTTGGCTGTGCCGCCATCGTCACTGATCTGATAGCTGAAGCTGTCCGTGCCGTTGAAGTTGGCGTTCGGCGTGTAGGTAAAGGTGCCGTCTAGGTTGAGCGACACCATGCCGTGAGCCGGACTACTTGCGAGATTCGCACTCAGCGTGTGAGTGTCGGCCGGGTCGCTGTCATTGAAGAGGACGCCATTGGCGAGAGTCGTCGTGAGCGTGCCATCTTCAGCGACCGAGTAGGTATCAGCGACTGCGAACGGTGCATCGCCGACTGGGCGGACAACGACCGTCACTGTTGAAGTGACTGATGTTGTGCCGTCGCTGACGGAGACGGTGAAGGTGTCTCCGCCGGTGTAGTCCGCTGTCGGTGAGTAGATGAAGCGCCCCGTTGCTGAGTTGATCGAAACAGTGCCGTGAGCCGCATCGTTGTTGCTGGTGAAGGTCAGCGTGTCGCCGTCGACATCGCCGCCGGAGATCTGACCGACAAAGACGCCGTCTTCGAGCAGTTCGATGGTTTGGTTCGACGTCACCGGAGCATCGTTGCTGGCGGTCACTGTGATGCGGACGTTGACAACGTTGCCGCTGTCGTCGCCGCCGTTCGCTGCGCCGCCATCATCACTGACCTGATAGCTGAAGCTGTCGACGCCGTTGAAGTTGGCGTTCGGAGTGTAGGTAAAAGTACCGTCGCTATTGAGTGTCAGGCTGCCGTGAGCCGGGCTGCTGACGAGTGAAGCCGAGAGGACGTGTCCGTCACCGGCGTCGCGAGTATCGACGTCGTTGAGGAGAACTCCGTCAGCGATCGTTGTCGTGAGCGAACCGTCTTCATCAACGGTGTAGGTGTCTTTGACCGCTCGCGGCGCGTCATTCACGGATTGCACGGTGATCGTCACGACGGACTGCACCGTGTCGACTCCGTCAGTGACGTCGACCGTGAAGGTGTCCGTTCCGTGGAAGTTGGCGTTCGGGATGTAGGTGAACTCACCCGTTGCCGCGTTGATCATCACATTGCCGTTTGAGGCGGCGCCGGCGGTGTAGCCGAGAGCGTCACCGTCGATATCGGATGCCGTGACTCGACCATTAACCGGTGCGTCTTCGTTGGTCGTCACTGCGACATTGCCTGTGACCGGCGAGTCGTTGGCGGCGGTCACTGTGATCGAGACGTTGACGACGTTGCCTGTGGCATCACCGTCATTGTCCGTCCCGCCGTTGTCGACGATCTGATAGCTGAAGCCGTCAGTGCCGGTGAAATTGGCATTCGGTATGTAAGTAAAAGTACCGTCGGTGTTGAAGGTCAGCGAACCGTGAGCAGTGCCACTGACGAGGACTGCCGTTGTGGTGTCTGTGTCGATCGTGTCGTTCGGGTCGCTGTCGTTGAACAGCACGCCATTGGCAGCCGTCGTTGTGAGCGAGCCATCTTCGGCGACGGTGTAAGTGTCGGCGACCGCGACCGGCTCATCGTTCACCGAGCGAACGGTGACGTTGATCGTTGAGGTCACCGTGTCGGTTCCGTCGGTGACGTCAACGGTGAAGCTGTCGCTACCGTTGAAGTTCGCGTTCGGTGTGTAGGAGTAAGCGCCGGTTGACGCATTGACTGAGACGGTGCCGTTGCTGGCCTTGCTGTTGAGGGTGAAGGTCAAAGCGTCGCCGTCGATGTCGGTGCCGGGGATCGCTCCGACGAAGACATTGTCTTCATTGAGCGTCGGGGCTCGATTGCCCGTGACCGGAGCGTCGTTCGCGGCAGTGACCGTGATTGTGACATTGACGACGTTGCCTGTGGCGTCGCCGCCATTGTCCGTCCCACCGTTGTCGACGATCTGATAGCTGAAGCCGTCAGTGCCGTTGAAGTTGGCGTTTGGCACATACGTGATGCTGCCGTCGGGATTCAGCGTCAGCGAACCGTGAGCAGTTCCGCTCACGAGTACTGCGGACAGCTTGTTGGCCGGCGAGTCGCTGGAGTCATTGTCGTTCGCGAGCACTCCGCCCAATGCATCATTCAGGAGCGTCGCATCTTCACCAACCGTGAAGCTGTCGCCAGTC
>CAZNMS010000020.1:0-41356 GCA_964573505.1 uncultured Planctomycetaceae bacterium | reverse complement strand
ACGTTCGACGGACTACAAGTCCGTCGTACCAGTGTTCCTCACTCATTGTGCCGGCACCCGGTGAGGAACTTTTCTCGATCCTCGCAGCGATTCGAACCGCCGGTGTCGATCCATCGGCGGCTTGCGCGCGCTCGTTAGAGACTCGCGGCTAAACGATTCAGACCGCCCGCGTTAGAGCACGGGCTAGAAGCCCATGCTACGACTGCGTCGCTTTGCGACTCATGTTTGATCGAGCCAATTCGGAAGCTGCGAGAAGATGTCGCTTAGCAATTGGTCGGCGGCATCCGGCGTGCGCGAGTCGGCGGGGTCGAGCGAGATCTGATCGGCTTCGCCGCCTCCGTCGATGACGTCGCTGCCGTCTCCTGTCATCGGTGTGACCGTGCGCGAGCCGCCGATCAGCACGTCTCGTAACGCAGATCCGAGCAACGTGTCGTTTCCATTACCCCCCAGCAAGATGACCGGCAGACTCGATTGCCGCGCGTCGAAGCGGTTATGTCCGTCACCGCCGATGATCGCGATTCGCTCGATGTTGAGCGGCGTTTCGTCGCCCGAAACGATCGAGACGATGCGCTGCCCGGTGATCGTCACATCGGGATTGATGTGCTCGTAGAAGGAGTCAAAGCCGCTTTCACCGTCGAGAATGTCGTTGCTTTGACCGCCACTCAGCACGTCGTCACCGGGGCCGCCGAAGATGTTGTCGACGAAGCGCGTGCCGTAGAGAGTGTCGTTGCCATCAAGGCCGCTCAGCAGCACTTTGACTCCCCCGCGCCGCGCGTCGATCAAGTTCGGCCCCGCGCCGCCGACAATGTTGAAGCGCTCGACGTTGCGACCGTTCTCGATGCCGAGCACCGCAGAACTTAACTGCATGCCGATGAGCACGAAGTTCGTATCGGCTTCCTCAAAGATGCGGTCGTTGCCGAGTCCGCCGTCGATCTCGTCAGTGCCCCATGCTCCGCGCATTTGATCGTCACCGTCACCGCCATCGAGCGAGTCGTCGCCCGCGTCGCCGTACATCGTGTCGGAGTCAGTGCCGCCGTGACATTCAGATTCGACGCAGCGGTCTCAGTATCGCCGACAGTGAACTGCAAAAGGCTCGTCGCATCGTCTTCGTGAATCGTCTGCGAAGTGATGTCGCTGATCGTCGGCGAGTCGTTGATGCCGTTGACGGTCACCGTAAACGAAATGCTTGCTGTCTGACCGCCGTCGCTGATCGTCACTGTGATCGTTGATGTGCAGGACTGCTCTGCGGTCGGAGTGATCCTCAATGAGCGATTCGCTCCCGCGCCGCTGAGGACAACATTGCCATTCGGCACAAGCGTTTGATTCGACGACGTCGCTGACACGACGAGATCAGTCGCAAGCGATTCAACGTCATCAATCACAAACGCGATCGCTTCCGTTGCGACGTCTTCATCCGTGCTTTGATCCGCGATGAGACTCACTGTCGGCGCGTCATTCACCGCCGCAACAGTCAGCACGAACGAGTCGCTCGTCGTCGACGTTCCGTCGCTGACCGTCAGAGTGATCGTCGCGGAACCGGAGCGATTGGCTGCTGGAGTAACGATTACACTGCGATTGGCTCCGCTGCCGCCGAACGCAATCGCGCCGTTCGGTACGAGTGTCGGATCGGATGACGTCGCAGAAACGGTGAGCGTGCCGGCGCTCGTCTCGATGTCGTCGACGGCGAAGTTAATCGCTGAGGTTGCGACGTCTTCGTCAGTCGTTTGATCGCCGACATTGCTGATGCTCGGCACGTCGTTGATCGGGTTGACGGTCAGCATGAACGAACGACTGAAGCTCGATGTGCCGTCGTTCGCGGTTACTGTGATCAATGTCGTGCCCGAACGATTCGCGGCGGGAGTGATCGTCAGCAGGCGGCTCGCTCCGCTGCCGGTCAGCACAAGATTTCCGTTCGGGACGAGCGTCGTATCCGACGAGCTTGCCGAGACCGTCACACTGCTCAATGACGAGTCGACATCGCCCACTGTGATCGCAACGCCGAGAGCAACGTCTTCGTCAGTTGATTGATTGCTGATGACGGCCATCGTCGGCGCATCATCAACGGGCACGATGCTGAGCGACGTTGTCAGCGGATCGCTCTCGAAGGCTTCGTTGCTCAACCGCAATGAGACAGTGCGGGGCGACGATGACGGAGTGTCGCTCAGCGTTCGATAGGTCACTGCTCGCAGCGCGGCTTGCCATTGAGTTCTCGTTGCTGTCGCACCGAGCGAACTGAGTCGCAGCACTCCGCCGCTATTACTGACGATTGCGATATTGCCCGTTGCGGGACTGCTGACGAAGTCGAGTTGATCTTCTCCCGCAACGAACGACGCGAGCGTGACTTCAGCAGTCGCAAACGTTGCCGCATCTACTCCGCCAATCGTCACATTGGGGAAGAGTGCGGAAGTCGTCCCCTCAATGTTGCTCACATCGACTGTGCCGGAGAGTTGCGGCACTTGCGCGACATGCACCGATACTTGCCCGACGCGCGATCCGCCGTCAGCCGCTTGCACGAGATAGAAGAGCGAGTCGTCGCCCATAAACCCGGCATCGGGCACATACCGAACTTGCCCGTTCACGATTGACGCAGAGCCGGAACTCGGCGGCACAACAATCGTCACGACGAGATCAGCGCTGTCGGTCGTCAAACTGAAATCGTTCGCGCGCACGTCGATGTCGGTCGAGACATCGCTGCGAGCAACGACGACATCGGGATTCGTTGCCGGCAGCAGCGCGTTCAAGAGGAAGCCGAAGTCTGCAACGGTCGAGGTCGCCGCTACCCCGTCGAATGATGAACCGCTTGCCGGCGTCGCTTTCCCGTTCTGCAGAGCGCTATGCAGCATGTGCTGCAATGAGGACTCGTTACGACTCTTGTCGCCCTTTCGCAGCGCGGCCCATGCAAGCCATCCGGCATCGCTGCGCGTCGTCCAATCACGATGTTGAGTGCCGTCCCACTTCGCCGAGATTGCATCGACGAGATGCGCTGCCTCAGACGATGTGCCCGAAATGAAGTCGGTGATGAGCGGCCATGCTTGCGCTAAGACGTCCGGATACCACAAATCCAAATTGGGCGCCGGAGCAGGCTCGATAATGGTGTCGGTATAGGCTTTGAAAAGCTGACTGCCGGGATCGAGCAGTTGCTGTCGAATGCCGGCTTCAACGCGCGCTGCGGCATTCGCGTAGATCGCCGCTTTGCTGAGGTCGCCGAATCCGTCTCGTTCGAGAAGCGCGAACTGCCTCAGTCCCTGCGCGACTTCAAAGGCATCGAGTGTGTATTGGAACTGCACTCCGCTACCGACGAGAAACGTATTGGTGAGGCCGTTGCTTTGAATGAGTCCAATCAGACTATCGGCCATTTGTTCGAGCTTTGTGCGATGCGTTGTCAGCAACGACATCGCGCCGCCATTCGCGCGGTACTCGGCAGCGACTGACAACAGCACGGCCCATGCAGAATCATCGGCATCCGCTCACAGTGTCGGCGGATAGATCGTGCCGTCGCTCGCAAGCACTGCGATCGCGACCGGCGAGCCCGAGTTGTCAGCAACGACTCGCGGGATCGTGCCATCAGGCAGCATGCGTGAGAGCCAAAAATTGAGATGCTCGGTCGTCAGTTCAAAACGATTCGTGCTGCTCAATGATGGCGCCGCCAACATCGCGCGCACGGCCAAACTGGAGAAGTACGGATCGAGAATGAAATGCGGGACTCCGGTTCGTTCTTCATAGAACGACGGATCGTTGCTCGTGCGGAGCGTGCTTCCCGGAATCTGATGACTGAGGATCGAAGTCTCGATGAGCGAGAGCGCCTCGATCGTGCTGATCACAACGGCGACGTCTTCGACTTCGCCGTCATCCGCAAAGCCAGTCGGCGCCAATCCGCCCGCAGTGCTGATGCGAAAGCGAGCGAACGTCTTACCGCTCGGCGCACCCGCCGGGACGCTAAACGCGATCGCGTTGTCACCGCTTGAGACCGCCGCGTTCGCAGCGATCTGCTCGCCCGCGTCGGCGAAGTCGCCGTCTTGATTGAAGTCGAGCCATGCATCGAGCTGCGCGACTTGTGAAGCATTCACAATGACCGAATCCGGCATCGGGTTACCCGGCGAAGTACGCAGCAACGCATTGAAGAAGACGCCGTCTTCATCGGGACCGTCAACGTTGTCACCGTAGCTACCCGTTCGATTGATCGAGCCTTCAACGATCAACGTCGGGCCTGCTTCGAAATCGACGAGCGCCCCCAATCGCGGACCGCCGACATGATGACGCGGGCCATCATTCGCGAGCGTCGTTTGATAATCGCCTTTCGAGGTCGTCGAGTCGGTATCGGGAGCATCCCCGAAGTCCATTCTCGGAGTGACCGTCACCGCGATCGTCTTGATCGCCGATGCTCCGTCTGCGTCGTCAACGCGGATCGTGACAGTGCTTGCTCCCCATAAATTTGCTTGAGGAGTGATTCTCACTGCTCGGCCATTCGGACCGTCGACAACCGTCAAACTGTTTGCCGGAAAGAGCGTTGTGTTGCTCGCCGATGTGACGACGACCAATTGATTGCCCGGCGTCTCGATGTCGCTGACAGGAATCTCGATCGAAGTGTTCTCAAGCAGCGTCAACGTCGAAGCAGCCCCGATGACCGGCGCATTCTGTCCGCCGACGACTGTAATCGGAACGACATGACGGACAGTGTTATTGGCTTCGTCCGTTGCCGAGATCAGCAAGTTCGCATTCCCGGAACGATCAGTCTGCGGTGTCAGCAAGATGCGGAAACGACTCGTGTTTGAAGGGTCGATCTCAACGACAACGCCGCTCGGCAAGAAGAGCGTCGAGTTATCAACGGCATACGAAATCGTGAGGTTCGCAACGGCAGTCTCTGCATCAGTGATGTTGATGATGCTCTGATAGGCGACGGCATTCTTCGGCAGCGAAATCGGAGACGACTGAAAGTACGGAACGTCTTCAACCGGATTGATGTTGATCGTGATCGAGTCCGTATCGACAAGCGGGCCGAAGTCGGGACGCACTCCCTGCAACCGAATGGCATCAATCGACTCGCTGCCGGTTGAAGTGCGATTGAGCGAGACCTTTAGCTCTTTCACGAGATAGCTCGTGCGCGGCCAGTTGTATGTCACTGTCGCGCCGGCGGTGTCGGTGCCGCTCCAAACAAGATGCGCGACGGAGTTCTCGTCGATTGCTTCGATCGTTTGAATGTAAGTGGAAGAAGAATTCTCCTTTGTAATGATTGCTCCATCGGCAAAGAGCGACTCGGCAAACCCGACCATTACAAATTGCGTACCGAGTGAACTCGGCAGCCAACTTTGATTGTCGGGCGGACCGACCAATCGATTCGACGCGCCCGCAAACGGCTCAGACGAGAATGCACTAACTCCGCTCGCATAGCCGAAGTTCGACACTCCGACGTCGCTCGTTTCGATCGCCACTGAAGCCGCACCGAGATAGTCGTGATCGGTGACGAAGCGCAGTCCATCAAGCGCGGCGTTGATGGCGCTTGCTGATCCGACATAGCTGACGACCGTCTTCCGGTAAGTCGTGCTCAGCGATGAAGGCTGCAACCCGCCGTTTGCCGGGACGGTCAGATTGCCGCCGTTTGAAGTGATCGTGACGCGCAGACCGCTTGCCGGTTCGTCGCTGACGCGAATCGCATTGCCATTCGCTTTCGAGAAAACAACGGGCACATCCTCATTCGTAGTGACCGACGTCGGCACGAGATTGACCGGTGCGTCATCAACGGGCTGAAACGACAGCAAGAACGATGTCACCGTCGTCAGCCCCACTTCATCAGTCACGGCGACATTGATGGGCACGCTCGCGAAGAGATTCAGCGGCGGAGTGACGGTTAAAGTGCGACTCGCTCCCGTGCCGCTCAACGACAGTGCCGCATCCGGCAGCAGAGATTGATTCAACGTCGTCGCAGTCACCGTCAGTGCCGTTGCCGAAGTGACGTCGTCACCAATCGTGAAACTCATTGAGGTCGAAGCGGCGTCTTCGAGGATCGTCACATCGCTGAGCCCGCTCACTGTCGGTGCGAGTCCCGCGACAACAACTGTCAGCACGAAACTGCGAGTCACCGTCGCCAGTCCGTGCCCCGCAACGACTGTAATCGTGGTTGCACCAGTCACTCCCGCTGACGGAGTGAACGACAGCATGCGATTCGCACCCGAACCGCTGAGGCTGATCGCTCCATTCGCAACGAGTGCTTGATTCGAACTCGTCGCCGAGACCGGCACGTTCACTCCCGGAGCAAAGTTCCCGACAGCAAACGCCACTGCGAGTGTTTGCGATGCCTCGCTCGTTCGATCAACGAGGCCCGACAATGTCGGCGGGTCGTTTTCGAGAATCGTGACGGTCGCGGGCTGCGCTCCCGGTGCAGGCCGCTGAAGCGTCAACGTCAGCGTCTCATCCGGTTCGTAGACGGTGTCGTCGCGCAGCAGATTCAACGGCACCGTCACTGCGTCGAGCGGATACGAGACGGGACGCGGATCAAAGTCGGCTTCCGCAGTTGCAGTTCCGGTCGAAGTGAATTGGACGGGCACGATCGGCGAGTAATACGTCTCGGTCAGCGTGACGGTGAACGGTGCTGCGGACGAGTTCTCTGTAATCGTTCCGACACTCGCGATCGTCATCGACGGCGGGTTGCTGTTTGTGCTGACGATCTCTCGCGGAGCCGACCATTGCCCGACGTTCCCGGCGAGATCCGTCGCCCGCACCTGCACTTGATGCGGTCCGAATGGGATCCGTTGAAAGCTGCTCTCGAACGTATCCGCGAACCATCCGCCGGGCACCGCGCCATAACGGGACGACGTGCTATGCGCGACCGCATCCGGTGCGACGAAGGCACCGTTATCGACTCGCAGCGAAACGGTCGCTCCGACTTCAGTGATGCCGACGTACTGTTCCGGCACGGTCGTGATGAAATCGCTCGCCGTGCCGGTGTCGCGATAAAGCTGCAGCGTGCTTGCGTTCGGTCCCGGTGCGACAACGTCAATCGTCAATCGTCACCGTGAAGCCGAATGAAACGTCGCTCGTGAATGCACCGAGCGTTGCTTGAACCGTGAAGACATAGCTTCCGTGCGGCAGCGTTTCTGCCGAGTTGTCGTAGCTCCATTGTCCGCTGCCATTGGCGATCGTCGTTCCGAGCAACGTCCCATTACGGAAGACAGAGACCGTGCTGCTCGCGACCCCGACTCCGTAGATCGTCAGCGTTTGGTCGTTCGTCACACCGTCGCGATCGTTGCGACCGGTGTCGTTCGAGATCCCGAGAACCGACGGCGCAGTTAGCGCCGCATCTCCCCGATACTTCACGATCACTACGTCGCTTCGTCCGTCCGCTTGCTTCACGGAGCCTGTCACGAGCATCGAACCATCGGGCAGCAGAACGACATCCTGCGCGATTTCATTGAGTGAGTTCGGCGATGCGTCCGTCGAGACGATGCCGTCGCCATCAAACGTCGGATCGAGTGACCCATACGGCAAGTAGCGGACGACTCGCAGCACTCCGACATCATCGCCGACGAGCACAATCTTTCCGTCGGGTTGCAGTGCGAGCGCTTTGCCCGCTGCCGGTACCGCACCGAATGAAGTGGTCACGAGACCGTCGCCGTCGAATGTCGAGTCGAGGCTGCCATCAACATTGAGCCGCGTCACCGCGAAGGTCGATGTCCCGCCGTTCGATGAAAAGCCGCCGACGAGAATCTTGCCGTCAGC
The DNA here is from genome assembly GCA_964573505.1 of uncultured Planctomycetaceae bacterium. Taxonomy (GTDB): domain Bacteria; phylum Planctomycetota; class Planctomycetia; order Planctomycetales; family Planctomycetaceae; genus AM-0621. Next base: position 33,643 of record CAZNMS010000020.1, on the reverse strand, counting down.
CTGCAACGCGACGCTCATCGCTCGATCGTTCGTGCCGCCCCAGTCGAGCGACGCCGTTCCCGCTGTTGCAAAGGTCGAGTCGCGAGAACCGTTCGGATGAAATCGCGTAACGATCGGCTGTGTCACATTTCCGACAGTCGCCCATCCGCCGACGACGACCTTTCCGTCGGCTTGCACGGCGACATCCTCAAACGCGCCGGTCCCGGAATCTGCGAGCACAACAGCCGGAGTCAGATTCGGCACGGGAGCCGCGACCGCCGTCATGGTGTTGTCCACTGTACCGACAAAAACCGCCGTGCCATCAGGACGAATAGCAACCGCATTCGCGCTGCCCTCCGAACCGCCGAACAACTCTTGTGCGATGAGTTCGCCGTGCCGATCGAATGCACTTCGCGTCATTGAGTTCGAGTGACGCCCGGCCAACAGCATCTCGCCATTCGGTCGAATCGCGACGTCCCGAAGGTCCTCAAGGGAACGAAGGGGATAGCCGCTATCGATCACCAGTCGCCCATTGGCCTGCTCGTTCAATTCTCGCTCGCCATCAAGCGACGTGTCGATCGTTCCCGCGCCGTCATACCGCAGCAGCAGAGAGTTCGTTTTCTGGTCGTCATAGAGACTGGTGACATCGCGCGCATCCGTTGCGCCGGCAATGACGATGCGACCGTCGGGCTGAACGGCGACCGCAAAGCCGTCATCAATGCTCGGCAACGTCATCGCTACCTCTTGCTGAGCGTTAGCTGTCCCGAACGTCGCATCCGGGCTGCCATTGCCGTTGAACTGAGTGACGATCAGTTCGCGATATCCGGCTCCGGCAATCACAAACTTTCCGTCAGGTCGCAGCGTTGCCGCGCGGGCTGCTCCGGCTCGAAATGAGCCGCCGAATTCGGGGACTTGCACCCATCCGTCCGCATCAAAGCTCGAGTCGCTGCTGCCGTCGGCATTCAGTCGCGCGACATGCAAGTCGCGTTCAATGCTGACATCGAGCGGCAGCCAATCGGGATACGAGGAATCAATCGCCCCCGTCGTTGTGACGAGCAGCTTGCCATTCGGCTGAATAACGACGTCCTCAACCGCGGCTTCAGGAGTCGTGAAGGGAGTGTCCGGCAGCGGCGGCGGCTGAAACTGCTTCTTGCCGTCGCCATCAAAGCTCGAATCGAACGTGCCATTCGGGAGCAGTCGAATCAGTCCGAGCTTTGTTGTCGTAACCGCATACTCGTATCCCCCGACGACGATCGAACCGTCACTCTGCAGCGCAGCCGTCGTCACGATCTGCCCGTTCGAATTCGACGAAGAATTCCCCGTGAAAACGCCGTTGGTGCCGAATGTGGAATCAAAATTACCGTCAGGATTCAGCCGCGCGACGGTCATTCGGCGATAAGGCGCTGTCGCTGAGAAGCTCGTTCCGACGACCAGTAACTTGCCGTCCGGTTGTTGCAGGACTTTCTTCGCCGTCGCATCAGTCTGATTGGCGAACAGCACTTGATCGGAATTGATAATTACGCCCCCGCACGGGCATGCGATCAAATCAACGGGCAAAATCGCATCCCGCCCCTCTTGATCTTAATCTTCCCATCGTCGCAGAGGGTGCAGCAAAAATAACGGAGTTGACCGAGGGTTTCGATCTCCAAATCGTACGGGCCGCAGCATCGCGCTTAGATTGAAGAACTAATCCGCTGATACTTCCGCATGCGGTTCAAATACCAGCGGGTGCTCTGATTGGGGGTCGGCAATTCGCAGGCTCACTTTGCCGTCCATCACTTTCTTCAGCAGATCCCCGCAAACCTCGGCGCGCCAGCTACTCATTAATTTCGGTCTTTGGTCCTCGGGGCAGTTGGCCCAGTACCAGCGCACGAGATTCTTGATGTCGTTACTCGACCCGACGAGGCTGTGAGAGATATCGAGTTCGACACAACGATTCGCGAGCGCCATTGCGAGCACTTTACCGACGACGGGTTCGTCGTGACTGGTATCTTGATACTCGAACGGTTTCGGCAACTGACTCTTGGGCATGGCGATCGCCTTGCGGATCGTCTCGACGATCTCAGAGGCGTAACGTCGGAGTCCCGTCCGATTCATGTCGCGAGAATTCAGCAATTCGTCCTCAGTCTGCGGTTGCCGTCGCGCGAGGTCGATGAGCACGTCGTCCTTGAGTACTCGCCGGATCGGCTGATTTCTGGCTGCCGCATCGTTATCGCGCCAACGGTAGAGTTCTCGCGCCACACACAATTGCCGCGCGTTCAATCGGCGAATTCCGGAGAGGCGCATCCATGAGTCTTCACTGCGTTCCGCTTCCATATCAGTGATGACCTGCTCGAATTCTTCAATTGCCCAATGCAGTCGACCGTGAGACTCAAGCCACTGACTCTGCACGCTCCAGCATTCAATGAGATGTCGCACGTCATCGAGGGCATAGTCAACTTGCTTCTGAGTCAGCGGACGGCGTTGCCAATCGGTCCGTGTCTCCGTCGAGATCACACTATGACCGAGGACCCGTGATATCAGTCGCTCGTAACTCAGCGGGTAACTACTACTACGAAGACCTTCCGCAATTTGCACATCGAATAGTTTCCGAGGTCGCTTTCCGCAGGCTGTCAGGCAGAAGCGAACTTCTTCTTTCGCAGAATGCACGACGATCGTTGTGACATCGTCGATCATGATCTCCCACCAACGAGTGAGGTCGACAACAAACGGGTCGACTGCTACTGCTCGCTGAGGAGTCGCAAGTTGCACAAGACACAATTTCGGGCGGTACGAGTTCTCGGAAATAAACTCGGTATCAAATGCAACAATCCCCGCCGCCAGAATTTCATCGCACAGCAAATCAAACTCGGACTGCCGAGTCAAAAACACTTCGGACATATCGAGGAAACCCATCTTCGCGCACGAAACTGAGGACGGCCTTCCGTCAGCTTCGGTCCGCAATCAGCGCATCGCCAATGGCGGAGAGTCGGACTGATTCGAGAGTTGATTCAACTTCAAACTCTCTCAGATGGCCTCGTTCGTCGGAGAGTCCGCAGCGCGAGCAAGCCTTCCCGGATACCGTCACGCGCGGAGATGACGACCAATCAGTCGTTCGGCGAGTGGCGAGACGACGGCAGTTTGAGGGACTAACTCTCGCTGGCGCTGCGGACTATGTTCGGAACAAGACAACCTTTGGCGGATCACGCCTCCGCCGGACATCGAAAATCGGGGCGGATAGTGTCAACCGGAGCCCGCATGGGCAAGAGCCGATCAATCAAGTTTGCCGGGCAAATCCCGTAAGCCCCCGCATTTCCATCCGAAGCGGTCCGCATTTTCTCGCGCGACTGAGTTGCCCATAGCGAGACCGGCGAGATCCTGAAGGAGCGTGCCATCGTAGGCGGAGATTCGAGCAGCCATTCCCCAACAAAGGGGGCAATACTTCCCGAGAGCCTCGCTCGCTTTTATCAATATTTATGCGCCCCCATAACAATGATAAGCTCGGGCATTTTCTTCTTAAGCAGTTCGATCCTTGCTAACGTCACATTGGTGTACGAGAGATCGAGAAGTTTGAGCCCTTTGCACTTGAGAATCTCTTCAAGGCCACGATCGGTGATACTTGGAAGTTCGGTGAGATAAAGCTCTTCAAGGTGCCGCGCCCCAACGATGAGCTTGCTGAGCCCGATATCACTCAGTTGATTCTTGCCGACGTCAAGAATACGCAACTTCGGATACGGCTTAAAATCAGTGCGTAGATCCCAGCGTTTCGTGTCATCGAAAATGGCTCCTGAATTGCGGATACGCAGTTCCTCAAGATTTGGAAACCGTCGAGCGATAGCCACTCCATCATTTCCGAACTGAGTATTATTCGCCGACAGCACTCGCAATGCGGGAAACTTCGCTTTCGCAAGAGCGGCGCCAGCAATTGTATTCTCGGAGACATCAAGTATTTCGAGTGTTGGGTGATCTCCTAGTGCCGCAACTCCGACGCCCGTAATACGAGCGCGTTTGACTGAAAGGCTTCGCAACGGCAGTGCTCCTAGAGCACGGAGTCCGCCGTCATCGGTTCCGGTATTATCGAGAATAAGTTCCTCAAGCAGCTTGAGAGCCTGTAACTGAGAGACTGCAGCGCCTTGAAGTTGAGTTTGAGCGAGCGAAAGCTTTCGGAGTTCTGGAAGGCTTGCGATGAGTGGTAGTGCATCATCGCCAATTTTCGTCGAGTTGCCTTCAAGCTCCGTCAGTGATTTCAGTCCGGCGAGGAACCCGAATTCTTTGGATTCAATCTTGATCAAGCCGCTGATTTGCAGCCTTTTGAGATTGGTGAATTTCCCTACGGCGTTCAGCCCAACGTTGGTCACAGCTTGATTGGAAGTGAGATTGAGCGAAGTCACTTGCTGAGCGACATCTGGGACATTCGCGACAGCGGTGAGGATTGCGTCGTCAATCAGAAGGGATGTGCGGCCATTGAGATCAGCCAGGAGCGCTTCGGGCGTTGGGCCAATTGGCTGAACGGGAGCGACTGGAGTTGCGGGTGCTGTTGGCGAGGCCGGTGTTTCCGCAACCTGTGCGGGTGGTGCGACTCCCATATCCTTCTTGGCGTCGTCAACGAGCGACTCGACTTTGTCGCATCCAGCACTACCAATTCCGGCGACAAATGCGATCGCGAGTGTAAGTCTCCGACTGGCGGCACGAGCGGTTGCATATCTCGATTGGGTCATTCAGTGTTCCTTGATTGCAGGGAATTGGCAATTTCCGTCCATCGGCGATACCGCAGCCCGCAGCATACCTAAGAGCTTAGCGAGTCCAACTTGAAGCACGATCCCGCGAACGAGGGAATGAGGATCGATCAGTTGTGCTGCGACGGTCAAACTCTCAAGTGAGGCCCGCTACCACTCGATCTTCGAATGGTTATTATCACCGTGTGTCTCTTCTTTCTGCCCGTCTACGGGCCTAATCAAACCCTCGTACTTGTTCGTGAGACTCTTTCATGACACGCGTCGCAATTCTTGGAGCCACTGGATACACAGCTCTTGAGGCCATTCGACTTCTGTTGCGGAACCCGCAGGTTCAAATCACCGCTGCGACAACGCGGCAAGATGGTTCACCTCCAATTTCTACAATTCATCCGTCATTAACGGGGCGGCTCGACATTCGGTGCGAGGAATTATCACCGAGTCAGCTTGCAGAGCGTGCCGACTTTGCATTCTGCTGTCTTCCGCATGGCGCGAGCACTTCGGTAATTCCTCAATTGCTCGATGCAGGCCTGAGAGTTGTTGATCTCAGTGCGGACTATCGACTGCATGATCCCGCTGTGTATCAAAAATGGTACAGCATTGAGCACAGCGACCCGGCTCGTCTCGGAAAGACGGTGTATGGTCTGCCGGAACTCTACGGAGACGCCATTCCCTCTCAGGTTCTTGTTGCGAATCCCGGTTGCTACACGAGCACGTCAATTCTCGCACTGGCGCCGCTTCTCAAGCACAAGTTGGTCGAGCCTGCAGGGATTATTATCGATGCAAAAAGCGGCACATCAGGGGCAGGGCGAGCAGCAAAGCAAAACATGCTTTACTGCGAAGTCAATGAGAGCATCTCGGCTTATGGTGTCGGTAAGCATCGACATCAGCCTGAGATCGAGCAGGTACTTTCTGATGTGTCGGGCCAGACTGTCGACGTTGTATTTACCCCGCACCTCGTTCCGATGGATCGCGGCATTTTGGCAACGATCTACGCCCGTCCGACGGGAAACCAATCAGACGCAGAGCTACTGGGAGTCATGCGGGAATTCTATGCCGGAAAACCGTTCGTGCATGTCGTTGATCATCTACCGACGACAAAGGATGTCTCTGGTACGAACTATGTGCATATGACTGTCCGACGGACAAAGGGCGTGCTCACGATCGTTGCCGTCTTAGACAATCTCATCAAAGGCGCGTCAGGAGTCGCCGTCCAAAACTTCAATCTGATGGCCGGATACCCTGAAACGACGGGCTTGATACCCGCATAGCACGATCGCCGAAGTGGATTTGATACAGGGCTCGGTTCGTGCTCACAGTTCAGACTGAGAGCACGAGCCAGTTCTTGCCGGCGATTTCCGTTAGGTGCGCGCCTGATATCACTAGCACGATCACGAACTAACGTATCTTCAAGACTAAGAATTCGGGGCGTAGCCACCTTCACCAGAAGGTGGGGAAGTGCAGACTTCAGCCGGAATTCCCCACGCTCTGGCGCGTGTGTAGTTACCCGAAATTCAAGACTTGATCACGTACTAGCTGCGATCGCTTGTTAGTCGATAGAGCTGCTCGCCGGCTTTGCGTACGAGAAGGACGCCTTCGTTTTCGCGATTGGCAAATGCTTCGATGTCGATCGTTGCTGGATCTCGATAGCCGAGATTGATCGAGCGGCATACTTCTTCGGGAATCCCAGATGCCAGTGTCACTTTGACGCGCGGGAACTCGATACCATTTTCAAATTTGCCGCCGCCGCGAACGTGTGTGGAATGTGCGAGCACCCCCCACGGATAGTGCTTGAAACGATCCCATTGCTTCGTGAAATAGTCGCGGCAGTGGTAGCCGACTTCGCGGATCAATTTACCGTGCGTGATTGAGATCTCATGCATGTGCGGAGCATAAATGATGAGTTCTCCGCCATCGGCAACAACTGGCTCTAGCTTATACATGCATTTGCCGGCGACCCAGAGTTCGTCGTACATGAGCGGAGCACATGATAGCACGGTGTGAAACGGCTTTTCGACGCGTTCAATATGGAGAGTCGAAGAGAGGTTCGCTGCTGATTCCCATGCCGCTTCCGGAGTGCCGTAATAAAGGTCGTAGATCTCTGCTTTCGAGTTCACGACAAAGGCGAGGCAGCGCCGCTCGCAGGGGATCATCTTCGCGGCGCGATTGACGACTCGTCTTACGGGCGTGTCTTTGACCCCGATAATTCCGACATTGGTGATGAGCGCGCCGAGCCAATGAAAGAAGTTCAGAAGTTCCGGACCGGAGATACCGGGAAAAAAGTATTTATTTCCGCCAGAGAAACCTACGACTTCGTGCGGAAAGACTGGGCCTAAGACAAGTAGCGTGTCGTAGTCTCGAATGCGTGCGTTGATCTTCACGGGAACATCGAGCGAAAGCAGTCCGTCAGAAATTTCTTCGACGTCCTTGACTGTCAGTTCTCCAATCTGCGTCAGTCCTTCGTCTCGATCCCACTCGTGATTGAAGATTTCGACGTCTGCATAACGCCCGGTCCGGTCTGACTCACTGAGGCCCAGCAGCTTATTGATCTGCGCGTCGCTCATTGCGGGGTGAGTGCCGAGTGCAATGAGCACATCAAGCTTCGCAACAGAATGGCCGATCGCGGAATGGACGGCCTCGAACAGGATGGGTAACGGGGCGGTGCGGGTTGCGTCGGGAATGATCAGTAAGACGCGCTTCCCCGCGAATTCTGCTTTTGTCAAGTACTCACTAATTCGCTGCTGCAACTCGGAATGGGAGAGTGTCTTCATGGGGGAGTCGTTGCTATGTGATTTTGGGGCTCAAAATGAAAAAAGCGGACGCGGTGCTCTCGGACCGAGTAGGTTGGTCCTTGTTAGCATCGCGTCCGCAACGTGATCGCTAATTCGCGATTAGAGAATATTGGTAAACAACAAATTCAGTGCTTGGTTGAGTGCGTCTGACGGGTCCGACGTAATGGAGTCGCCGGGTGCTCGGTCGACGCCGTTTCCGCCGCCGTCGAGAGTATCTGCTCCACCTTCGCCTCGAATGGTGTCATTCCCGGCTTCACCTGCGATCTTGTCGTTCCCGTCGCCGCCGAGCATGAAGTCATTGCCATCGCTGCCGAGCAGGCTGTCATTTCCAGCAGAGCCGTAGATCTTGTCGTCGTTGGCTCCGCCTCGAATGAAGTCGTTGCCGTTGCCGCCTTGAACGAAGTCATTACCAGCACCTGCATCGATCGAGTCATCGCCATCGTCACCATAGAGTTGATCAACTCCGATGTTGCCGACGATCGAATCGTTGCCGATTCCACCAGTGACGCGGTTGAAGCCGGTTCCGACCTTGATCTTGTCGTTTCCGCTGCCGCCATTCACTGTCGAAGTCTTATCCCAAGCTGTGGTGGTGATGACATCATTGCCGTCGCTTCCGGTAATAATCGCGACTTCGATGCCGATGATAATGTCGACAACAGCAGGACCGCCTTGCTGAACGCTGAAGGAAGTTGTCGTCAGGGTAATTGTGCTGCCGACAGAGCCTCCAATGTTCTCAAACAAGACGTCTGCGGAACTGCCTTGGCCGTCAAGTCGGTCGACTCCTGTGCCGCCGGTGAGAGTATCATTGCCTGAACCGCCCTGGATCGTATCGTTGCCGTCGTCTCCGATGAGATTGTCATTACCCCCGTTGCCAGCAAGTGTGTCATTGCCGGGGCCGCCAAACGCCGCGTCGTTGCCTTCGCCGGCGGTCAGTCGGTCATCGCCTGAGCCCAGCACGACATAATCACGCTGCGGACTGCCTGTAACGGTATCATTGCCGCCCCGAGCATCGATCTCGAGATCGCCGGCGAGCCATCCCGATGCCGTGATATTGTCGTCGAGGTCGCTACCAATAATTGCAACAAACTCAGCATCAACGATTGTGTCTGTGATACCGCCTGCTGTGATAGATCCGGAGATTGCTCCGAGATTGCTCTTGGTTCCAACGATCGTTGCTGTGCCGGAAATATTCGCGACGACTCGGTCTCCGCTTGATCCCTGCCCGTTGAGTTCGTCGACCCCGTCTCCGCCATGCATCTCGTCGTTGCCTGCACCGCCGCGAAGCTTGTCGTCTCCGCCGTTTCCACTGAGTGTGTCGTCGCCGCTTCCACCAACGAGAGTATCAGCGCCGTCGCCACCCGAGATCGAATCTAGCCCGGTGCCGCCATCGAAGTGCAGCGGATAGGTCACTCCTGAGCCACCTGTGGCGGCAGACAACGTGTCATTCCCATCGCCGCCGAGGACCGATGCCGTGCCAATAAACAGGTTGTCGATGGATTGCACATTGGCTGTGTCGGCACCCCCGGACAATGAGACTGACAGTGATATGGTGGGGACAACGAAGTCGACTGTCTCGCCAGTTCCTGGCGCGGCGATGGTCATTCTGCCGTCGCTGGCTGTGCCGTCGCTGAGCGTTACTTGGTCATTGCTGCCGGAATAGACGAAAGAGCGATTCTCGGCGCTCAGACTGTCGGTAATCGGCTCAAGGCCGGTGTAGCGAATGACGGATGTCGTACTGGCTCCGACAACCGTCACGGATCCGCTGCTGCTGGATGTGAAGTTGTGAGTAATTGCCGAGAACCCGACGCCATTGATCAATTCGAGTGAGTCATTGCCGCCTGTTCCGCCGTTGTAAGTCAATCCGCCGGGAGACAACGTTGGGATCGGATTGCCGCTACCGAAATCGACTGTGAGACGATCACTGAGCGAGTTCCTACCGTTTAGGGTAAGGCTCGTGACCTTCGCGAGAGCATGCTGCTCGGCAAATGCATTGTTGTCGGTGCCTGTCGTGACAATTCTCAAGAGGCTGCCGAGGACATCCGTCTTCACGGTCAGTCCGGCATTAGTCCATACCGTATCCGGTACTACTACTGCTTCATCGAGGTCATTCAAATTCACGAGCACGCTGAGGGTAGAGCTTGCCGAGGAGGCAGCATTGTCCGTTGCTTGGATCGTGAGTGTGAATGTTGGATTGATTTCGAAGTTGAGTGCTGTCGAACTTGCGACAGTGATAATTCCGGTCGCCGGGTGGATGGAGAATGCGCTGCTGGTGTTGCCACCAACAATTGCATACGAGACGGAGTCTCCATTGGCGTCTGACGCGTCTATGTCGACCAACACTGTGCCGTTTGGCGAGTTCTCGTTTAACGCTGGAATCGTCGGACTGGTAATGACCGGTGCGTCGTTGATCGTAAGTGTGACTGTGACGTCGGTCGGATTCGTGCCGATGCCGTCTGAGATGCGATAGGTAAATGTGTCCGACGAGCCTGAGTCTCCATTATGGATATAGGTAAACGTCCCATTCGGGTTGAGCACAAAGCCGCCGGAGTGATGGGCTGGGGGATTAATCAACTGAGCGGTCCATTGGGACCGAGCTGTATCAACATCCGAGTCGTTTGCCAGCACGCCGTTGTTGCCTGCGATTGCATCCCCGAGTCCGTCAATGTCACTCGCCGTAAGGGATCCTGATCGAGACACGGTGTAGGTATCTGCTTTCCCGGTCGGGAGATCATTCACTGCGCTAATCGAGAATTGGATCGAGTCGGTATCCGACTGTGGTGTCGATACCGTCCCGCCTGAAGCCCCTTGGTCATTAGTAGTGACCGTAATTGAGGCGGAGCCGAAGTACTCCGCAGTCGGCGAGAATTGAAGGCTCGTCAAGACGCTATTGATATTCGTGACTGTCCCCTGAAGACTCAGGCTCGACGAGCTATTGCCATTGATAACGACGCCCGAACCTGACGTTACAGAAACCTTGCCGTTCGTTGCGGCTACTGTGACGAGGATCGAAGCGCTTCCAGCATCAACATCTTGAACAGAAACGAGATTCGGGCCGGTCAGTACGATCGGCGAATCCTCGTTGATCGAAATTGTAGAAGTCGGAACTGTGTTGACCGGAGCGTCGTTCTTTGAGGTCACGTTGATAGCGACGCTCTTGTTAGCGGACTTGATGCCGCCGCTACCCGAGTTGCCCCGATCATCAACGGTCACTGACAGTGTTGAACTGCCGCTGAATTCGGCTGTGGGGGTATAAGTCAACCCGGCAAGTGCAACATTGGCATCATTGATTGCAGCGTCGAACGAGACGGCAGATGTGCCGCTAGACCCGGAGACGATCGTGACGTTCGACAGGTTTCCGACCGTCAAGGTGCCGTTATTTACGCCGAGCGTGACGCGAACGACTCCGGTTCCCTCATTGACGTCGGCATCGGTGACTTGAATCGCTGCACCACCATTGAAGACTTTGGGGGTATCTTCTTCGGTAGTTTGTGTGCTGGTCGGTACGGTCAGGGTCGGAGCGTCGTTCACAGCGCTAATGTTGATTGGGATATCAACAGTCGTCTCCATTGCCCCGCCAGCGCCCGTATTTCCTTGATCATTGATCGTGATGCGAAGTGTGTCGGCACCATTTGCTCCGGCATTCGGTTGATACACCATTCCATCCAGAGCGGCGTTAATTGCGGTCTTGCTCGTTCCCACAAATGTCATCGTGGAATCGTTGAGGCCATCGCCCTTCGAGAACGTCAGGCCGGTATTGCGACTCAAGCTGAGTGTGCCGCGACTCACAGTCAGTGTGACTCGTGGTTGGCCAGCTCCGAGATCGACATCGTTAATCGTGACGCCATTTCCGTTGCTACTTCCGAGCGCCACCGTCGAATCCTCATTAACACTGATTGGTGATTGCTGAGGAGTAACGGTCGGGGCGTCATTCACTGCAGTGTATGTGATCTGCAGGCTCTTTTGGTCGAACTGATTCGGCGACGGGGCTCGGCCAGTATTGCCGTTGTCGTCGACGCGAACAGTCAGCGTTAGGGTGCCGACGAAATCACTTGTCGGATCGACGATGAGTCCTTCGAGTGCTGCATTGAGAGCTGACTCCGTTCCGGTTGCCGTGACAGTGCCTGTGTTGTTGTTGGAGATACCCGCGAGGCCGCCCGCGTTGACGACTGTAATCTTGCCGTTTGACGCAGTGAGTGTCAGTGTGAGATTCTGGCCGTTGGCGTCAGGATCGGCGATTGAAATGACACGACCGACACTGGTGCCAAATTCGGCGTTGGTATCTTCGCCCAAGGTCTGATTTGCTGGCGTTGGGAGAGTAATAACCGGAGCGTCATTATCGCCGTCAACGATGATTGTGATTGCCAACACATCTATGAGATCTGCTGGGCTGACGTCGTCGACGTTTCCATTATCGTGGACGGTGACAGTGAGTGTCTGATTTGGGATTCCCTCGCCGCTCGGCGGTGCGAATTGCAATCCATCCAGCGCAAGGTTGATGTCGGTCAGCAGTCCGGTAAGCGTGATCGAGGATGTGTTATCACCAGAGACGGAAGTCGCTCCGACACTCGGTCCAACACGCATGGTGCCGGGAGTTCCCGATCCCGTAGTGACGACGAGGGTCACGGAGTACGTACCCGCGTTTGCACCGTCGGTATTATCGTCAATGGTAATTGGATTCCCGACAGTCGACGAGAACGTCAAGACACCCAGTCCTCCGAGGCTCGTATCCTCGAGTGCGTTGGCGCTGGTCGGGCCATTCACGGATGGTGCGTCATTGATGGCCCGAATGGTGAGGTCGATGTCCGCGGTGGCTGTTCGCGGCCCACCAGCACCCGTCTGGCCGAGATCGTTGACGATAAATTGAATATCCGCGGCACCGTTGTAGTTGCCTGTCGGAGTGTAAACGAGGCCGTCGAGTGCGGCGTTGATTTCTGCAATTGTTCCGCGGAATACCATCTGCGAGTCAGAGGTTCCGTCGCCTTGTCCGGTGCCATCGGCATCCACAAAGCTGAAGCTGAGCGCAGCAATCGCTGCGGCAGCGAGGCTGACGGTTCCATTGGTTGCAATAATCGAGAACTGGAAGTCGGATGCGGGGGCACTGTCGAGTGGATTCTCGGCTACGGTTATCGGGTTGCTGCCTGCCGTACCAAAAGTGATCGAGCCGTCCTCATTCAGTGTCTCGGTACCATTGGTGACAGTGACCGATGGCGGGTCGTTGACCTGCAACACATCCAAATCGACAAAGTCGGTATCAGAGAGAAGAACTGGAACTCCAGCGCCCGATGCTCCCAAGTCCTCAGTAGTAATCGCGACGCGTGCGAATCGTCCGGCACTGGCAGTCGTAAACGTAGAATTCGGATCGAATTCGAGCAGACTCAAGGCTGAGTTGATATCAAGAACTGTTCCGGTAAACGTCATTGTCGTGTCGTCGTCGCCATCGCCGACCGAGAAAGTTAGACCGGTTATCAATGGAAGCGTGACGGTTCCGTCTGTGAACATGCCATTGATTGTCGTGAGCGTGACTTGCAGCAGTCCGGTTGTCTCATTCACGTCGACATCGCTGACGGAAATGGTATTCGAACTGTCGAATGTAAATGTCGTCCGTTCGAGTGCCGAGATCGCTGATGCCGCGAAGGTTGATACCCCATTGTAAAGGTTGATCGGAGCGTCATTGGCTGCCGCGACGTTGATCGTGGTTGTTGACGTGTCGGTCAGGGCGTAGATACTAGTCGTTGATGGGGCGGGTTCTCGGTAATCAATGTTGCCGAGATCGTTGACAGTCAACGTCAGCGTGTCTGTGCCATTGAAGTTCAGTGACGGGTCATAAATCAGTCCGTTGAGGGCTGCATTCACATTGGCGACTGAGCCGGTAAATGTCAGTGTGGAATCTGCGGTTCCGTCGTTTGCTGAGTCAACCGGATTAAATGTGAGTCCAACAACCGTTGATAAGGTCAATGTGCCGCTTATCACGCTGAGTGATACCGAGACGGTCGATGCATTCGTCGGGTCGTCGACCAAATCAGAGACGGTCACAACGCTTCCAGAGAATGTGTAAGAAGTGTCCTCCGTGGCTGAGACGCTTCCTGGACTAACGGCGTCAGGAGCCGAGTTGATCGGTCTAACGGTGATTGGGATATTGTCGATGTCCTCTTTGGGGACGAGAGGCAACTTGCTGAAGTTGCCGAGGTCATTTGTCTTGACTTGCAGAACTGCTATGCCGTTGAAGTCCTGGGTGGGAGTAAACACCAATTGGTCAGCCGGAACGGTTCCGCCAGCAAGAAGCATGTTGATATTCGCGATGGTGCCAGTGAAGACCACTGACGTTCCGCTCGGCGAGCCCGAATTGAGAGTGACTAGCGTCGCATAATTCTGTGGCAGGGTCACCATGCCGTCAGTGGCTGTAAGGGTGACTTGAACTCGATTGTCGCTGATGAAGGCATCGGGATCGTCGATGGAGATGGCATTGCCAGTTACTGTCGAGAAGGCAGCGAACGATGGTGCGAGCGCCGTGTTCTCGTCGATAACGGCGCCTGACGGCACCGTGTTAATTGGCGGATCATTCGGCCCGTTTGTCACGAGGATGTCAAAGCGGACTGTGCCATCGACCTGATTTGGAACCAGCGGATTCCCGGCGAAATCTTTCACACCCGTGGTCGTGCTGTTGTCGACGGTGAGTGTGAAGCGAGCGTCCTGCGGGAAGAGTGTGACCGAAGTGAGAATTGCCTCGTTCGTGTTTGAGTTATAGGCAAAGACGTAATCTTTGTTGTTGAGAAGAGTTATTGTTCCGAAACGAGTTGTTTGTGTCAGAGTGAATTGCGAAGGCGTGACCGTTGAGTCGTCGATCCCGATCCCTTCGTCGGTGAACTTCACCACAAACTGATTGAAGAATTGCGGCGCGTCGATATGCACGACGGTGGCTAGTGGGTCGAGATCGTCGTTGCTGTTGTCTTCTGGAACGATCAGATTGGTGACGCCGCCAGTAGTATCAGCTCGTTCGACAGCACCGAGATCGAAGAAGACTTCGCCGCCGATGCCTGAAGGAGTCTGAGTCGGGTCGTCGACACGGGTTTGACCAAAGACGTCGGTTGAAAGCGCCACTGTGTCTGAATTCGGTATACCTGCCTGCTGTCTCAGCGAGACGAAGTTGACGCGATCAGGTTGGCTGCTGAGTGAGCGGTCGATCGCTGGGCTGCCAGCTAACAGGTAGAAATTCCCGACTCCCGGATTCACAAACAGAGGCGTGCCGCCGGGGGAAACAATTTCACTTGCGTCTGTGACTCCGCCGACGATTCGATTTGTATTTCCTTGGAAGAACGTGCGACTGATGACCGTGCGACGGTCGACCGACGGATTTGTTGTTGACGAAGTGCCGTCAACAAAGATGCCTGTCGACGTATTGGCAATGAGATTATTGAGGAGCGTCGGGCTCGCATTAGTTTCGACACGCACACCGGTGCCTGTCGCAACTGCCCCGCCGTAGATGGTATTATTAATAATCTTCCCGAAGGGAACCATCGTTGCTGGGTTTGTCGCAGTACCGCCAGCGTTGGCATCGCCTTGGAAGAAGACACCGAAGTTGCCGAAGCCAGCAATCACGTTATTGGTGATCGTGAGGCTCGGCGCTAACTGCTCGGCGTTCTGGGTATTAAATTTGATCGGGGAACCCAATGGCGAGGCGTTGGTAATTGGGTCGCGAGTACCGGCTGTTACACGAATGCCCGCATTGGACGAGTTGCGAATGAAGTTGTTCTCAATCTGGAAGTGGCCTTGTTGACGCTCGACGTTTCGGTCACCTCGTACATAGATGCCTGCGATCGGTGCAAAGACGACGTCGTCGATTTGGACGCCCTCTAATGTGTCAGGAATAAGATCGCTGCCGTCGCTACCGTCCTTCTCATATGAGAAGAAGAGGGTGTGAATGCCGGGATCAAACGAGAGATTCACCGAAACAAACCCATCAGCATCAGCGCCACCCATTCCAGCACCGGTTGTGGTCGACTGGAAGATCGGTCCGTGCTCGCCGCCGAGTTCGTCGAGGTACACTCGGAAGACATCGCCGTCATCGGCAGTTACTCGATATCTGAATGACACTCCGGTTGCTGTTTGAGAGACAGACATTACGGAGCGCTGGAGTGTTGATACCGGGCTGGAAGAAGCGACTGCGTCGGTCGCTCTTACCTCGGCGCCCGCAAGATGGCTTACCGCTAAGCCACTGCGAACGATAAAAATCTGCCGAGTGACAGCACTCAGAACGGTTGCGCCTACCAATTCGCCCTCGATGTCCATGATGAAGGGCGTTCCGACCGACGGAAACGCGGCGACGCTTGCCACGGTAATGAGCGTGGTTGCTGCGGTGATATTTCCGCTGAGCGTCGTCGAGGGTTCAATCGCTGTCGGAGCAACAAACCACGGGGCGTTACTGCCCACTGAGTTCGGTGTCCATCCGACGGCGGGGTCAAACCCAAACGTCGTTAGGTCAGTGTCCCCTAAGTCGAAGCTGTCGGTCACTGGTACGCTATAGAGATCTCCGATTGTCTGCGGAAAAGCCAGCCCGCTTGTTCCAGAGATGTGGCGGATATTCGTGTCAAAAGTGTTGTTGATATTGATGTCCGCAGTCATCTTGTCCTTGTTGGCTGCGTACTCAAATCCTCTGCGAATTTCGACTTGGTATGCGCCGGACAATAACTCGTCTGGTGGCGGCGGATCCAAGGCCGCTGGAGGCTGTGGCACCGTGAAATTGTTCTTGTCGACATTAGCGCCGGTGATCATTTCGCCGCGTTCGGACCAGCCGACGATGATGTCGTCGATGTAGAAGCCTTCGCCTGTGTTAGCCTGGCCCCGACCGGATGATCGAAGGTTTCCAAAGGCGTCAACTGGGGTGGCGAGAGATGCTTGGCCCGGTGGCAGATTGATGTCATTGGTTGTGACACCTGTGGTGACCAATGTGCCGGCGGTGCTGAAGTCGAACCGGAGACGGAGGCCCGTCGCCCCAACAAAGTCAGTCAGATCCACGCGAGCTTGGCGCCACGTTCCCGTGTTGTCGAACAATTCTTGAACCCGTTGTCTCGGATCTGTGTTGTATGCAAGTCGTGAATGAGTGATGTAAGTCGGTAATTCAGTAGTGAGGTCCTTGGGCGAGTTGTTTGTGGCGAGGAGATTCCACGTCTGGCCATCGTCATCAGAGATAAAGACGCGTGCCGAGTCGCGCATTGTTCCGTCTGGGATGGCGGTTGATGCGTTCTGAGTATCTAAGAAGTAATTGAAATACAGGGTCGGACGATCAAGGTGTGATTCGCCGCCTGTTTCGGAGATGAGGTCGAACGTATCTGTGATCAAGCTGCCCATCGCGCCGCCGGGCAGATTGTAGTTGTTTCCGATGGCGGCATTCGAGGCGAGGTCCGAGTGGAAGGCATTTGTTTGAACTCCGAGTTGAGAGTTCGAAGCTTCGTAATTGAAGTACGGCGTATTAGTGCTGTTGTTGTATTCTTCAAATCCAAAGTAGAAGCTTGCGCCGCCTTGCTGCTCATTAAATGTTCGCGTTTGGAAGCCATCGTCAATATCTCGGGACTCGCCGCTTGGAGTACGAGAATTGTCATAGGCAACGTTGATACCGTGGCCAGCGACATCGACATCACCTCGTCGGCGTGTCGGGTGCCAGAGATTGAAGTCGAGCGGTGAGAAGGCCAAACCTCTGACGCCCGTAAGACTGCCGATATTGGTGCTAAAGCTGTCAGCTACACCATCGGCGGCGATGACAAAGCTGGCAACTTCAAGGTCGCCCGGCGTAACGAGGGATGCGGTGTTAATCGTCATCAAGGGAAGCGTGACGCCCGCGTATGCACCCTGGAATGTGACATCGATCGGGGTGCCGGGTAGGTCGCCGCCGACTAGGGATACATCTCCGGGAGCAATGTTTAAGAGATTTTCTAAATGAGCTTGGACGCTTCGGACGCCGTCTGCTTCGAAGGCTGTTGTGCCAAAGTTTACAGTCGGAGAGAAGCCATCGGACGTCGGAAGGGTAATAATATCTACATTACCATCTTCGAGAGTGCTGATGGTTATTGAAGGAGCGGTGCCGCCAGTCAGTGCGTTCGTCGCCACGCTCATCTGAGCAAAATTGGTATCGGCGTTGGTGGTGGTGAAGGCGACGACATACGTGCCAGCGACTGGGCTTGTCACTGTGACGTCGGTGATGGCAGCGAGCGCCTCGATTCCTGATTCGATGTTTGCGATCTGGGTCGCTGCTGTGCCGCTGAATGCGATGTTGCCGGTTGTCTGTCCGGCCACATTCAATGTGAAACTGCCACCTGTTGGACTACCAGTAAAGACCAAGCTCTGTCGCTCGTTGTTGGTTACCAGAGTGTTGTCGATAGTGAAAGTTGCAACATCTTGGTCCGCAAGGTTGCCGACGAATGTGACGGTGAACGTGTTTCCGGGAAGCGTGCCGCCCGAGACATTCACGTTACCAAGTCCAATTGACGGGAGGTTTTCGAGTGCCGATTGAAGTTGGCTTGCAGTAACCGTTGTCACGCTTAATGCCGCAGTTGTGTCTGTGCCAAATGTGACCGTGAATGTGCCACTGCCAGTAAATCGAGAGTCGAGCGTGAGATCTTGCACTTCGTTGCCGTCGAGTTCTGTGACATTCGCCCGGAGACGGGCGATGTCTGTGGCGCCTAGGCCATTGACGAATTCGATCAGCGCTTGGGAGAGATCAATTGGTCCGCCTGTAACCGAGACGTTGCCAGACAATTCTGTGAGTCCGTCGAGGGCGGATTGCAGTCCGGCAGCGGTGGCTGCATACGAGATCGGGGCAGTTGTTTCTACTTGATAAACCGTCGTGAGATCTGTGTGCGACGCGATTGTCGTTGCATTTGCGCCACGGAGGACGGTGAGATTAGAACCGGCCACGTTGGTGACTGTGAAATCCTCGTTGTCAATCCGAATTTGATATGGTGTTAACACAGGGAACGGGACCGTGTCAACCACAGCAATGACGTCGCTGATTTGTTCGACAGCGTCACCGGCGCCGTGCGACGCGAGTACCGAGCCATTAACCGCGCGAGTGACGGTCAACGTATTCGTGCCCGTGTTGACGGCCGTCACATCCATCTGCTCGCCATCGATGCGAATGGTAAATGGCGCCGCTGGGAAGACTGATGCGTCGGTGACGGTAAAAGTGTTGTCACCGAAGAGAGGATCGAGACGATCCGTCAACGTTGTTGAGGCGGTTGTTGTGATATTGCCGCTCAGGCGACTGGTCAGCACCTCGAAGACGTTTGCGTCGGCGGCATGGGCGGCGGCGGTAGTTCCGTTATAGCCGCGCTGGCCGATCGTCAGGACGTTTCCGGACCGGCTGGTAACCAGCATCTCTTCGCTGTCGACTCGGATCACAAAATTCGATGGCGGAAATGCAGGAGCATCGTCAACGGATATAATTGTCACACCAGCGTTAATGGCATTGAGCAGGCTGGTAACCTCGCCATTGTTGGCGACGTGAGTCAGTGTGAATGTCCCTGAGTTTGCGGCCGTAATGAGGTCTTGCACCTCGTTGACTGAGATGACTGCGGGCGCGTTCCACGCAATGGGGTCCGTAGTTCTTGTTTGGATCCCGTCATCGAAGGTGAGAGTAAATGTGCCATCAGTTGGTGCTGGTGAGGCAGCAGGAACGCGAATTCGTTGTGCGTTGATAGCCGTATCAAACGCGGTGACACCGTTGCCGTTTGCATCAATGGCGATCATTTGGCCGTTTGAAGTAATCGCAAACAGCGTGTTGGTGAACTGTGCGTTGTTGACGTTCTGGGGGCCAATCGCCAATCCTTGGAAGTTCGATATTCCGAGGTCGGTCTTGAAATCGCGAACGAGTGTTGCGTCGCCGTTGCCAGTGTTGATGCGGATGAACTCACCATCGTCAGTAACACCGTAGAGGGTGGCTCCTTGGTAGCCCGGTGTTGCCGATCCGACGGGATTGGCAAATGCCAACCCAGTGACATTGCCGCGTAATGGTGTCCCAGTGCCGCCGCTAAGAGTCACGGTGTTGGCCACAAGTCCGCCAATATCATTTCCCGCGCTACCGTTGGTGACCGTCGTTGTCACGAGAGCTCGTGCGTTCGCGTTATTGTTGATGGCGTCGACGACTCGCTGGACCGTCGGCTTCGGATTCGTGTCCATCGTGACGGTGATTGTTGTTCCGGCAACCCCAACGGAGATGACATTGTCATTTGGTGCCGCCCGGTCGAAGGCGGTAAAATTGATTGTAATACCATTTCCAACAGTTCCCTGCGCAACAGCGTCGAAGGCCACCGCAGCGCCATTGATTCCGATGGCTCCGGTGGCCGATGAAACCGTGGTTGGTTGGATGTCACCGATAAAACCGAAGGGTTGACCGTTGAAGAACCGGGCGTCGCCGTTTGTGGGATTTGCTCGGTAGAGTTTAGAGTTCTTGTTGGTGCCTACGTTCTCACGCACAGAGTAATACAAATTGTAATTTCCCAAGCCGTTTCGCTGATACGTGACGGCGTCGACATCGTCGGTGTGAGTAATCTGGTTCACGCCGATGTTGGTCGTTGTGGTCGTGCCGCCGCGAATCAGATCTGTGCCTACTGTGGTGAGAGCGCCAGTCCCGGTGTCAATAATGTCGAGCTGGCCGGCGGTGTCGTTGAGCGGTGTCTGCGTGCCGCCAGGTGTGGAAATACGCTTATAGCCATAAAGGGTTCCGTCAGACCGCATGACGATGTCTTGGAACGTGTCGTTCGTGGTTCCTGGCGCCAGATCGAGGTCGACGTCGGTGACTAACTGGCCGTAAAGCGGATTGACGGTGTGAAGCGTGTCTTGCGTGTTGACAAACAGCACAGTGTCGCCGAAGTCGAATGGCCGCACGGCGGTTGAAAGCGTTGTGCTACTCGAAATGTCGAAGAGCCCGAAATCGTCGGTGGGATCAACGGCAGCTCCGTTCGAGGTATAGCCTTGGAAGCCGATGTGGTCCTCGATGATACGACTAACTGAGTTGATAGGCTCAAGGCGTGCCAGCGGATTAGTGGCTGTGCCGTTGTAGAATTGGTCGAGTTGGCGGTTCAGGAACTTGTTCGAGAGAACCTCGATATCGTAATTCGTCGTGTCTCCCGGATTGCCTGTCGGCATCTGCACCGGGCCAATGTATGGATCGAGAGCGCCGATCGAGCCTCGGGTGAGGTCGTCGAGATCGTTGGCATTCCCGGTTGCCGGTCGGTCGTCTTCGATATTGGATTCGCGACCGACAAGGATTGGGCGGCCAGCAGCATCGAAAATGATCATGCTGGTGTCAGCGCGAGAGAGGCCGTCTGCGTAGTCGAGATCAAATACTGTGGTCCATGTTTTTCCGCCGCCGCTCGCACCGCCAATCACCTGAATTGAATCACCAAGAATGGTCGCTGCGTAGTCGCTGTTGTAGCGGAAGAAATCAAAGTCATCGCCTCCGGTTGCAAGATTGCCCCCAAAGCTGATGACGTTGAGGTCGGACTCGAGCAGGTTGCCAAGTGGTTGAGGCGTATTCGCTGGGCCATTGGCAATGGTTGTCTCGGTGTTTTCGGCGACGATCGGCGAGTGAGCTGGTAGGCCGCTGACGTCGATGCCGTTCGTGGCGAAGCGAATATCAGCATATCTGACGACGGAACCGGGCTTTTCGTCCTTCTGGCGTTCGCGGATTTGCAATTGATACTCACCGCGTGTCAAACCTGCCTTGAGCAGATTGTCGTCGTTAAGGTCGGCGGCATTGGTTTGGTTGCTGCGAACGCGAACGAAGTAAGTGCCGACTTGGCCGGCGTTGCCCGGAAGGGTGAGTCGGAATCCTGTGTCGCGGAAACCGAAGGAGTAGTAATCGCCGCCGTTGTAATCGTCTTTGGTTAGGTCTTGGGCGATCCCCGAGAGGTCGACCAGTCCTGTAGTTGCATTATAGCGCGCACGAGCGACGAGGGTTCCGTCAGCAAGGATGACTTCAACGACCGGGTCGAGCGAGTTACCGCGGGTACGGTCGAGGTCGATCCAGACTTCGTTACCGGCTGTTGCCTTGAAGCTGTAGATGTCGACGTCGCCCGCATCGTCGCCGCTGATAAAGCCTTTGACTTCGAAGCCCGCTGGGCGATTGTCGTCGGTGTCGGAGCGGAAGAGTGTATCGTCAGCGTTGTAATCAGCCGGAGTCGGACCAGTGATATGCTGGGGTGCCAATTCTCCGAGGAATTCTGCCTTCGTAAATGTGTTGTCGTTGGTTTCGATGCCACCATTATTGGGATGCTCGGCTTCGACGATCGTGCGCACGTTGCGATCATTGCTGCGCTGAGTGAAGAGCAAGCTGCGCCAAGCACCAGCAACACCGGTTGAAGGACCGTTGTTATTGGTATCAGTTTGTGGGAAGCCGGCGGGATCAAAGCTGGCACCGATGGTGTCGTCAGCCAGTGATGTGAGGACGACTGGGAATCCCGGTTGCCCGATGACCTGCACCGTGCCGCCAATCCGGTCGTCAATGTCGAGATAAATGCCATCAGCGGTGAAGCCAGCGTTTGGACCAGCAAGCTTGACGACGAGACTTTCTCCGGGATTACTTTGGAGACGAATGCCGCTGTAGGTGTGGTGCTGATCGACGAGAATCTCGCCAGTTAGGACATGCACGATGTCGGTATCATCCCAGACAGATTCGGTGGTGAGAACATCCTCGCGGACATTCATACCGTTGACGCTGTTGCCCGAGACCTTGTTGAGTCGAACAAGCGGGCCGTGATTACCGGAGAATTGCTTGAAATCTTGAATTTCCCCAGTGCTACGGCCAGTGTCGCGTTGATACTCGAAGTCCATCGCATTGGCGTTGATGTCAACGACCGATCCGGTGTTATTCCGGAAGATGTTGTTGACCAAGATTGGCTGAGCTTGCCGGACAAAGATGGTCGAAGACGACGTGCTGCCTCGACCATTTCTGCTGCCGCCGGAGCCGCCTGCATTGGTGTCGAATTCGGTGTTGGCAATTCGGGCTTTCACCGCATGGTGAATTTCGACGGCATTAAAGCGATCCGTTGAGCCTTCGATCGGAGTCGAGCCGCCACCGTAGGCAACATAGGCCTGATCAAGGCTGAGTCGCGAGTTCGCATTGAAGGCGAGTCCGCCCCAGTCACCTGCCGCAGGATTGGCCGTATTAAGGTTGCCGGTGAGGTCGTAGCTGCCGCCGCTACCGAATCGGTCGTCTTGAATTGACGTAAAGATGACCGGGTCGGTTGCTGTGCCTTCCGCGATTAAGGCCGAGTTTCCTCGCATACCTTCGATGCGCGAGGCACCGAGTTTCACGACGACGCCCGGATCGACGGCTAGTCGTCCGCTCGGTCTGGGGGCACCGTCCAGCCGGCCGCCCGGATTGCCGACAATTTCGAGATTCTGAGTAATTACGTGAGTGATGTCAGTATCATCGAAGCGAGCGGTCTTGGTCAGTCGTTGAACTGGTTGGCCGAGTTGAGTCTCGATCCGAACGAATACGCCGTTTGTGGTGTTATCGAAAATAACATTGTTATGAAGATCGGGACCGATTCGCCCGCGAGAATCATCGAAGCTATCTGGATCGGCTGAAACTGCGGCATCGGCGCCATTGCTAATTGTGTTGAATGCGATCGTGGGGCGAGAGGTCGCCATGTGGATCGAAGTGTAAGTCTTGGTGACCGAGTTGACCGTCACGAGACCGCCGCCATAGGTGATCGCGGCATGATTGACGTAGTTCAGGAAGATGCCCGGATCAAAGATCGTTGCGCCTGTGGTATTCGCGCGGAAATCGGAGTCCTCACGGAAGACGAGTCCGCCCCAGTCACCCGCGTTTGCTCCGTCGGTGACGCCGTCGCTATCACCGCCAAGTAGGTCGCTCTCATACGATGTGAAGTACACATTCTCGCGAGTGTTGCCGAGGACCTGAATGGCTCCTCCGCTGCGGCTGAGACCGACGGCTGAGGTGCCTGCATCCAGATTGGCACCTTGAAGTTTGACGACAGCGCCGGCATCAACTTGAAGGACGACGTTCTGCGGCAGTTCGAGCTTCGAGCCGTCTTCCAACTGAGAACCGGTATCGGCGAATCCGAGGAGATAGGGCTTCGCGTCTGAGGGTGTCAAAACGTCGTTGTCGGTGCCGCCATTTCCTACGACGCGAATGGCGTCGCCTGATACCGCTGCACTGATGGCTGACTTCAGCAGGCCAAATGGGTTTTGGACGGTGCCGCCGAGTTCGCGAATCACTGCTCCTGATGCATACCCGTTAGGTGTTGGGGTGACTGTCAGGGTATTCGAGCCCGTGTTGACAGCGGTGACAGTCACTCGGTCGCTGCCAATGGTGGCAACGAACGGAGTTTGGGAGACAAATGCGGCAGCGTTGGTCACAACGATTGAGGTTGCTCCCATCGCGACAATGCCGTTTGTGGTTGTGGCGACGACGCGAGTGACCGGCGCATTGAAGGCGTGCGAGGCTGCGACGGTTCCGTTGCGAGCACGTTGCACAGTGAGGGAGCGATTGACCGTATCAATCGCGGTGACGGTCATCTCTTCGCTGTCGATACGAATCTGGAAGCCCGGCGCCGTCGGGAATGGTGTGAGTGTCGAAAGCCGAACGGTGGTGGCTGTTGAATTCAGTGATGTTTGCGAGTTGGCGACGACCGTCTTGTCGACGACGAGTGTATTCGCGCTTTGGAAGGCAAATTCATGTGACGGTCCTCCGGCGACCCCATCGTTGTTGCCGTCGAAATTCTTGCCTGTCGTATCCAACAGTGATGAGTTTTCGGCGGTATCGAGATGGATTCGCAGGGTGTAATCGCCGTCGGTCGTGCCGTTGAAGCCAGTGTCGGCGATTGTGGGGTCGTAGTCCGTATTCCCTGTGCTACTCACGCCGATGAAGTAGGTATCAGGTTCGAGAGTGAGCGAGATGTAGGAGTCGTTGCTGAAGTAGTCATCGTTTTGAGCGAAGATGACCGGGTCGGCTCCGCCGAGGAGAGTCGCCGGCGCAGCACCTGCGAATGTTGCAAGGCTGGTCGTATTGTCGCCGGAGAGGATGCGTGCGGAGACTTGAGTGCTATCAAGGTTGAGCAGATCAACCAGTTGTTGTGCAGTGGTCTCAGATCCGGCGCGGGTATTAAGTGTGACGACGACAATTCCCCCAGCGTCAGTGGTCAACGTTGGGAGTGCGCCCGCTCCGAGATCGGCTCCGAGAAGTGTAACTGTGGTTGCATTTCCGGTTGGGCCAGCGACGCGCGTGCGGAATTGAACTTCGACGCCAGTTTGACCGGCTGGAAGAAACTCCGACTCAGCGTGTGCGTGAACTTTGCGATAGAGCTTCAACGCGGAATTCAGGAGGCTCGACGAGGCGAGTCGTTCGGCGACTATCTCGGCCGAGAAGCTTCCCGTTGCCTCCACTTCGAACTGATAAAGGTCGATGTCGGTGCCGGTGTTCGCCGAAATTCGGTTTCCGTGAACAATGTCGTTATTACCGGGGTATTCGTCTTCGCCAGCGACTCCGTTGCCTTGAATTGACCGAATGTCGTAGGAGTGACCGAGACCGATCGCGTGTCCAATTTCGTGGAGCGCGATAGCCATCCAACTCCCGCCGAACTGATTGTCTTGAGCGGTAAAGTTTTGCCGGGCATTCATGAGAGCGATGCCGCCGCCAGCGATACCACCGACTCCGTCTGGCGGAATATTTGGATCAACGGCGCGGGGATCTCCGGTGACAATTGCCAATCCACCTGTCGTCGACTCTTCGACTTCGAAACCAAACTTGGTTCCGTACATCTCGAAGATTTCGCGAGCGCGCATCTTTTGATCTTCGGTGATTTGATTCAGCAGGACATTGCCCTGTGAATCAACGCCGTAGGCCGACGGGAAGTAAAATGTAACACTACCAAGCGGCCCTGGTGTTGCGGCAGTTGTGCCGGATCCCGCTCCGTGAGACTCGTGGGGGATTTCACGATGGCCGGGTTCGTCGGAACCACCTGCTGGCGGCGGAAGTGCAATGGACTGCGGTTCGATTTGGCTCGAAAAGAGTTGTCCGCCTTCGCCGAGGAAGCCGAGTTGAGTTGCGGCTGAGAAGCTCGAGTTATCATCGCTCGTGCTGAAAGCAGCGCTGGTTGAGATATTAAGTTGATACGAGCCAGTCGTTGAACCAGTTGAAGAGACCTCAACGTAGAAGGTGCCGCCATTGAGCGTTGTGAAACTGAGGGTGTCAGCGGCGCCGATAGATCCGTTGTTCGACAGGTCGAGGCCAACTCCATTTTCGTCGAGGAGACGAATTGAAGAATTAAGAGTTGCTCCCGGCGTGACGCTGACGTTGACCGTCGAAATCCCCGGAAGAGAAACGCGATAAAGGTCCTTATCTGAACTGCCTCCGGCGTCGCCGATGTAGCCGAGATGTTGATACGGAGTCGTTGAGAAGACCGTGCCGACGTTGACCGCGCGTGCCAGTGTGTCGTTCGACTCTTCTGAGTCTCCCACTAAGAGCTTGTATGTGCTGGTTGAGAGGTTCGATCCGAAGTCGAGCACGGCGGTGTGTGTCGAGCTGTCGTAGACGATCGAACTCGGGACGAGTTCTACGTCGTCATTGGTGACGAGAGTGCCGTTGGTATTTACGAGGCGGTAGAAGCGCGGATCCTGAGCGAGTGTCGGATCGAGTGAGTCCTGATTGAAATAGACATTGACGAGATTGCGGCGTTGGACGAGTTGGCCTTCTCGCTGGGAGATTGCCGTAGTATTGGCGAGCGTGAGCTTGACTCGTGCCGCGAAAGCTCCGCCTTCGATTGTGAGTTGGCTGCCAGATGCGGTAGCGACAACATCGGGAGTGGAGAGCGTTGCGGTATTAATTGCGGATGCAATTGCCGCTGCCAGCGAGGCTGTTGTGGCAGTGGTGCTGTCGTAGTCGATAGCGATGTTGCCGGAGCGCGGCGCTGTCGGAGTTCCCGATGTGTTATTGAATTCAAAGGTAACTGTTGAAGAGCCTGAACCGGGTTGAATCGTAATCGTGTCGCCATCGGTAATATTGCTGGCGGAGTTGATCGTGAGTAATTGCTGGCGAACCATCGGCTGCGGAACGACAGCATTTACCGTTGCGCCGAGGTCGAGGCCAACATCAAGGAAGGAGTCAACGCCGTTGTTGACCCTTTCGTTTTCGATATCAAGCAGTGGCGACGTGCCAGTGCCGATGACTTGAACTCGGTAGAGGTCATTATCGAGAGGTGCCGCGAAGCGGTAGATGACTCGGCGGGGCGTATCGGGGGCTTGTGCCGAGAGTAGACCGCGATAGCCGGGATTAATTGCGGTATCAGCACCGCCGAGTTGAATCAGCGTGCCGTTGGCGATCGTGCTGAGGACTGTCGTCGTTGCCCCGCTAATAACACTTGTCTTAATGAGAGCAGTGACTGCGGGGACCGAAAGTGCTGTGAGCAATGTGGCTGCGGTTGTTGGTGCAGCCACGTTTGAATTGAGCGTGATCGTTATTCGTTTTCCAGATACCGAGACTGTCGGCGTCGGGCTCGACGAACTGAGATTCGCTTGATTGATAAGCAGCGAAATCTCGTTGCCATCAATGCCTTGCTGAGCGGCGGAGAACTGCATCAGGAAGGGCGTTCCGCCCACGGCGAGTGGCGATTGGAAGCCTGAAATCGCTGATGCAGTGAGTAGGCGATCGGAGCGATCGAGCCTGATGAGCGTTCCGTCGGTCACAGCGGCAAGGGACGTCGATGTGCCGCCGGTGACAACTTGCGCGTTGACCAAATTACTGGCTTGCGCATTGGTATTAATTGCGTTGACGAGAATGCTGGCGGTCGTCGGACTCGTCGAATTCTCGTTGATGGTGATTTCGATGCGCTTGCCGACGACATTCACGAGTGGCTGCGCGCTGGCGGCTCCGAGGTCGAGTCGGTTGACTTGAATTTGAATATCATTTCCGCCAGTTCCCGGCTGAGATGCTTCAAATGCGATATTAAGACCGGTTGCGCCAAAGCTGTTGAGAGCGTAGGCCGCTCCTGCTCCGCGTAGTGATGTTGTTCCCGGAGTTGCGCTGGCGAGGCTGAGAGTGGCGTCTCCAGAGAGCTTTTCTACGGTAAGAATCTGCTTTGCAGCCGCGTTATTCGTCGCGAAATCGAGCAGTCGCTGCGCCGTTGTTGGCGTTGTCGCATTGGTATCGAGTGTTAATGTCAAATTACCGTTGACGTCAGTGACGACGGTCGGGCCGTTACCTGCATTATCAGCGGTCGCGACGGTAAGTGTCTTGCCGTTGTCGTCGACTCCGAGTCGGCGTGCTCCGACTCTGAGGATGACACCGCCATTGGTTCCGAAGTCGGAGATCACTCCGGCGGGTGTAAAGCCGCCGTCATGTCCTGCTCCGAGAACTTGAATCGCCGGGACAGTTCCGGCGGCGATCGTTTCACCGGGGCTGAACTGGAACTCGAACTCACGCGGCACTTCGGTGCGGACATCTCCGTCTTGCAGGAACTCTCCGACGTTGGGGCTCACTGAGACGAAGATCGGCGGTTGGCCGGCTGCGAGGAGGACTCGCTGCTCAAGGAATTCCGCCACCGTGCGTCGCAAAGATTTTGGACGACGTGCGGTCTTTGAGGTGCGGAGCTGGCGGGTACGAACGGAGTTAAGCCACGGAGTGAAGAGCATAGAACGGTTCCCAACCCAAGACGCGGAAAGAACCCAAGGTCGGCAAAGTGCCGATGGTGAATCACAAAGTCAGGCAGAATTGGCCCTTCGGACGACGAAGACTCAAGTGAGTTTGAGTGCCATCGAGGGCCGCACATCAGTCAGAAAAGTCAGCGAACGTAGCAGTTAGCGGCGCAGCGAAGCAATGCCTTTCAGAGGTCGAATCGTCTTCGTTGAGCAGCTTGAAGTCGTCGGTTGCGGCAACTTGCGGCAAGGGAACATCAGGGACTTGATGCAGATTTCGTCGCAAGCGAGTTCGGTGGTCGTTGGCCCGTCGAAAGTGCGAGTGAGTCGCGAGTCGATTCGGAGTCTCGGCAACTCCGGAGAATCCGTTTAGGAAGAGCGAGAGGCGTCGTGCCCCTCAGTGAGTGCTCAGCGAAGATGTAACAAATTTGTCAGTGAGCACCGAGTTGATTGGCTTACTGAGACTCGTCCATCGCGGGATCTGCGAAGCATAAAAGCGAAAGAGAACCTGCCGAGCAGTGGGGCATCGCAGGTTCGCATGGAGAGTTCCTCACCGGGCAGGTCGGCACGATGGGTGAGGAACGCTGGCTCGACGGACTTTTAGTCCGTCAAACGTCGTGAGAAGCGACGGACTGCGAGTCCGTCGTACCCAAAGACGGATGTGTTCCTCAGGGGTGAGCGGGTCGAGTCTCAAGGTATTGGCGTCCTTCGTGCAGTCGTTCGTAGGCCGGCGCGGATTCTCATTTTGGGTGCTCCGTCGAGAGTGGCGGCGGGCGAGGAGCGGGTTTCGAATCAAATTCGCGTTCGACGAATACCGGCGCAGGTTCGTTCCCGGATTGTTGCGAGATCGAACTCGACTGCTGGCGGAGCCTGCTTTTGCAGGGCGAGATGCTGCGACCGGTTGATTGGGGTTCGGCATGAAGAGGCTTTGTGTTTGCATACAGGCAATGCGGATTTGGGAGTCGAGATCGCTCGATAAGCGGCATGTGTCGCTCGCGGTTAATTGCCACTGTGGTGAGTTTGAGTAGCAGCGATTTCGCACACGCTCGAATTTTCGAGAGTTCGACACCGGCACTCATCATGGCTGTGGTCGTTGTCGTCAGAGCCTGCCGCTTTAGGATTCCAAAGACGCTTCGAGTGAGGTGATCGAGTTCTGGTCGTTGGCCTTCGGGGAGAAGAGGCATGAATTGGCAACTCGCTGGAAGATGGGTGCTGCTGCTGGGAATGCTTGCGGTGCTGAGTGGGTTCATTGCAAAGCATGTCGAGGCGCAGGGGCCGACTCCGGGAGAGAAGCCGCTGAAGGATGAACTGCCCCGAATCCCCGCCATTGAACCGGACGAGGCGCTGCGAAGTTTCGCCGTTCAAAAGGGATTCAGTCTCGAACTCGTGGCGGCAGAGCCATTGCTGAGTGATCCGGTCGATGCGTGCTTTGATGAAAACGGCCGCATGTACGTTGCTGAGATGCACGACTACCCGTTCTCGCATGAGCCAACAAAGCTGAATCCGAAAGGCGGCGGAAAGGTCGGGGCGGGGATCATTCGGTTGCTCGAAGACACCGATGCCGACGGTCGCATGGACAAGAGTTGGAAGTTCGCGACGGGACTCAGTTGGCCGGTTTCCGTGACTCCGTTTCGAGGCGGCGTCTTCGTGCTCGCTCCGCCAACGTTGTGGTATCTCAAAGACACTGATGGGGATCATGTTGCGGATGTGAAAGAGGCGGTCTTCGAAGGCTTCAATCGTGACAACGTGCAGGCCATTGCGAACAACCTGAAGTGGGGACTCGATCATCGGATCTATGCGGCGGGAGCGAGTAATCCGTCGGTCTTGAGTTGCGCGGGGAAAGAAGTCCTCAGATTGGGTCGGTCTGATTTCAGCTTTGATCCTCGAACGTTTGAGGTGCGAGCGGAGACGGGCGGGATTCAGTGGGGGCATAGCTTCGACGATTGGGGGAATCGGTTTGTCTGCTCCAATAGCAATCACATTCAGCAGGTCATCTTTCCCCAGCGTTATGCGGCGAGGAATCCAAATTACACAGTGTCCGGCCTCGTGCGCTCGATCGGAAAAGAAGGCGGTGCCGGTCCGGTATTTCGACGCAGTGCACCTGAACCGTGGCGGCTCGTGAGGACGCGGCGGCGAGTTGCGGATCCTCGCTATGCGGGATTGCCGGAAAGCGAGCGGCATCCGATCGGCTTCTTCACCTCTGCGGCGGGAGTCACCATTTATCGAGGAGCGGCTTATCCCGAATTGCGCGGGCAGGCGTTTGTCGGCGATGTCGGCGGGAATTTAGTGCATCGCAAGACGCTCGCCTCGACCGGGGTCGGCTTCATGGCGAGTCGAGCGGATGAGGGTGTCGAATTTATTGCATCGACCGACAACTGGTTCCGGCCTTGCAACTTCGTGCATGCGCCGGACGGCACGCTGCTCATCCTTGATATGTATCGCGAGACGATCGAGCACCCGGCGTCGATCCCTGATGACATCAAGGAGCATCTCGATCTCTACAGCGGGGACAATCGGGGGCGCGTCTATCGTTTGCTCGGTCCCGACAAGAAGAAGTTGCCTGTCGAGCGACTGGGTGATCTTTCAACCGAGCAGCTTGTTGCAAAGCTGGAGTCGGCCAATGGATGGACTCGTGAAACGGCGCATCGGCTGCTTTGGGAACGCAACGATCACGCTGCGTTCGAGCCACTGCGTCGACTGGCAACCGGTTCGAAGGTGCCGCTCGGTCGCATGCACGCTCTTTGGACGCTCGATGGTCTCGCGGCATTGTCGATGGACGATGCACTGGCCGGGATGCGGGATGAGCATCCCCGAGTTCGCGACCACGCCGTGCTCTTGAGTGAGACTTTCTTGAGGTCGCCGCAGTCATCGTCAAAGCAACTCTTCAAGCAACTTGCGAAGTTGACTGATGACGAAGACGTTCGAGTTCAGTTTCAGGTTGCCTTCTCGATCGGTGAGGCGCCGGTCGCTCACGAGGACGCTGCGGTCGTGCTCGCAAAGATTTTTGCACGATCGAATCTCGCGCCTGAAGTTCGCTCGGCAGCGCTCACATCAGTCGGCAGCGACCCGTCGTTGTTGGCGATCAACTTAGCGTTGAATCCGAGTTCGAACTCTGCGGATGACGTCTCGGGGGCGCTGAGAGAACTCGCGGCCATGCTCGGAGCGAGTGTTGACCCGAAGCCTCTTGTTGGCGTGCTTAAGGCGGTCTTTGAGAACGATCGTGTTGCGATAGCCATCAAGCGGACTCTGCTAGCCGGAACGGCTGATGGGCTAAGTCGTCGCGGCGCACGTGCGGCGGATTTGTCTCGGACGTTGCCGGCGGCGGTCGGCAAATTCGTTGGTGACGAGACTGCAATCGTGCTGAGACCAGAAGTCGATGCCGCAGAGCGTATCGCGGCGATGTCGAGTGTTGTTTGGTCGGTTGATCCGGTTGATACACAACTGGCGGAATTGCTGACTCCGGCAGAACCGCAAGCACTCCAAATTGCCGTTGTAAAAACGTTGGCGCGACGAGGCTTGCCGCAGTTGCCTCAGCAATTATTGGGAGTATGGAAGGGACTGAGTCCGAGCGTCCGCGCGGAAGCACTCGATGTGCTGATTCAATCCGCTCCAAGAATTGAATTGCTACTCGCGGCGATTGAACGAGGTGAAGTTCGCTCGGCGGAGATCAGTCCTGATAAGCGGCAACTCTTGCTGAATCATGCCAATAGCAAGATCAAAGAATTGGCGACGAAGGTGCTCGGTCGGGATATCAATGCTGATCGCGTTGCCGTCGTTAAGGCGTATGAAGTGGCACTCGGCTTGACCGGTTCGGTAGATCGCGGGCAGGCGACTTTCGCCAAGAAATGCAGTCAGTGTCACAGATTGGGCATGCAGGGATTTGCGGTCGGTCCGGATATCAATTCTGTGCAGAATAAGTCGCCGATGGATTTGCTCGTTGCCATTCTGGATCCCAGTCGCGAAGCACAACCGGCATTTAGCAGTTATTCCGTTGTGACAAGGCAAGGACTCATCTTCAACGGACTGATCGTTGCCGAGTCTGCGAATAGTATCACTTTGCGGAAGGCTGAGGGGAAAGAAGACGTCATCAGCCGGTCGGCGATCGACGAACTGGTATCAACGGGCAAGTCGCTGATGCCGGATGGAATGGAGAAAGAGTTGAAAGAGCAAGACGTCGCCGACGTGATTGCGTTTATTAAGTCGCTCGGGCAAGCCGGTGCGAAGAAGTAGTAGTAAGCTCTCCGTTCGCGACTTCTGTGTGCCGTGCGCATCTTTTGATGAAGTATTGCGATCCAACATCTCTGCGTTCTTCGCTCCACTGCGGTTTATTGTGCGATTTGATTAACCGCAGAGGAGCGAAGGTCGCAGAGAAGACAGCGCCGGATCTGCCTATTCCTCTGGGTTGCGGGTGCAGTCAGTCCTCGGGTGTCGGTTTGTGCTCCGCAAAAACTTCCTGTCGCGGAGCGAAAGGCGACTATCGCGCGAGTCAACGTGAAATCAAGAGCGAGTACTACGGTTGATTGCATTGCCGAGACTGCATGAGGTGCAGTCGGCATTTTTATTCTTACTGGCGTTTAGGCGTCGGAAGGCACTTTATGGTCGGCGTTTCTGATTCGAGGCTCCCGTTGATTGCACTCACAATGGGAGACGCGGCGGGGATCGGTCCTGAAGTACTGCTAAAGGCAATGCTCGATGCAGAGATTCAGTCGATTTGCCGCCCGCTGGTTGTCGGCCATCCGGAAATTGTGCAGCGGGCGCTGACGTCAATCGGTAGTGGTCTACGAATCCGTGCGATCGAAAGTCCGCTGCAAGCTCACGAGATGCGCGGAGATGAAGTCATATGTTGGAACGTATGCCGGGATGATGTTGCCGATGTGAAATATGGAGAAAACGATCGACGGGCCGGGCAGGCGGCTTATGACTGTCTCGTCGCGGCGACTCGAGCAGCGCTGCGGGGCGAAGTTGATGCGATCACAACCGCTCCGCTGAGTAAGGCTGCATTGCGGATGGCGGGACTGCATTATCCCGGTCATACCGAAATTCTCGCTGAGGAATGCGGCGTGACCGATTTTGGTATGATGTTGTATTTGCCGCGCGGAGAAGTGGTGCAAGCGGCTTGCGGACTCGGGGTTGTGCATGTGACATTGCATACTTCCATTCGCAGCGTGCCCGATTTGCTGACGACGGATGCGATTGCGGAAAAGATACGCTTGATGCACGACTTCATGCGTCGAGTCGGCAGTGACGTTCCGCGAGTCGCGGTGTGTGCACTCAATCCTCATGCAGGTGAGAATGGCCTTTTTGGTGATGAGGAAGGTCGCATCATTCAACCGGCAGTCGAACATTGTCGCGCCGAGGGGATTTCGGTCTTCGGCCCGTATCCGACGGATACTCTCATGCGACGAGCGGTCTCAGGCGAATTCGACGGTGTTGTGGCGATGTATCATGATCAAGGTCATATCGCCCTCAAGTTAATCGCGTTTGATCGTGCGGTGAATGTAACACTCGGAT
>CAZNMS010000019.1:35423-41663 GCA_964573505.1 uncultured Planctomycetaceae bacterium | reverse complement strand
CGTTCGACGGACTACAAGTCCGTCGTACCAGTGTTCCTCACCCACTGTGCCGGCCCGCCCGGTGAGGAACTTTTCACGATCGCCTCAATGGGCCGTCCAATCTCATCGCTCATCAGAGACCGCTTCATGACTCTCGTTCGACTGTTGTTGTCATTGCTACTCGTGATCACGGTGGCGCCGCTGCTCGCGAGCGATGAAGTCGTTCGCATTTCGTCGGTGAAAATCGGACTCGACAACACGGTAAAAGTCGGAGTGCCGGCGCTCGTGCAAGTCGGCGTTGAAGCAAGCGCTGATGTCGACGGCGAGTTGTCGATCGTCACTCCTGATCCGCGCGGCAACCCGGTGCGCGTTGTTGACAAGCTCGCGTTGCAAGCCGGGAAGAGTGCGTCGAAGGACTTCACGATCACGCTCGGTCGATTGGAAACGACGCTTGCTGTTGAGTTTCATTCGAAAGGGCAACTCGTCGCGCGAAGACGCTTCGAATGCAGCGAGTCCAATGACGAAGCGGACTTTCGCATTAGCCGGCATGCTCAGCCGTTTTGGTTCATCGTTGGACCACTCACGTTGATTGCAAAGCGCGAGAGCAATCGAGACGCCAATGCCGAGTCCGCAGCAAAGACGGGAGTGAAGTCGCTCGGGCAAGTGCATCGGACTGAAGTGAGTTCGGCGACTCAATTGCCGACGTCGTTCGAAGCGCTGTCGCTCTATGACACAGTGCTGCTTGTCGGTGAGTTCGGCGCGTCTGATGCGAGCGCGCAAACGCTTGAGCGCTGGGTCAGGAACGGCGGGCATTTGATCGCGGTCGTCGGATCAAAGTCGGCGGAACTCGAACAGAGTCCGCTCGGAAGTTGGCTGCCGGGCAAGGGTCGATCGTTCAAGACGACGAAGCTGAAAGATCTATCGCCGCTCGTCTTCTATTCGCAGACCGAATATCCGATGCCCCCGGCGAATCTCGTTGATGGGTCGCTCATCACTTATTCGGACGGCGAAAGCATCGTGAAGACGTTCGACGGCGAATTAGTGATGCGCTTTGCGCATGGCTTCGGCCGCGTGACGCTCGTCGGTATCGACTTCGATAAACGGCCGCTCGTGAATTGGCGCGGCTTAGAGGGGCTCGTCACTTCGCTCGCGGAACTCGGCAGTCAAGAAAGCAAACTCGCACGCGGTCCCGAACGACTCTCGCGGACCGGCATCTCTGAACTGCAAACGCAATTACATTCCGCGCTGACTCGCTTCCCGGAGACCACTGAGCAATCCGTTCCGAGCATGCTCGGAATGGTGTTATTTTTCTTACTCCTGATTGGACCGATCGACTTCGTGCTCGTGCATAAGTGGCTCAAGCGTCCGGAACTCACATGGCTGACGTTTCCAGGAGTGGTGCTGCTCGCGGTACTGGCGGCAACTGTCACCGCGAGTTCGACGCGCGGAGCAAAGGTCGCGGTCAATCAACTCGACTTTGTGGACTACGACTCATCGACCGGGCATCTGCATCAAACGAGCTTCGCGTCGATCTATAGCCCCGAGAATCGCCGCTACTCGGTGAGCATCGAACAAGACGACCGAGCAAGGCTCGGTTCGAAGTCACCGTTGTCGCTGCAATGGCTCGCGAATCCGGAACCGAACTTTGGGGGCATGTATCGCGTCGGCGGCTTTGAAGTCGGCAAGCCCGAGTACTCGTTGTCGGCAGATCTGAAGTCCGTCAGCAACGCTCCGGTTTCTGCGGGTTCAACCCGCTCATGGCGCGGGGACATCGAGCAGCAGGTCGCGGAGCCTCTGATCGAAGCGCGGCTTGAGCGATTAGGCGTCGGGCAGTTTTCGAATGAGAGCTATTTCAGTCATCGCTTCGCGGGCTCGATTGATCATTGGATGATGGCGTTTGCGGGCCGCGTCTACTTTCACAGCGTGCGTGATGCCGGTGTAGCAATTCCGACATCCATTGCTCCCGGTCAGCGAGTCGCCATGAGCGGCGGGAACGTTCGCAACACCGAACTCCGCAGCTTCCTCACGGGGGCGAGCTACAAGAGTCGCAAGTCGTCAAAGAAGACGACCGAAGAAGAGCACTTTCATACGGTCACGAAGTACGACCCGACGAGCGAAGACCTCTCAGAGATCTGCCGGATGATCTCGTTGCATCGAGCCGCCGGCGCGACCGAATACACGACGCTGACAAACGCCGGCCTGCAACGCTTCGACCTCTCTGATCTGACGGCGCTTGATCGAGCCGTCTTCATCGGATTGCTTGAGGTTCCGACATCGCAACTCGTGCTCGACGGTCATGCGGTTGAAGACGCGCGCCGCACGGTCGTCGTCCGCTGCCTCATCCCCGTGAGAGAGCCGAATCAAAGCAGCGACACATTGCCGAAGCTCAAGAAAGATTGAGCGGCCGCTGCTTCGACGAGCCGAATGCGGAGTGCTCGCTGCATCAGAGTTCGATGGGTTTATGGCGAATCGGACGCTGTCGCTGCGATTCGCGGAATCTGACGATTTCGGCTCCGGCTGAGTGAGGCGTGCAGTTCGTTTCTCGCTACGAACAAAGGCATTTTCGCACCGAAGCGGAGTTGCGACCGCGAAGAATGGCCGTTCAATCTTCCATGAAAATCGAAAGTTGCACTTTCGATTTTCATGGAGCAGACTTTCGCCATGATCACTCGCGAAACAGCATTACTGCGTCTGAAACAAGTTCTCGATGAGAACCCAGTGGGAGCGTTGCTCGGGCCTCGCCAATGCGGAAAGAGCACGCTTGCAGAAGAACTCTCCGAGCAAACTTCCGGGCATTGGTTTGATCTCGAACGAGCAGACGATCGAGCGGCATTGGCTCAACCTGAGCTGACTCTGAAGCCATTGCGCGGACTGGTGATCATCGACGAAGTGCAACGTCAGCCCGAGCTCTTTCAAACGCTTCGTCCATTGGCTGATCGACGCAGCAAGCCCGCTCGATTTTTGA
Source organism: uncultured Planctomycetaceae bacterium (assembly GCA_964573505.1). Lineage (GTDB taxonomy): Bacteria > Planctomycetota > Planctomycetia > Planctomycetales > Planctomycetaceae > AM-0621. The sequence continues at coordinate 38,719 of CAZNMS010000019.1, read as the reverse complement.
TTCTCGGCAGCGCATCGCCTTCGATCGTGAAGGGCGTTTCAGAGAGTTTGGCAGGGCGAGTCGGCTTCATGGATTTGGGCGGCTTCCATTTGGGCGAAGTCGATGCGATCGAAGACTTATGGCTGCGCGGCGGGTTCCCTCGGTCGTTTCTCGCAGCGAGTGATGCTGCCAGTCAGCGATGGCGGACGGACTTCATCCGCACCTTTCTGGAGCAAGATCTTCCGCAGCTCGGCATTCGCACGCCGGCAGAAACGCTGCGTCGGTTCTGGACGATGATCGCTCACTTTCACGCCCAAATTTGGAACTCCGCAGAACTGGCGCGAGCACTGTCAGCCTCTGAGCCAACAGTACGTAGCTATCTCGACATCTTGTGCGGCACCTATCTCGCGCGGCGTTTGCAGCCATGGCACACAAACCTCGGAAAGCGAGAACTCAAAGCGCCCAAAATCTACCTGCGAGACTCCGGGCTGCTGCACTCGTTGTTAGGCATCAAGACGCGGCAAGAGTTGCTGTCGCATCCCAAACTCGGCGCGTCATGGGAAGGCTTTGCGGTCGAGCAAGTGCTGTCGCTCTACGGTCAAGAGGACGCTTACTTCTGGGCGACTCACAACGGAGCGGAGCTAGACTTGCTGCTGTTTCGCAACGGCAAAGCATGGGGCTTCGAATTCAAAGTGGGTGACGGACCGCAGATGACGAAGTCGCTGCAGATCGCACTGAAGGATCTGCAACTGGAACGAGTTTGGATCGTCTACCCCGGTGAGAAGCGTTACCCGGTGCATGAGAAAGTCGAAGCGCTGCCTCTGAAGCAACTCTCGCAGTTGACGGAACTGCGATGACGTTTGCAGGCATGCTCGAAGTAAAGCAGCTCAGCGAGGCACGTTGAGTCCGTGCCCCGCGAGCATTCTGCGATAGTCACTGCGATACCGCACGGACGTAGGCGTCCATGCTACGAACTCGGGACGTCGCCCTTTACTTCGCTCGCACGTCGTAGCAGAGCAGGGCGTTGTGATCTCGGAGATACATCAGCCCGTCGACGATCACGGGATGGGGCCAACTCTTGCCGTTCTTTGAGGCGAGCTCGAAGGCTCCCTTCAACCGGTACTCTTCAGGGGTCGCTTCGATGAGCGCCATCTTGCCGTCTTCGTAGCGGAAGTAGAGGTTGCCGTCGGCCATCAAGACTGCCGCCGATCCCGAACCGGGACCGCGTTGCTTGCCGCCCCAGACGACTTTGCCGGTCTTCCATTCGATGCACAGTGGGAAGCCGTTGTTGTGACCGTGACCGCAATAAACGTAGTCACCGATCATCACCATTCCGCCGTGATGGTTCTGCATCTGATCTGCGTTGAGGAAGTACTTCTCTTCGGCGACGAGTTCGTTGCCTTGCTTCTTGATCTCAAGCAGCGCGGTGCCAGTGCCGTAGCCCGTCGAGCAGAAGATGTAATCGTCTTTCACGAGCGGCGTCGGAATGTTCGCAGTCCCATTCGCGATGCGGTTGTAGTTCCACAAGAACCGTCCATCGTCCGCCGCGACAGACACGATGCCTTTACCGACAAGCTGCACGTACTGCTTCACTCCGGCAGCCTTGCTGATGACGACTGACGAATAGGCCGCTCCCGGATTGCCTTTGCCGCCGAGATTCGGAACAGCCGACTTCCAAATCACGTCGCCGGTCTTCTTGTTGAGAGCAGCGATCATCGCATCGTTCGAACCCGGAGTGCAGATCAGCCGGTCGCCGTCGATGAGCGGTGACTCGCTATAGCCCCAACCGGACATCATCGAGCCGCCGAAGTCCTTCTTGTAATTCTTGCTCCATACGAGCTTACCGGTCTTCAGTTCGCAGCACACAAGATCGCCCTCGCGACCGAGTGCATAGACCAGTTCGCCGTCGATGGTTGGAGTGCAGTTTGGCTCACCCTTGCCGATCTCGGTTGCCCAAAGTTCTTTGCCGTCGGCTTGATTGATGCCGATGACGAACGTCGCGCCTTTGCGTTGTCCCATCGTCACCAAAAGTCCGTGCGAGACCGACAGCGACGAGTAGCCATTGCCGAATCCTTCCGCCTTCCAAACAAGCGGAGGCCCCTTCTCGGCCCATTCCTTTTGCAGTCCTTTTTCAGGAGCGATGCCGTCCCGATTCGGACCGCGCCATGACGTCCAATCGGCCGCCGAGACGCAAGCTGCTGTGCCCGCCAATGCCAATCCCAAAGCCACTCGTGAGAACCACAAACTCAACCGCATGCCGAACTCCTCATGAAAAAGACGAGAAACCGTTTGTCTGCACTCGAACTCTGTCCGCGCTTCGTCGTCGCAATGTCCTTCACAGCAGGATGCTGCCGCTGATTGAAACTCGCAGCGAACGGCGGAACGACATCTGCCAGTCGACTGAGCGAATCGCCGACGACAACGAGTCGGTCACGATCGGTGAGTGCTTCAGGGAGCGGATCGTCAGAGCCCGAAATCGTTGTTTGCGTTTGTGCAGTCGATGCGAAGCGAGCATCCGCCGCAGTCGTCCCACAAACGCGAGTCGGGTCGTAACAGAAAACTCCGAACGGCTGAATGTGAGTGCGATCGCCTCGAAGAGCAGAGTGATGGCAAGAGCGAGGGATTGTCGGGGCGAACGCAATTCGCACGACGCGCGTTGCTCGTGATTCGAGATTGGTGCCGTGCGTCGAGTGTTGCTGACTCGGGCGAATGAGGTTGAGGCACTTCGCAAGTAGTTGACACCCTGGGGTCGTCGGCCGCTTAATGCGCCGGGGCGGAATGCTTGAGCGACTACTTAACGGTCGTCCGAAACATCACCGCGAGAGCCATGCACCGATCAAATGAATGAGACTTTCTGGCGAGGTGTCGAATGGCTGTTGAACTTCCGCTTAAAGAAATCGCTGATCGCGCGACTGAGTTCTACGAGCGAGTCTTGAAGACAGATCTCGAAGCCCGTCATCTGAATGAGTTTGTCGCGATCGAGCCGGTCTCCGAATGTTGGTATCTCGGGAAGTCCCTGCGCGATGTTCGCCGACTCGCACGAGCTGCGTTCCCGAACCGCACTGCCTTTGCAATTCGCATCGGACATGAAGCCGCCATTCAGATGGGGGGGGGCTAGCGACCAAAGCTTGCCGGGAACGAGTCTCCGTCGCGTGACGTTGCTGAGGTTGAGAGGTGCCTCTTCTGATGCCTGTCCGAAATCTGACGATTTCGGCTACTAAGCTTTCCGCGTCTGATGGAATAACTCTTCCAACGAGCTTCGTCCGAAATGAGAAGAGCGAGCTTTCGTGAATCGGTCAGTCGCGTTTCGTCGGGGT
>CAZNMS010000019.1:0-35413 GCA_964573505.1 uncultured Planctomycetaceae bacterium | reverse complement strand
TTACTGGGTCGGGGGCGTTGGGGGGTGTTACCACCCACTAAACGCGACTTAGAAGAAGCTCTTTGCGATCTGCCTCTTTTGCGGCGTTAGATCGAATTCAAGACCTCACCAATTTGGCTGAATACGATGTAGTTCGCTTGAGCCGGATCGGCTTGCCGCTGCAGCGTTGCTCCGGTTGAGGCTGCCGTCGCGGCGGTGCTTAGAGTGAGCTGCGTGTTGCTCTGAATGCTCTGCACCGTGAAGGTCTGATCGCCAATCTTGATCGTCGTGCCGGCATTCGAGCTGCGAGCTTCGAGGTCAGTCAGGAAGGACGTGCCAGTTCCCGTCACCGTCGTCGAACCTGCAGAGACACTGACGGTGCCTGAGAGGTTTTCGAAGGTGATGTTGCCAATGAGCGGCACTTCACCGAGGGCACCGCTATTGAGTTGCTGATTCAAGTTGTGGATCGGGAACGAGTTGATCGCTTCGACGATGTCCATTCCGTCGCCGATCACGCGGCCAAACACGGTGTGCTGATTCGCGTTGAGGAACGAGTTGTCGACAACGTTGATGAACCACTCGCTCGATCCGCCATTCGGTTGACCGGAAGGCAGCGCCATTGAGAGCGTGCCCTTCACGTTGCCGTTCGCTGACTTGAACTCGTTCTGAATGGTCGCGTCGCGCGTAATTTCTGTGACAGTGCCGTTTGTGGCCGTGAAGCGACCGGCTTGAATGACGAAGTCCGCCGGCGAACGCTGCACGAGCAAGTTCGTGTAACGGTTGAAGTAGTTCTTGAAGTTCGCAACGGTGACCGGCGCATCGGCATCGAGTAGCTCAACATGGAACGTGCCGACGTTCGTCGGGAACTGCACGACGCTGCCGGTCGCCCGATGCACGTTGAGTTCTTCAATCGTGCCCGTTGTGTTTGTGCTCGTCGTCGCGCGGAAACGCAGCGCGTTCGCTCCGTTGTTCGTGCTGTTGTGACTGAGCGGAATCACCATCGAGAACGCACCCGATCCGCTCGCTGTTTCGCTGCCGTCATCAAAGCCATCGCCGTCGATGTCGAGTTCCACTTTCGCGCCAGCGACCGTCGTGCCTGCAACGGTGAAGTTCTGAGCTTTCGTAATCAGTGTGCCGCTCGACTCAACGGTTGTGTTGCCGCTCGTATTGAGTTCGAGTTCGATGTCGTCGTCAGTCACGGTCAGCTTGCTCGTGCCGTTCGTGAAGCCAGTTGATGCGGCAGTAATCGTGACATCGCGATCGCCGGAGTCGGACTGATCGTTGACCGCTGCGATCGCAAAGGTCACCGACTGCTTGCCGGCAGGAATCGTGACTGTTGTCGGGACCGTCGCGACGGTTGTGTTGCCGCTCGTCAGATTCACGGTCAGCGCGTCGGTGCTTTCTGTGTTGCGAGTCACAGTGCCCGTTGCCGCCGATGCACCGTCTGCCTCACTCACGGTCGTTTCATCAAGGGTGACCGACAACGCCGGCGCGTCGACTTCGTTGTCAGCGACATCAACGGTCTTAGTCGACGTTGTGAACAGCGCGCCGGACGCACTGATCGTCACCGTTTTCGTACCGTCGATCACAGTGTCTTCAGGAGCGTCGATATCGAATGTCGCGCTCGTCTTGCCGTCTTCGATCGTCACGGTTGCGGGCACGGTCAACTCGGTTGTGTCGTTGCTTGTCAGGTTGATCGTGACGGCTCCCGCTGTGCCCGTGCGGGTAACGGTACCGGTCAATGCTTTCGATCCCGCGCCTTCCGTCACGCTTGTCTTGCTGACTTCAAGAGTCAGCGGAGTATCGGTGTCTTCGACGGTCACCTTCGTCGTCGCGTTCGCGAAGCCCTTCGAGGATGCAGTAATTGTGACATCCTGATTGCCGTCTTGAGTTGTGTCGTCAACGGCAGCAATGGCGAACGTCACGGTATTCTGACCGGCGGGAATCGTGACCGTCGCCGGGACAGTGGCTTCGTCCGTCAGGCTGCTCGTGAGCGTGACGACAATGGCCCCGACCGTGCCCGTTGGACGAGTCAGCGTGCCCGTTGCCGCGTTCGCTCCGGCAGACTCTGCAACCGATGTCTTATCAACCGACAGAGTCAATGCTCGCGGCGCAAGTCTTGTCGCTAAGGCACTGCGCAGAGCTTCCGCTCGTGCTGCGGCACCCGTAACCGCAGCGCTGATTCGCGCTGTCTGCAGAGTGTCGTCGACCGCAGATCCGTCGGTGTCATTGTTGTTGAGACCGCCGCGGAACGTGTTCGCTGCGGCGGCTTCAACGTTGTCGGTGCCGCCTTGCCCATAGACGTTGACGTCGTCGCCGAACGTATTGGCTCCATCGAAGGCGACGTTGTCGTTGCCGGTTCCGAGGAAGAAGTACGAGTTGTCGCTGATCGTTGTTGTGGGCGAGATCTGCACGAAGTCGTCGCCGACCGAAGTGTCGATCGTCGCGTAATCGCGCAGCTTCGAGTTATCGATCACGATGTTGTCATCACCGACGCTCGTTGCGATCAGGACGTCGTCACCGATCGAACTACTGTCGATCACAACGTTGTCGTTACCCGAAGCGGTGAGCACCGTCAGCGTCTTGAGAATGGTCGAGTTGTTGATGCTGACAAACTTGTCACCGAGCCCGCCGGTGATGCGCACGTGCCGCGTTGCGAGTGCTCCATCGAAGCTGACGGAGTCAGTCCCGCCGCCGAGATCGATATACATGTTGCGATGAGCTTCTGCTGAATTCATCGCGAAGGTGTCGTTGCCTTCTCCCATGTAGATGAAGGAGTCCCGACGAATGTGTGCTCCGGCAGAGAGCGCGAGCGTATCGTCGCCGCCGCCCATAAACGCGAAGAGTGACTGTCGCACCTTGAGGCTGCCGGTCTTCACGAGGAAGTCCGACGCTTGCCCATTCACAGTCGTGTTATCGAGTCCGCGTAGCACGAGGTTGCTGCCGGATGCGGTTAGCTCAACGCTGTTCGCGGCTTCGTCGCCGTAGAGGTAGAGACTCTCACCGACAAGTTGCGCGGTGACATTGCCAGTCGGAGTCGTTCGCGCTTCAAGCTGCTCGGTTCGTGAGGCAATCGGCACGTAACGCGGGGTCGCGCCAAGACGACGACGATTGATCTGACCGAACCAGTTGCGGATGAGCGTGCGATGATTCATTTCGATGAGTTCCTCTGAAGTGACATGTCGGAAGCGAGAGCATGAGTTCGTCACCGCAGCGTGTTGTGAGTTCGCTGGGTAACGGTTCTTACAGTGAGTGATGAGTGACCGAGTTCACGAAGCAGACGGCCAAAGTCGCATCGACTTCTCGTCCGTGCCGCTTATGTGATGTTCGCGTTTGGTTGATGAGTGCCGTTCGGCGCGGGCGAAAAGCCCGTTCGAGAAGGTCACAAATAGTCGTGGTTCGCTCTGAGGCTGTGATCTTTTCGCCCCCGGCCTTGTGCCGGGGGTTCAACGGCCTTTGCGCTACTTAAAATCAAGGGCAATTCGAGTAGTGCAAAGGCCGTTAAACCCCCGAGGCCGGGGCACCCTCTGGGTCGCGGGGGCGATTTCATCACAGCCTTTCCGCGAACCTACGCCTGACGTCGAAAGCCGTCGTCGTTCTCGAAACTCGAACCGGATGGTTCGCGGAGCGAGCCGCGACCATCAACTCGTCAGAAACCCCGCGTGGGCGACCGTTCTTCGAGTAGTCATCGACGGCGTAAGTTCCGACGGGAATTCGGATCAGGAGAATGAGCGAAGACAAAGTCGATGCTCGGACTCCATCGTCTGAGCTGTTTCGGCAAGTTCATCCTATTGGTCAAAGATTCGGCTTTGCGATCTCTGTGACGGGCACCCTCTGTGATTGTGCCAATGAGCATGCTCACATTGCAGGTGACTCCAATTGTTCCGCGCAAACGGCCTTCGCGGATTCAGCCAGTTGTGCCGCGTTGATGCGGTTTAGTATCGCGCGAGCTGAGGGAGCAGCATGCGGTTGATAGTCGCCTTTCGCTCCGCGAAAGGCTGCCTTTGCGGAGCAAAAGCCGACACTCCCTTTCGCAGAGCGAAAGGCGACTATCGATTCCGCCTACGCCGCGTTGCTTAGGCGAGCGGCAGATGAGTTTGTACCGGTACGACGGACTTGTAGTCCGTCGAAGACGAGGCCCGACGGACTACAAGTCCGTCGTACAAGAATTCGCCGGTAGGTTCTCAACTGCCGCTCGCCTTAGCCCGCAGCGGAAGGATGGGTCGTCATGCTCGGCATGACTTTCACAAAGCACGCGTTGAATTCGACTCGTCGACTGGCGTAAGAAGTCCCCGACCGTTTCGTTGCACTTCAAGCAGCGTTCTTACGGGAGCGACAGATGAGTTGATACCGGTATGACGGACTTGTAGTCCGTCGAAGACGAGGCCCGACGGACTACAAGTCCGTCGTACAAGGATTCGCCGGTAAGTCCTCAACTGCCGCCCGCCTTATGATCCGCTCGATGAGTCATGGCCCATTCATTTCGAAGAAAGTTCGATCATGCTCGACCGCAGACAGTTCTTGCAGGGAATGGCAACCGGTGTTGGCGCTGCATGGGGAGCGTCGCTGTTCTCGGAACAACTTCTGGCGGCACCGGCGAGCAGCTCGGGGCCGAAGCGGATTGTGTTCTTCATGCAGAATCAGGGCTTCGATCCGAAGACCTGCATTCCCGATGGCATGAATAAGAGCGGGTCGTTGGCGAAGGCTCGGCTGCCGGAACCGATCGAGGCGCTCGAACCATTCAAAGAGCGACTGCATATCATCAATGGGTTGCATGGCCTGCATACCAGTCCGTCGCATAGCGCCTTCTTCGGCGCGCTGGGCGGTTATCGCGGCGGTGACGGAGTGCCTCCGAGTGCCGCGACGATCGACTACGAACTCAGTCGCGTGCTGCCGCAGACGCTGCTGCCGCATCTCTGCATCGGCATGGACTCGATGGAAAACATGTCGTCGAAGCCGACGATCGCGACCCTCTCGGCCAGTGGTGCCGGGCAGCCGATCTTCATGCATTCGAATCCGAATCATCTCTATCAGATGCTCTTCGGCGGCATCTCGACGGGCGATATTCGACGTCAGCACGAAGCTCGTTCCAATGTGTTGAATCAGATCGAACAACTTGCGGCGTCGAAGGGCGAGTCGCTGCCGGTCGCTGATCAGCAACGCTACGGCCAGTTCGTCGGCGGGTTCCGAGATGTCAACGGCTTGCGCGATCGGCTCGATACGGTCGCCGATCACCTACGGAAGTTTGCGCCCGCAGTTGATGAGCGTTACACGAAGCCGAAGTTCGAAACGGACTGGCACGACACGTTGCTCGATTTGGGCATCTCGGCGCTGACGTCGGGGATCACGAACACGCTGACGATCGGTTCGGGACGCGGCGAGATTTTTGGTTCTTGGAAAGGACTGGGAGTCGATCAGCAGGGGCACAATCTCGGTCACATGAAGCAGCCCGATAACCCGATCTGGATCAAGATTCGGCAGTACAACAGCCGGATGCTGGTTCGCATCATGGAAGCCTTAGAGCGAGTGCCCGAAGGCAGCGGCTCGATGATGGACAACACGCTGATCGTCTACACGAGCAACAACGCCGACAGTCAGCACACAAGCGGAGCAAACTGGCCCGTGATGCTGTTGGGCAACTGCGGCGGCATCTTCAAAACCGGCTGCTTCACGCAGCTCGACGGCAAGCGACCGATCAACGCGCTCTTCACAACACTGCTGCGAGCGGCCGGTCAGAACGTCGATCGCTTCAACATGACGGAGCAGCTCGCCAAGAAGTTTGATTCGGGCAACGGGCCGCTGAAGGAAGTGTTGGCGTAAGCAGCGAGTTGTGGTCGCCTTTCGCTCCGCGAAAGAGCGTCTTCGTTGCGGCGCCATTACGACTGACGCCGCACTTGCCGAGACCCGTTTGAAGACGCACTTTCGCAAAGAGGCTGTGATCTTTTGAAAGGCAACAACTCCTCGGATGTACGACGGACTTGCAGTCCGTCGCCTCAAAGCGTTTTTCGTTCGGAAGCGACGGACTGCAAGTCCGTCGTACGAATTTCATCACAGCCTCGGAGCGAAAGGCGACTATTGACGCACTCGTTTCAAAGCTGGTCATGAGAGATTTGCGATGGCAGTGGTACTTCAAGACTTCTCTTGGCAAAGGATGATTGACGCCGTGGAAGCAGTTCGAGAACGCGCCTGTCGTGCTGCCGCAGCACTCAAGCAAGCGGACATCCCTTATGCGGTTGCTGGAGGGAATGCCGTTGCCGCCTGGGTCGCGCGAGTCGATCGAGCGGCCGTTAGAAACACTCGCGACGTCGACATCTTGGTCCGACGATCGGACTTCGATGCGGTGAAGGTCGCGCTCGAAGCCGTGGGCTTCATTCATCACGAACTGATGGGAGTCGACTGCTTCATTGATGGCCCCGACGGGAGTCCTCGCGACGCGGTGCATCTGCTCTACGCCAACGAACGCGTTCGTCCCGAATACGTCACACCGTCGGCGGATGTCTACGAATCAGTCTCAGCCGACGACTACGACGTGCTGCGTCTGGAAGCCCTGCTGCGCATGAAACTGAATTCCTTTCGACGCAAAGACCAAATGCATTTGCTCGACATGATCAGCGTGGGCTTGATCGACGCATCATGGTTGCCGCGATTGGTTCCCGAGCATGCCGCCAAGTTGCAGCAATTGCTGGACGATCCAGATGGCTAACTGCACTGACAGGGTTTTTATCCGTGGGCACTCAATCCGTGGGGTCACTTCGCGCTGACCCCACGGATTGAGTACCCACAGATCTAAAGACAAAGAACCGGACGGGAAGCAAGAGCTTCCCGAGCGTGCGTTCCCAAGCTGAGCTTGGGAACGAGAATGACAAGGTGAATCATGCTGAGATTGGCTTGTGTAATACTTCTCACCTGCGGGCTGCTGCAGTCCGCTTCGGCTGAGGTCTACAAACCCGGCCGACTGAGTAACAAATACTACACAACGTTTGCGGGGGCGTTTCTCAAGCAGCACTGCGTTGAGTGTCACGGCGAGAAAGACCCCGAAGGCAATCTGTCGCTGCATGACTTAGGGCCGGTGAATGAAGTCAACTCGGCGACGTGGCGCAGTATTTGGGCGCAGGTCACGCTTAAGGAAATGCCGCCGAAGGATGCGAAGCAACCCGATGTCGTGCAGCGGTTGCAGTTCTCGGAATGGATCGTCGGCGAGCTCGTTCGAGTCATGCGCGACAAAGGCGGCTTTCGAGATCATCTCGATCCGAACAAAGGCAACTTCGTCGATCACGAGCTGCTGTTCGGGCCGCTGCCGAAGGAGATCGAACTCGTGCCGACTTCGTCTCCAGCGCGGTTGTGGCGCGTGACGCGCGAAGAGCACATCACTCGGCTCAACGAGTTGATCAACATCGAACCCGCGTTCGATCCGCAGAAGCCGGGGTTGAGGACTCGAGGCGATGTCGTGCCGACGAATCATGGTGGCGAGCTCAAGCTCTACTTCGGCACCGACAACATCTTGAAGTGGCAAGGCGGGACCGTCGCTTATGCCACTGCGGTGAAGAGCATCCCCGCCGTGCTGTCGTCGGCTCGCAGTCACGGATTGGAGAATTTTCCCCATCTCTACACCGTCAACAGTGCCGAAGCGACGCAGATCATGGGGGCCGCGCATGACATCATTCGCTACATGGCTTATGGGCCACTCAGCATCGCGAAGCCCGAGCAAATCACCGATGACCCCGAGTCCTACAAAATGGAAGGCGACATTCGCGGTCTGCCAACGTCGATCGTCTACAGCACGAAGGTCACTCGCCCGCTGACTCCGATCTATGAGTTGATGAAAGCCGACGGCGTCACCGACAAGCAACTGCGAGCCGCCGTTGATGATCTCTTCGAACTGCTGACGTTCCGACCGCCGACTCAAAAGGAGTCCGACAACTATCTGTCGATCGTGAAGCAGTCCGTTGAAAAGCTCGGCAAGGAAGAGGGCTGCGTGCTCGGCTTGTCGTCGATCTTCCTCGATCGCGATGCGCTGTTTCGTCCCGAGTTAGCCGAACGCGGCGCGCCCGACGTGCATGGCCGAGTGATGTTGCAGGATTGGGAACTGGGGCTCGCGGTCAATCACGCGCTGCGCTACATCAAGCCGGATGCCGAGCTGCGCAAAGCAATCGTCGAAGGCCGCATGCGAACGCGAGCCGACGTGCAGCGCGAAGTCGAACGCATGTTTGCCGACGAGAGCATTCGCAAGCCGCGCCTCATTCAATTCTTCCGCGACTACTTTGATTACGACCTCGCGGGCTACATCTGCAAGGACGAGAAAGCACTCGCCAACACCGGCGTGAAGAGTCGCGGCGACGCGCACTATCTCGCGATGTTCAACGCGACGGCGAGCACCGACAGCCTGATTGAACTCTTCCTGCGCGAAGACAAAGACGTGCTGCGGCAGTTGCTCACGACGAACAAAGTCGTCGCGACGAAAGGCGACGAAAGCTATTTCGGTCAACGCCGCTCGAAGCAAGAGATCGCCGCCGCTGTTGCTGCTGAGAAGGCTGCGGAAGACGCCGCGAAGACCGAGCCCGACGACTCCGATGCTTCCCAGAAAGCCGACCTAAAGAAGCAGCCGGCGAAGGCCAAACGCAAGCAGTCCGATGACGCCAATCAAATGGTGCTCGAAGCCAAACTGACGGGACCGGTGACATTCGCGCGCGTCAGTCGGCGCAGTTTCGGAACGGGCTCGATGAAACCGGAACGTGTTTTGGCAACGGTTCCCGAGGGGCAACGACTGGGCTTGCTGACGCATCCGAGCTGGCTCGTGTCGCACTCGGACGCAATGGACAATCACGCGATCCGGCGCGGCAAGTGGATTCGCGAACGATTGCTCGGCGGCGGCATTCCCGACGTGCCGATCACCGTCGACGCGATGCTCCCCGACGAACCGCAGAACACACTGCGCGAACGCATGCGAGTCACTCGGGAAACGTATTGCTGGACCTGTCACAAGAAGATGGACCCGCTCGGTCTGCCGTTCGAGATGTTCAATCACGCGGGCTTGTACCGGACATCGGAACTGGAAAAGCCGGTCGATACGAGCGGCGCCGTGATCGACTCGGGCGACCCGACTCTCGATGGTCCCGTGTCGAACGCACTCGAACTGATTGACCGATTGGCCAAAAGTCAGCGCGCCGAGCAAGTCTTCGTCCGGCACGCTTTCCGCTTTTGGATGGGGCGCAACGAAACGCTCAACGACGCTCCGGTCCTGCAAGCCGCTCACCGCGCCTACCGAGACAACGGCGGCAGCATGAAAGCCATGCTGACATCACTGCTGACGTCGGACGCGTTTCTATATCGCAGCAAGAGCCAATAGAGCCGCATTCGATCCGCCTCTTCAGTTGCTCGGCTCGGCATTGCGAGCCTGTGTGAGTTGGGGACACAGATTGAAGTGGCAGGCAGAGAGCCCCAAAGGGGCGAAGTTCGATAGCCCAGTCCGATAGAACTGGGAAGCGGAGTGCGGATCGGGCGAGCCCCAACGGGTGAGGAACACTGGTACGACGGACTTGTAGTCCGTCGAACGTCGTGAGAAGCGACGGACTGCAAGTCCGTCGTACTCAAGAACGGATGCGTTCCTCTTCAGGTTCTCCGCGCGGCGTCGTTCAATTCGGCATGGAACGCATCCAACTGGCTTCTCGCACTTTGCTCTGCGGCGGAGACTCAGCGTCGTCTTGACTGGCTGTCATTAGCGTTACATCAGCGTCGATCAGCGGTTCAATGTCTCGGTTCAGGCCGCGTGACGGTTCAGTGCTTCGTGACTTACGACATGTATTCCTGAAACAGGAAGCCGATCACAAAGGGGCCGAGGATCACAATCACTGTCGCGCCCATCACGAGGATGCCGGGTAAGAGCATCTTCACTCCCGCTTCTCCGGCTAGCGTTTCTGCTCGCTGCGTGCGTTTGATGCGCAGTACGTCGGCTTGCGTTCGAAAGACGGTCGCGAGCGGAGTGCCGAGCTGCTCGCCTTGAATGATTGAGCCGATGATCGACGTGATCTCGTCGTCGCTCAGTCGATCACGCAGCGACTCCAATGAGGTCGCGCGACTCTTGCCCATGCTGATCTCAGCGAGCACTCGACCGAACTCGACGCCGACCGGTTGATCGCGGAACTCGTCAACGGCATCGCGCAGCGCGTGCAGAAAGGTCGCTCCGGCTTCCATCAGCAGCGTCAGCAGGTCGAGCAAGAACGGCAGCTTCTTCTTGATCTGAAACAACCGGTAATGCGCCTGCATGGCGAGTCGTCGACGCAGATAGAGCATCGTGATTCCGATCAGTCCGACGGCCATCACTGCGCCCGGCACATCGAAGAAGCTGATGCAGAGGTAGACATAGACCGGCGCGAGCAGCAGCGAGATGACCTGCAGGCGCGCGAGGAACTCTTCGGGAGTCCAAAATCGAGAATGCCCGGCGGCTTGCACTTCTCGTCCAATCGACGGCAGCGAGTCTCGAAACATCCGCCGGTTGAATGCCGAGAGCCCAATCATCAGCGGATAGAAGACGCGGTAGATCAGACTGTGCCGGCGCATCTCGTTGATGCGATTGACGTCGTAGCGCCACTCTTTGCCTTGCTCGAGGTCATCCGAGTAAAGCGTGTTGCGAATGGTCCTGATGAGAACAAAGAGAGCCGCGCCCGACAGAACGCTTCCGAGCAGCAGCAAGGTTTGATTGCCAGTCATATGCAGAGTCCGAGCAGGATTGATGTCTTCAAACGCGACGAGCGGAAACGCGATGCGAGGTCTCGCTCAACAGCCTTCGTCCAAAGTGCGTCTCAGTGTGAAGGGCTCGACATTCTCCGAACAGAGTGAGTCGGAATGGTCGCGAAGGCGCCCGACTGGTGTTGATGGCGCTGCATCAGACTTCGAGTTCCGCTGCTACTTCAGTCCGTCCGACTCGCACGTTGAGATTCCATACGCGGCGGAGCTAGAACCACTCCGTCACCAATCCCTGAAACATTGAGGAAGCTTGCAGATGAGTAAGTCTCGGAAAGCGAAGAAAGGCAACTCGGTCAAAGACGGCGATCTTCCTTCTACCGCGAGCAATGAGTTGGACCCATTGAACGATCCGCAACTCGACAACGCTCAGGAACCCAGCACAGAAGATCTCGTGCGGGAGCTACAAGAGCGCGGCCTGTCTTTGAATGAAGAACAGTTCCGGGTTGAAGTCGAAGGCTGCAAGTCAGCAGAGGCGCTCTACAAGAAGCTCGATGAAGAAGGCCGGATCAAACTGCCGCCTGGGGTTAGCGAGGAATCGGTATGGGTGTTGATCATTTGCCTTTGGGAACGATGGCTGCCTGATTGCCCGTGCCTCGAAACGCTCATGGATCGCATCGAGGAACACTACGAGTTAATGGCAAGAGATGAGGCTGCAGCGTGTGAGTCAGGTCTCGCTCTGTGGAAACTCATGAGGAACAGTTTTCGTCGGTCGCATGCACGCTCTTTGTGCGAGTTCGATCAGGACTACTTCGGCACTTACTCGATTATTGACTGGGCCTTCGAACTTCAGACGGCGCTCGACAACTCAACTCGTATCGATCTGAAGTACGCGCATTGGCTCATCGAGTTCTCAGATCAGGTCATCGAAGCGATCCCTGATGACATCGATTTTCAACGATTGTTTCTCCGCAGTAAGGCTGAAGCGTTCGTAGCTCTCGGCGACTTCGCTGCCGGTGAGAAACTCATCTCCGATGAAGTCGGCAACGACCCCAGTTGGGGATGGGGATGGATTGCATGGGCCGACTTGTATTTGTGGGCACCGAAAGGGCATCGCGATCTGAAGAAAGCCGAAATGCTTCTCCGAGACGCGCTTGAATTACCCGGAGTCGAAAACCGATCCGACATCGTTGACCGACTTTGTTTCATCCTCAGTGAAGCAGGAAGAAAGAAGGAAGCGGCAGCACTCCTGAAAGCTCAACAATCAAGATTCACGAGGACCGTTCAAGAGACTCCCGGCGGACTCAGAATCAAAGAGACCATCACGTTTTCCGGAGGCGGGATTCCGTTGTCCGAACTCGGAAACTTGCAAGCGCGAGCAAAGGCGGAGTTATCGGGAAGCGGTCCGTCGATGGACTCGGACGACGTTGATTTCAGAGAGCCGGCTGACATTGCCGGAATTCGCGTCGGTCGAAACGACCCGTGCCCGTGCGGCAGCGGGAAGAAGTACAAGAAGTGCTGCGGCGAGTAGTCGCTGATGTCAGCGCGTCGCTCGCGTCCTCACTTCAATTCAGAAGCTGCACGGCGGCGTTGAGAGGCATGCACTCCGAAGACGTCGAAGTAATCCAGTCCATACAGCAAGCCGAAGAACAGCGCGAGGTAGCCGCAAACGCGCAGCCACAACTTGGCAAAGTTGGGACCGGGGAAGCGGACTCCGTGACCGCCGGGCAAGTGCTCGATGGTCAGAGTCTGCGGTGAGACGGCTCCCACAAAGTCGTGACGGCCTTGATGCGTCGCGCCGGCGCCATCGACCCACTCGTAATGCACCATCGTCTGAGTGCGAACGTGCTGCCGTCCGCGTTGCCGGAATCGGACTTCATGCTGCTTCGACTCTGTAACATTCGCTACTCGCTCCGTTCCCAACAACGCATAGGCTGATTCGTTGAGAGCAAAGAACGTCGTCAGCGCCACTGCGAATGTGATAGCCGCCCAAAGGCCCCACTTCTCAAGCCGCGCGTCGAGAATCGGCATGAATTGCATCTCGTCGATGTCGTCGCCCCAAACGGCTCCTCGGATCAAGTTGATGCCGCAGAGTTCGGACTGCTCGCGGCCTTGTCGGTTCTTGAACGTCACTTGATAGAAGCGGCAACTGCGGCCCAGCTTCCATCCGCGCGTGAAGAACTTCCCCTGAAACGGCCGCCAGCGAATGCTGTGTAAGGTGCCGCCGAGTGACTCGATCTCAGTGCGGATCCACCAGCGGTAATAAGCGTCCGTCAGCACGAACATCGCGAGCGGGCTACACACAAAGGCAAGCGGTATCAGCAGCAGATTGATCACTGTCGTGAGAAAGAACGTCCAAACAACAAACCCGACGACTCCCACTCCGATCATGGCCCCGATCGCCAGCGCCAACTTCCTGCTTGAAGAGGCTGCTGAGTAAGCGGATGTAATCTCGCTTACAATCTCTCGCAGTGATCCCAACAGCGACTGCGAGCTCGCGGCACCGGAGCTTGTGCCCGCAGGGCGCTTCTTGCGTCGTGCCGGCTTGCTACTTCGCTTCGAGGACCGATTCGCCCCGTCGTCGCTTGAGGCGTCGTCATCCGACTGGCTGCTCGGGTCAATGGATTCAAAATCCATCGAGTCAGTTTCTGAGTCCGCAGCATCGGGGATTGAGATCGCGGCTCCGCATTCCTTGCAATCAATGCTCTTGCCCGCCGCCGAGTCCTTGAACCAATAGGCTTTGCCACAATCGCACCGGACAGAAATCGCCATAAGGGAAGACTTTCTTTGTGGTTGTGGGATGTCCGCCCTCGACCGTCTACGCCAAAGCAAATGCAGATGGCCGAGGTCGACCATCCTACAACTGGTAAGCTCCAATTTGACGCCCGCCAATCAGCCATCAGCCCCGTCACGATATCGCAGCGCAGCTTGTACCCACTTAGGGCCGCAGATACGTTGACTCGTCCTCCCTGATCGCGATCTGCGCGGTCTCCCTGCCTCATGTTCCTTCCCCGTAATTCTCACTCACGGTGACGCGTATGAATCCTCGCATGACTCGGCTTGCTGTTTGGGTTTCTGGCGTGCTGATGCTGTCAGCTCAGATGTCGGCTTCGGCTCAAGACAAACCGGCTGAGGGCTCGAAGGTCAGCTACTACAAGCAAGTGCGACCGATCTTTCAGGCTCAGTGTCAGGGTTGCCATCAGCCGGCGAAGGCGGGCGGTAACTATGTTATGACCGACTTCAAGAAGCTCGTCACGAAGGGCGAGAGCGGTGAAGCGGCGGTTGTGCCCGGCAAGCCCGATGAGAGCTATCTCGTCAAGCTCGTCACTCCGAAGGACGGCAAGGCCGAGATGCCGAAGGGGAAGAATCCGTTACATGCCGGTGAAGTGGAACTCATCCGCAAGTGGATCAGCGAAGGCGCGGTCGATGACACTCCGCCCAATGCCGACTTGCAGTACGACGCCGCTCATCCGCCGGTCTATAAGCTGCCGCCGGCCATTACGTCGCTCGATTATTCGCCGGATGGCAAGCTGATTGCCGTTGCCGGTTATCACGAAGTGCTGCTGCATAATGCCGATGGTTCGGGCATCGTCGCGCGGCTCGTCGGAGTTTCCGAACGCATTCAGCAAGTGCGGTTCTCGCCTGATGGCAAGAAGCTCGCGGTCAGTGGCGGTAAGCCGGCTCGCATGGGCGAGATTCAAATTTGGGACGTCGAGAAGAAAGAACTCACGCTCTCGCTGCCGGTAACTTTTGATACAACCTATGGCGTTAGTTGGTCGCCGGATGGGACTCGCGTTGCCTTCGGATGCGCGGACAAGACGCTGCGCGCCATCAAGGCGGACACTGGCGAGCAAGTCCTCTTTCAAGGCGCGCATGACGATTGGATTCTCGACACCGTTTGGAATCCGAGCGGCGATCATGTGATCTCGGTCGGTCGCGATCGCACGGCGAAGCTCACCGAAGTCGCGACCAATCGCTTCATCGACAACATCACGTCGATCACTCCGGGTGCTCTGAAGGGCGGCATTGCAGCCGTTGATACGCATCCATCGCGCGATGAAGTCGTTGTTGGCGGAGCGGACGGGGCTCCGAAGTTGTTCCGCATCTTCCGCATCACGGCTCGCGTGATTGGCGATAACGCAAACCTCATTCGCGAACTCGCTCCGATGCGCGGACGCGTCTTCGGCGTTGATTACTCGGGCGATGGCCGACGCGTCGCTGCGGGCAGCAGTCTCGACGATAAGGGCGACCTCTTTATCTACGACACCGACGTCGACACGACCGCTCCCGACAACATCAAAGCCATCATGAAGAAGCGGGTGCAGCAGCAGAGCGACGGCGAGAAGAAAGCTCTCGCCGACTATCAGAATAAGTCGCTGCCGGTGCTTGCTCAGATCAAACTCGAAAACGCGGGCGTCTATTCGGTGAGGATCTCGCCGGACAACAAGCAGGTCGCTGCCGGTTGCTCGGACGGCAAGATTCGCATCTATGAAGTTGAAGGCGGCAAGGCGGTGCGCGAGTTCGTGTCGGTTCCGCTCGCCCCAGTAACAACTACTACAACGCAAGCTGTCGCCGCGAATGGCAAGTCGACCGTGCCGACAGGTGCGGCTCTTGAGACGCTGCATAAGGACGATCAACTCGCGGGACTGAGCGTCTCGCCGGCAGTGATCGAACTCGGCGGAGTGTTTGATAAGGCTCAACTGCTGATCACCGGCAAGCTCGCGAATGGCGATAGTCTCGATGCGACTCGAATGGTGAAGTTCGCGGCTTCGAAAGAAGGAGTGGTGAGTGTCGCGGCCAATGGGCTCGTCAGTGTTGTGGGCGCGGGCGACTGCGAACTCACGGCAACGCTGGGCACGCAGACGGTCAAAGTGCCGGTAAGAGTTGCTACATCCGACGTGCCGGTCGACTTCGTGCGCGATGTGAACCCGGTGCTCTCGAAGATGGGCTGCAATCAGGGAACGTGTCACGGAGCAAAGGACGGCAAGAACGGTTTCAAGTTGTCGTTGCGCGGCTATGACCCGATCTATGACACGCGCGCTTTTACCGACGATCTCGCGTCGCGCCGCACGAACATCGCGTCGCCGGAGAACAGCTTGATGCTGCTGAAGGCAACGGGAGCCGTGCCGCATGTTGGCGGTCAGCTCACAACGGTCGGGCATCCTTATTACGAGATCATCCGACGTTGGATCGGCACCGGAGCGAAGCTCGATCTGACCACTCCGAAAGTCACCGGCATCGAAGTTGAACCGCAGAATCCGGTTGCTCAACGACTCGGCAGCAAGCAGCAAGTCCGCATCCTCGCGACGTACAGCAACGGCTCGAAGCGCGATGTGACGGCTGAAGCCTTTATCGAATCAAGCAACACCGACATCGCGAAGACGGACCCGATGGGACTCATCACGACCCTGCGTCGAGGTGAAGCCGCGATCCTCGCGCGGTTCGAAGGCCGCTATGCCGCAACGACGCTGACGGTGATGGGCGATCGTTCGAACTTCGTTTGGCAAGAGCCCGCGAAATGGAACTTCATCGACGAGCATGTCGCGCGCAAGTTGCAGCGCATGAAGATTCTGCCGAGCGACCTTTCGACCGATTACGAATTCGTGCGGCGCGTGCATCTCGATCTGACGGGCCTGCCGCCGTCGGTCGAAGCCGTCAAAGAGTTCCTCGCGGATCAAACGGAAGCTCAAGCGAAGCGTTACGCGCTGATCGACAAGTTGATTGGCTCGCCCGAGTTCGTCGATCACTGGACCAACAAATGGGCCGACATGTTGCAGGTGAATCGCAAGTTCCTCGGTGAGCCCGGAGCGAAGGCGTTCCGCGATTGGATCCGCACGGAAGTCGAAGGTAATACTCCTTACAATCAGTTCGCGTACAAAGTGCTAACGGCATCTGGCTCCAACAAAGCGAACCCGGCAGCCTCGTACTACAAGATCACGCGCACGCCGCAGGACACGCTTGAGAACAGCACGCATCTTTGGATGGCGGTGCGATTCAACTGCAATAAGTGTCACGACCATCCCTTCGAAAAATGGACTCAGGACAACTACTACGAGACCGGTGCGTTCCTCGCGCAATTCGGCTTGAAGGCGGATCCGGAATCGAAGGGACAGAACATTGGCGGCACGGCCGTTGAAGGCGCGAAGCCGCTCTATGAAATCGTGTTCGACAATCAAGGCGGCGACATCAAGCACGACCGCACGGGCGAAGTCACTCCCCCGAAATTCCCGTTCGAAGCGAAGTTTGAAGCCGCTCCGAATCAAAGCCGTCGCGACCAATTCGCGAAGTGGATCACATCGCCCGACAACCAATACTTCGCGAAGAGCTACGTGAATCGCGTTTGGGGTTACTTGATGGGCGTGGGCCTCATCGAACCGCTCGACGACATCCGCGCCGGCAATCCGCCGAGCAATCCCGAATTGCTTGACGACCTCACGAAAAAGTTCGTTGAGAGTGGCTTCAATGTCCGCGAACTCATGCGGCAGATTGTTCGCTCGCGAACCTATCAGTTGACGCTCAAAGCTCATCAATGGAATGCCGACGACAAGACGAACTACTCGCATGCCTTTGCGAAGCGTCTGACCGCAGAAGCATTGTTTGACGCAGTGCATAAGGTCGTCGGTTCAACGCCGGCGATTCCGGGAGTCGCAGCGGGTACGCGAGCGGCTCAACTTCCCGATGCGGGAGTGAAGCTGCCGGACGGGTTCCTCGAAAACTTCGGCAAGCCGGCTCGTGAGAGTGCTTGCGAATGCGAGCGTTCGTCGGGAGTCGCACTCGGCCCCGTGATGGCGCTCGTCAGTGGCCCGACGGTCGGCAACGCGATTAGCGATCCGAGAAACGTGCTCGCGAAGCTCGTGACCGACATGCAGGACGACAAAGTTCTGATCAACGAGATCTTCCTGCGCGTCTTGAATCGCTCGGCAACTGAGAACGAGATCAATTCAACGATCGCGGCGATCAACAACATTGACGCCGATCATGCGGCACTGATGAAGGAAGTCGCCGAACGCGAAGCCTTCTGGGCCATCGAGAAACCGAAGCTCGAAAAGCAACGGGAAGAAGCGATCGCGAAAGCGAACGCGGATCTCGATGCCTACACAAAGTCGATCGCTCCGCGTCGTGAAGAAGAGCAGAAGAAGCGCAACGAAGAGGCCGCGCGACTCGAAGCCGATCTCAAGGCTTACGAAGGCCAATTGGCGGTCTCGGCTGCGAACTACTTGAAGAGTCACAATCAGCCGCTCGACTGGCAGCCGCTTGTGCCCGCAACGCTCGAAGCAACAAAGGACGTCGCGCTCGAGAAGCTCGAAGACAATTCAATCCGCGCTGCCGGTACTGCTGAGAAGGGCAACTACACCTTGACGTTCGCGACGGATGTAAAAGGCATTACCGGCTTGCGACTCGAAGCAATACCCGACGAAAAGATCAAAGGCGGCGGTCCCGGCTTGCCGGAGAACGGCAACTTCGTCGTGACCGAGTTCGAAGTCTTTGCCGCTCCGAAGTCGAAGCCGACGGAGTTCAAGAAGGTCGAGTTGCAGAATGCGAAAGCGTCTTACAACCAACAAACCTTCAACATCGCTCAAGCGATCGACGGCAATCCGAATGCCGCTCAAGGATGGGCGGTCGCGAACGCGATTCCGGCAGTGACTCACTGGGCAACGTTTGAAGCGAAGCAACCCGCCGGCTTTGACGAAGGCACGATCATCAAGATCGTGATCACTCAGCAGCACGCGGCGAAGCAGCACTTGCTCGGTCGCTTCCGCATCAGCACGACGACAAAGGCACTGCCGATCCCGCTGAGCTTGCCCGAGTCCTACGCGAAGATCGCCGCGACTCCGGAAGGCGAACGCACCGACGCGCAGAAGACTGAGATCCTCAACTTCTTCCAAAAGACGGATGCAACGCTCGCGACAAAGCAGCAAGCCGTCGCCGCCGCAAAGGCCCCGCTGCCGGAAGATGCCGGAGTGACTCAGCGCAAAAACGTGCTCGCCGGAGTGAGCAAGCCGATTGCCGATGATCCGCGTTTGGTGCAACTGAAAACCGACGCCGACTTCAGCACGAAGCAACTCAGCAACAAGCGACTGACAGCGGCGCAAGATCTCACATGGGCGCTGATCAATAGCCCCGAGTTCTTATTCAACCACTAAGAGCATTTTTCTGGGACTGCGGCAGCCTGCTGCCGCTTTCCGTCCGACAGCCTGCTGTCGGACGGACTCGGTTCGTTTCGGCCCGATCGAATGAGCCATCAACACGATTGGTTGTCCCCGCCCCTTGCATCATTCAGTTGTTGAAGGCTCACCGGTGTTAGTAGCGACGAGTTCCGCCGGACTCGATCCGGAGTGGTTGCCCTGCATCCCACAACAGTTTGCTGAAGACCCCATTCCGACTCGGAAGCAGGCCGAGGAGTCGATCGGCTGCCTCGGGCGCTTCGCTGTTAAAGGATTCGATGGCCCGCGTATCGCACTCAGTCCTGATGGACGAAGTCTGTTTGTGGGTGAGTCTCAAGGTCGTTTGCTTTGCTGGGATTTGAATTCCGGCAACCTGCGATGGGAGATTTCAAACGCCTCGTCGAACTGGATCTGCTCCGTATCGATATCGCGGCAAGGCGATCGAGTTGCAGTGGCATGCGGAGACGGATTGATCCGTGTGTTCGACGCATCCAGTGGTCGATTGCAAGTCGAGGCGAAAGGGCATCTTCTCTCTGTCTATGGCGTTGATTGGTCGCCCGACGGTCACTGGTTGGTGTCGGGCGGTCGTGACGGCCTTCGAGTTTGGGATGCCCAAACAGGCGCTTGCAGCCAACACCGCGGAGGCAAAGACGACGATGCCATTTTCGGAGTCAACTGGTCGCCGAAAGGTCGCTTCGTAGCAGCTTGCGGAGCGAATGAAGTGGTTCCGATTTGGGACGTCGAATCTTGGGATGTCTCTCGGTGCTTCAGTGGAAAGAAACAGCAGATCTTATGCGTGAATTGGGCACCTGATGGGCAACGACTACTCGGAGGAAGTCGCGATCGCCTCGTGCGCAGTTGGGACATCTCGTCCGATGACTGTGCGGTATTCCGAGGTCACAAGAACTACATCAACGACGTCACTTGGTCGCCCGACGGGCAATGCATTGCTTCTGCCAGCGACGATCGAACCGTCAGAGTTTGGGACGTTGCAACGCAAGAGGAACTTGCTCGATTCGAGGCACCAGAAAACAACGCCTGCAGCTTGGCGTGGGCGCCAACTGGCGGATTCTTGGTCTCGTCGCATTACGGGTCATGTGTCCGATTCTGGGACGTACGGCAGTATGTGAAGCAGAAGTCTGTGACCGTAGGCGGTCCTTAGGAACGATCGGAAATAATTGCCTCGCCAGTTGCGAATTTATTGAGCAGCAGGCTGCTCAACTCAAAGCGGCAGCAGGCTGCCGCAGTCCAAAAGTGATTCAGGGCCAATCGTGAAGCCACAACCTGCCGTGCATAAGCCGTTCGATGTCACGCTTAAGTGGTTGCTCGACCTCGATCCGAGTAGTTGGGCGAGACTCCTCGGCGCGCAAGACTTCGATGAAGTCACGGTGATCGACAGCGATCTGTCGACCGTCGTAGTGGCGGCTGACAAAGTCCTGCGGATCAAGTCGGCTCATCAGGATCGCGCGGCGACAACTCGGCTCCACGCGTCGAACGAGTGGCTGATGCACTCGGAGTTTCAATCCAGCTACGACTCGGAAGGCGACTGGCGGTTGCTGGAGTACAACGTCCTGCTCACCCGCCGGGAGAAGCTGCCGGTTGAAACCGTTGTCGTCCTGCTGAGACCTGAAGCCAATGGTCCGGCCTTCAGCGGCTTGTTGACAAGCAGCAGCAAATTGGGATCTGAGCCGCGTCTGCAGTTTCGATATCGTGTGCTCCGCGTTTGGGAATTGCCCGTCGAAGCGTTCCTGCAAGGCGGACTCGCGACACTGCCTTTGGCTCCACTGGCGAAGGTCAGCGATGAGGAGCTTCCCGATGTCATCTCGGCGATGTCGAAACGCATTGAATCCGAGACTTCACCTGCCGCACAAAACTCGTTGTGGATGTCGACTTATCTTCTTCTTGGTCTGCGAAAGCAGCCGGAAGAAGTGGCGGAACTGTTAAGAGGAATCAAAGCCATGCGCGAATCATCAACTTATCAAGCCATCTTGGAAGAAGGGCGACAAGAAGGACGTCAGGAAGGGCGTCAGGAAGGACGGGCTGAAGGGAGTGCGAAAGAGGCTCGGCGTATTTTGCTACGAAGTGGACGACGACGATTCGGCGAGCCGAGTACCGAATTCGTCTCCAACATCGAGTCCGTCAGTGATGTTGAAGTCCTCGAAGAACTGATCGACCGGATTCCGGATGTTGCCAACTGGAATGAGTTGTTGGCTTTGCTACTCATTGAATCTTGATGGTCGTGCGGCGGATCGATGTTCTGATTGGCGAATCAAACACAGCCGCATCTGTTGGCGATGCGTTGTACTTGCCGGGCTGATTTCAGATGTCATTGAACTTACAGAGAAGTTTTGCATTGCCGGTTGTGACATCGCCGCGTGAATGACTCGAAGCAAGAGCTTCTCGAAAGCTCGTTCCCAAGCGGAGCTTGGGAACGAGTAACAATTGATACCGCCTCTTCTATCCCGCCTTTCCTCCTGCCGAGATTTGTTGATGAACTGGTTCCGCTCTGCGTTGCGATCGTCTCTATGTGCTTTGACGTTGAATGCTGCTTTGAATGCAGGGGCTCAAGAAGCGGCGTTTGATTCCAGTCGCTTTGAAGTCACGCCGCTCGCTAGCGGGCTCAAGCAGCCGATGGAGTTGTCGATCTCCGCTGACGGCGAGATCTACTTCATCGAACTGGAAGGAAAACTACAGCGGCTTAATCGCAAGACGAACAAAGTCGAGCTTGTCGGCGAAGTGAAGATCACGACGGCTCAAGAGAATGGGCTGATCGGGATGGCGCTCGATCCGAAGTTCGCTGTAAACCATTGGGTCTACTTGCAGTACTCGCCGCCGGAGTATCCCGGTCAGCACATCAGTCGCTTCACGATCGTTGACGGCAAGCTCGATCTCGGGAGCGAGAAGCTGTTGCTGAAGTTTGAAGAGCAGCGCAAAGAGTGCTGCCATCACGCGGGTTCGATGATGTTTGGCCCCGACGGCAACCTCTACATCTCGACCGGCGACAACACTCATCCGCATGCCGATTCGAATGGCTTTGCCCCGATCGACGAGCGACCGGAGCGTGCTCCATGGGACGCTCAGAAGTCGTCCGCGAACACCAATAGTTTGAGCGGCAAGATTCTGCGTATTCGTCCGAATGACGACGGCACGATGTCGATCCCGGACGGCAATCTCTTTCCGAACGACGGTTCGAAGGGACGCCCCGAGATTTATGTGATGGGCTGCCGCAATCCGTGGCGCATGACGGTCGATCAACGCAATGGCTTCGTCTACTGGGGCGAAGTCGGTCCCGATGCCGGCGGGGACGGACCGCGAGGCCCGCGCGGTTACGACGAGATCAATCAAGCGAAGCGCGCCGGTAATTTTGGTTGGCCCTACTTCATCGCAAACAATCTGCCGTACGTCGACTACGACTACGCGACGATGAAACTCGGTGAGAAGTTCAATGTCGACGCGCCCGTCAATGAGTCCCCCAACAACACCGGGGAGAAACTATTACCCCCTGCTCAGCCGGCGTTGCTCTATTACCCCGGCGGGCCATCGAAAGAGTTCCCAGAACTCGGTGCCGGCGGTCGAACGGCGTGCGCAGGACCGGTCTATTACTTCGATGAGAATCTGAAGTCGGGCACGAAGTTCCCCGCTGCATTCAATGGAGTGCTCTTCATCTATGAGTGGACTCGGCATTGGATCAAAGCGGTGCATCTCGACGAGCAAGGCAACGTCAAACGCATCGAGCCCTTTATGCCGCAGCAGAAGTTCGTTCGACCCATTGATATGCAGTTCGGGCCGGAAGGCTCGCTGTATGTGATCGAGTACGGCGAAACATGGGGCGTGAATAAGGAAGCTCGGCTGATTCGCATCGACTATGTGACGGGCAATCGAGCCCCGATCGTTGTTGCATCGGCGGAGAACAACATCGGCAAGCAACCTCTCGCCGTGAAGCTGTCGAGCAAAGGCACGTTCGATAAAGACCCAAAGGACGAACTCAAGTACGAGTGGCGAGTGCATCGCGCTCCGCCGACTCCCGCCGTCGCTCAACAACAACCGCCCGTAGCGGAAGTCGTCAGACTTCCGAGCGATCCGAAAGTGGAGCCGGCTAACTCGAAAGGCCCCGAAACTCTGACGAGTTCCGCTACGAAGGAGCCCGTGCCGACGACTCCGCCAACAGTCGTCTCGAATGAAGCGAACCCGACCGTCAACTTCGATCAGCCGGGAGTCTTCAATGTCGAGCTTGTCGTCACGGACTCGCACGGAGCGAAGAGCAGCGCGTCGGTGCCGGTGCTTGTCGGCAATGAGCGACCGACCGTGCGTTTCCTCGAACCTCAAGTCGGGGACTTCTTCGATCCCGAGCAGCCGATCAATTATCGGCTCGTCGTGAAGGACGCCGAAGACGGCACGAACGACGATGACGAAATCGACAAGAACGATGCTCAAGAACTCGATCGCATGTCACCCGCGCGGACGTCGGTGAATGCGACCTATGTGCTCGGAGCGATGCCGTCCGCAAATGGTGGCGCGGCGAGCGACGATCAAGCACCGCCGGGCATGAAGCTCATGAAGAAGAGCGACTGCTTCAATTGTCATGCGGTCGATCAGAAACGCGTCGGCCCGCCGTTCATCGAGGTCGCGACGAAGTACCGCAAGCAAGCCGGTGCGTTAGACGCGTCGGTGCAGCGCGTCATCAAAGGCTCGACCGGAGTGTGGGGCAAAGTCCCGATGATCCCGCACGATCACAACACTCCCGAAGAGATCCGCGAAATGGTGAGTTGGGTCTATAGCCTCGAACCGGCGGGACTCATGCGCGTGCTGCCCGGTTTCGTGAACACGATCCCGGTCTCGAAAGAAGAGACGTCAAAACCCGGCTACTACCGACTTGAAGCGAACTACATCGATCGCGGAGCGGGCGAACTGCCGCCGCTGAGTGCGAGCGCGACGCTGCTCTTGCGACCGCGTTTGATCGAAGCGGAAACGGCTGACGAGATTCATGGCGCGCAAGTCTTAGGCTCGGGCAATGCGAGTGGCGGCAAGTTCGTCGGTGCGATCAATCACGGTCACTTCATCCGAATTAATGGCGTCTCAATGGAGAAGGTAAGAAAAGTGACACTAAAGCTCGCATCAGCCGGAGCAGGCGGTGCGGTCGAGATCCGACTCGACAAGCCGGACGGCGAGCTACTCGCAACCGTTCCCGTTGAAGTGAACGGCCAATGGGAAAAGTTCTACGAGCGAACCGCCGAACTCCCCGAAACAAAGGGGCGTCACGACGTCTTCGTCCGCTTCGTGCATCCGAGCAAAGCAAGCGGGCTCATGAATCTCGACTCGGTGAATCTCTTGCAGTGAGACGAGCCGTCACGCACTGATGACGGATCGAAAGACGTTCGAGGAACTGCAAGAGGGCGTTTGCAAATCACGTTCTGCAGGAAAGGTGACAAGCGAGCTTTCTGTTGATGCCCCGGCACTCGCGAACAAACTCTGATTGACGGCTCAATGACCGCCGCAGATCCCGCTGACTCGCCAACGGCCTAATGCATCATCACCGAGCGAGTTCACGCCTGACTTCGAGCGACTCATCCTCAATCTGAGAAAACGTTGTCCCCGACTCGGGCACCCCATTACCGACAAAGACAAGCATGCCTCATGCGGCAAGCGAGTTTCCCCGACAAGTCGTACCAACGCGCGAACGCTGCTCCGCACTCACGGTGAGCACTGCCGGAAAAGGAGTCTTTTACGAAGACCAATTCGGCGGTAATTTGGTCTTTATGGAAGCCCAAATTCTCAATGCGATCCGTCAGAAATTAGGTGATGCGATCTCTGCACCGTTCCCGAATGCTATTCGCCGGGACGCAGACGGAGTTTCGATCAACGGAAAGGTGCGCGCTGTCGTCGGCATGCGGCGATCGGGCAAGACGACGTTCTTGTGGCAGTGCCTTGCGGATCGATTGGCGACGGGCATCGCTCGTGAGCGACTGGTCTATTTCAACTTTGAAGACGAACGAGTGGCCGGGCTTGAGGCTGCGAGTCTCGGAGTCGTCCTCGACGAGTACTACCGAAGCTTTCCCGAGTTCCGTCGCAACGAGCGCGTTGTTTGGTGCTTTGACGAGATTCAAGAAATCACCGGATGGGAGAAGTTCATCCGACGCATCCTCGACTCCGAGAACGTTGAAATCCTCTTGAGTGGCTCGTCGGCAAAGATGCTCAGCCGCGAAGTCGCAACATCCATGAGAGGACGAGCGATCGAGACGGTCATTACTCCCTTCAGTTTCCGAGAGTTCGCACGCTTTGAAGGATTGGAGATGTCGGCCCGCAAGCGGCTGCTGAGTCCGGCGGACGAGTCACAGTGGCAAGCGTGCTTTGATCGCTATGTGCAGCGCGGCGGCTTTCCCGAAGCTTGTCGAGCTGACCTGCGCGATCATCGGATCGAATTGCTCATAGGCTATGTCGACTCGGTGCTTTTTCGCGATGTTGCAGAGCGGCATCGCGTTCCCAATCTGGTCGCGCTGCGTGCGTTTGTGCGACAGCTTCTCAAACAACCGGCGACAACATTCAGCGTCAGCAAGATCTACTCTGACTTCCAATCGAGAGGCATTGGTGTTTCGAAGGAGACCCTGCTGTCGTTTCTCGACTACCTCGAAGATGCGTTTCTGATCTTCACGCTGCCGTTAGCCAGTCACTCGGAAAGACGTCGGCAAGTGAATCCGCGAAAGCTCTACCTCGCGGACCATTCGTTGGCCGGAGCCTTCACCGTTCAAGCAGGACAAGATCGCGGACACTTCCTCGAAAACATCGTCGCCTGCGAATTGCAGCGGCGCTGTTCCGAGCTTGCTTATGTGAAGACCGTCAATGGATACGAAGTCGACTTCCTCGCAACGGGGTCTGATGGCAGTCAGCACTTGATTCAAGTTGCTTCGCAGGTCTCTGAATCGAGTGTGCTTGATCGCGAGTTGCGTGCTCTTGCGGATGCCGCTGAAGAGTTCTCAACGGCTCAGCAGTGGCTCTTGATCGACGACAGATTGCCGCGCGGCGCTGAGATCCCGGCAAGCGTCACAGTGCTTCCGTTGCGGCAATGGCTGCTTGATTCGAAGTGGCCCGGTTCGACCTGACGGCGGCCATTCTGAAACTGGCGAGCATCATCCCCCCGGCCTATGGTCCCGCCCGCTTTGCTGGAGCCCATCTGACGACCCTTGATGGTCGCTGCGGACGAGAGGAACTCGTTCGAGGAGCTCTAATTCTTGTCGTGTTTATGGAGATCAACGATGCGTTACCGACGAGTGCTACCGCTCGCTTTTGCGGTTCTGCTGCTGCTCGTGCCGATGGTGAAAGCTGATCCGAAGCTCGTGACTTCGATCGAAGGCATCACCGAGTTCAAGCTCGATAACGGCATGTCCGTGCTGCTCTTTCCGGATGACTCGAAGCCGACGGTCACGGTCAACATGACGGTGTTTGTCGGCTCGCGGCACGAGGGCTATGGCGAAGCCGGTATGGCGCACTTACTGGAGCACATGCTCTTCAAAGGCACGCCGACGCATACCGATATCCCGAAGTTGCTGAAGGATCGCGGGGCTCAGTTCAACGGGACGACATGGCTCGATCGCACGAACTACTACGAGACGTTGCCGTCGACCGACGAGAACCTCGAATTCGCGATTCGCTTTGAAGCCGATCGCATGATGAATAGCCGCGTCGCGGCAGAGGATTTGAAGTCCGAGTTCAGCGTCGTTCGCAATGAATTCGAGCGCGGCGAAAACAACGCCATGAACGTGCTCGAAGAGCGAATGGTTGCGGCATCGTTCCTTTGGCATAACTACGGAAACTCGACGATCGGCAATCGCGCGGACATTGAACGCGTCCCAATCGAGCGACTGCGAGCCTTCTATCGCAAGTACTATCAGCCGGATAACGCGATGCTCGTTGTCGCCGGCAAGTTTGATCCGAAGAAGGGATTAGGACTCGCGAACAAGTACTTCGGGACGATCGCCAAACCCGAACGAGTGCTCGAGCAGACCTACACTCAAGAGCCCGCTCAAGATGGCGAGAAGTTCGTCACGCTGCGTCGAGTCGGTGATGTTGCGGCGGTTGGCGCGGTCTATCACATCCCGGCAGGTCCGCATCCCGAGTACGCCGCAGTGGACGTGCTTGAGACCGTGCTGACCGCTCAACCGGCGGGGCGTCTCTATAAGGCGCTCGTCGAATCGAAGAAGGCCTCGCAGATCAACGGGGCGACTTATGCCCTGCATGATCCGGGCGTGATGATGCTGCTCGCGGAAGTGAATAAGGGGAACGATCCGCAACTCGTCCTCGAAGCGTTGATCGACACCGTTGAAGGCGTCGGCGATTCGAAGATCAGTGACGAAGAAGTCGATCGTGCGAAGCAGAAGCTGTTGAAGCAACGCGAGCTTGCTCAAGCGAACTCGACGCAATTGGCGGTCGAACTCAGTGAGTGGGCGGCTCAAGGCGATTGGCGGCTCTACTTCATCTATCGCGATCGACTGGAGAAGGTCGACGCCGCTCAAGTGCAGCATGTCGCGAAGTCGTACTTCAAGCGCAACAACCGCACGGTCGGCGTCTACATCCCGACGAAGGAATCAGAGCGAGTCTCCGTCCCGGAGACGCCCGACATCGCGAAGATGATTGGCGACTACAAAGGCCGAGCGGCCGTTGCTGCCGGTGAAGCGTTCGATGTCTCGCCGGACAACATCGAGAAACGCACGACGCGCACGACTCTCAATGGCGGTCTCAAAGTCACGTTGCTGCCGAAGAAGACGCGCGGCGAGTCAGTGCAACTCAAGCTCACTCTGCGTTACGGCAGCGAGCAGTCCTTGCAGAACGCAGCGACGCTGTGCGAATTCTTACCCGTCCTCATGACGCGCGGGACCGAGAAGCTCACTCGTCAACAACTGCAAGACGCGCTCGATAAGAACCTCACTCAATTGGTTGGCGGCGGTCAGGCGGGAGAGATGAGCTTCAGCGTGCAAACAAAGAAGCCGCAGATGGCCGTTGCTCTAGATCTGCTCAAGCAAGTGCTGCGGACTCCGACCATTCCTGCTGAGGAGCTTGAGATCCTGCGTAACGAAGCGATCTCGCAAGCCGAGCAGAGCTTGTCCGAGCCACAAGCTCTCGCGCAGACGGCGGCACTCCGAGCGATCTCGCCGTATCCGAAGGGGCATCCGCTCTATAAGCCGACGATCGAAGAAGAGATCGAACTCGCAAAGTCGATCACGCGCGAGCAACTGGTAGCGCTCTACAAGAATCAAGTCGGAGCGGCGGCGGGCGAACTGTCGGTCGTCGGCGACTTCGATCCTGCAGAGATGCAAGCCGCGTTGACGACGATGCTCGGCGATTGGAAAGCGAAAGCGTCCTATGTCCGCATTCCGAAGACCGGTGCAGTGAAGGTCGATGGCAAGTCGCAAGCGATCAACACTCCCGACAAAGCAAACGCGACGTACTTCGCGCTGACCGTCTTCGAGATGCGCGATGACGACCCGGACTACCCCGCGCTCGTGATGGGCAACTTCATGCTCGGCGGCGGAGCGCTGTCATCGCGACTCGCGAATCGAGTCCGTCAGAAAGAGGGACTCTCCTACGGAGTCGGCTCGGGCTTTACAGCATCGGCGGTTGATCAACGCGCGGTGCTCTACATGTTCGCGATCTCGAATCCCGAGAATACGAACAAAGTCAAAGCCGCGATCCGCGAAGAACTCGACAAGCTGCTGAAGGACGGCGTCACAGAAGACGAACTTGCTTCGGCCAAGAAGGGCTACTTGCAAGCGCAGTCCGTCGGCCGATCAAACGACGGCTCATTAGCGACGACTCTGAATAAGACCTCGGAAGCGAGTCGCACGATGGCCTATCACGCGCAGTTCGAGCAGCGGATCAACTCTGTGACCTCAGCCGACGTGCTGAAGACACTGAAGAAGTACATCGATCCGAACCGCATCGTGATCGTGACCGCCGGCGACTTCGCGAAGGCCGAGAAGTAAGCACGATCGATTCACTGGGGCCGATTCAGAGCATTGGGCATTCATCGGCTCTGATGGCAATTGGCTTCGATTGACTCGAATTCAAGGACTGACAACTGTCCCGGCCTCTTCGCAAAAGACCGCCTGTTTGGACACGCTTGCAATGCCTGACTACTTCGACCTCTTCATCAGCTATTCCAACAAGGATGCTGCCGACCGAGCCGCCGATATTGAGCGGAGGTTGGCAGCAGTTGGTATTCGGTGCTTCTTCGACCGCAACTCGATTCCAGGTGGCTCGCAGTGGCAGAACCAGATTCGAGCAGCGCTGCATTCGTCTGATCGGCTCTTGTTTCTTGCCACTCCGAAGTCATTACCCAGTTGGTGGAACATCATTGAGTTTGGGTTCGCATGGGGGCTCGGACGTTCAATTCTGGTCCTGAACGATGGGGTCGATATCGCCGGAATTCCAAATCCTTTGAATGAATGGCAGGTCATCGAGATTGAGTCGGGAATCGCAGGCGTGATCGAGGATTGCCAAAGACGTAAGGAGAAGAAGAAGGTTGCCGTCGAACGGCTAAGCAAAGAACTAAATGGATGCAAAGCGTCCTGCTGCAGATGTGAAGCGGCGATGAATCCGAGCGTCGCATCGCCTGATCTTGCTTTCGGAGCAATTGATCTTACATATGAGGCAATACAGAACCTGAGAGGGCTCAGTCGGAACTCGGGAGTCGGACTTCGATCTATCCATCGATTGGCCGAACTTCGCGACAGCTTGCGAGACTTTCCAACCCTCGTCGATCTGTGCCGAAAAGCGATTGACCTCAAGAGTTCTAATGCGGACTTAGACGACGAGTTTGAGTTCATAGAAACTTCTGCACGGGCAGTTGCAAATACCCCCGGTCTCTCCGAAACCTGTAGCGAGGTTGCGAATTGGAAGAAGGCGGCAAAGCAGAAGTTAGAACGCATGGCAGAGCGCTACGCGAGATTGGCGAACGAGATGCAAGAACTAATAAATGCGCTCGACCAAATGAGCTGATCCGCAAGTACCCTGCTTGAATAAGATCCTCTCGAACGACGCACCGATCGCTAATCGTGAAACGCCAGATAGGATGAAAAATGGTTCCTGAAAAGACTTTGGATCACATCGCTCAGATGATCGAGTTGTTCGCTAAATTCGTCGATCAGCTTGAGATTGATCCGACTCCGCGGCGTGCGGAGTTGACGTGCCTTGAAGCACGCGGTGTGTTTGGTCGGCTGCTTCCTGATTGGGAAGAGTTTCTTGATCATCGCCCGGACTCATTTGACCGTCTCATCGAAGAACATCAGCGAGCTGCCGAATTGATGGAGACTCCTGCTGAAAACAATCCTTATGCCCGGCATGCGTTGGAATGCACGAAGGCGCGCATTGAAGCGCTACTAGAACTGAAAGAGCGTCGCGACATGACGGCTGCGGTCGATGCGATCTGTCGAACTCCTGAGCTTGCAATCTTCTGACGGCAGTAGGATTCATCGCTAAAGGCCCAATCGAGTCTGCTTCTCGATTGGGCTCTTTTTTGCGCTGATGTGCGGTTGAAGCCATGAATTGCGGCCCCAAGTTGTTGCTTCCGAAAAAGCAAAGAATTCATCTAAGTGTCTGCTACGCACTTCAACTTGGATACCGCTTGATGCAACCCTCAAGGCGCCGTCCGAGAATCGTTGAATCTCGGGTGTGTGCACATCGCTCGTTGCAAGGCGGCTTCGTAGTCGGCGGGAGTGTTGAGGTTGCTGAGGGAGTCGAGTTCGGGGTCGATGCTGCGTAGCTCTGAGGTTGCGACTCGAATGCTGTCGCTTTGCTCGATGAGGAAGAGGGGGCGGCGGCGTTGTTCGTTGATGAGTCGCCGCGCGAGGTCTTCCAGTTCGAGTCGATAGACCGCCGCGAGAACATGCACATGCTCGGCGTCGCAGGGGACGACGGCGGCGTGCGTCGTCAGCTTCGCGATCAAGTGGCGAATGAACTCCGGCTTGAGCAGCGGCACGTCGCAGGAAGTGACGTAGGCGGCATCCGCTCGGCCGCGCAGCGCGCCGAGGCCCGTTGCGATTCCGGCGAGCGGTCCTTGATCGGGATACTCGTCGCGCACGACGAGCACGTCTGCGGGAAGCGGCGGAAGCTCTTGTCCGACAGCCGCGACAACGACGATCGGATCAACGACTGTGCTCAAGATGCGGCAGACTCGTTGCAGCATCAGCTCCGAGCCGAATGGCAGCGACAACTTCGGACGGCCCATTCGCGTACTCTTGCCGCCGCAGACAATCACTCCGCCGACGCGCAGCGGGTTTGTGCGCGACGTCTGAGCCGCATCACCAGCAACAGCCTCAGAGCATCCGTTTGCCGAGATGTTGTGATCCAATTGAAGGCCGCCATTCACCGACGGTACGACGGAGTTGCAGTCCGTCGAGCGAACGTTGTCTTCAGTCGGAAGCGACGGACTACAAGTCCGTCGTACTAATCGAATCTCCGCCTCATGCTGAGTGTGAGCCGTCTTCATAGAGGCAATTGAGAACTCGCTCGTCAGTCGCGCGAGGTCTGCGGGAGTGTCGAGATCTAGTAGGACGGCAGCATTCGAAGTCGGCCATTCGCGGACTCGCTGAGGTTGCGAGCGGATGAGCCAATTCAAACCGCGATCAGCCGGGATCTCGAAGACCTCTGAGGCAACGCGCCACGGTAAGGCGGTCGGATGACCTCGCTCCCCGTTGTGAGTCGGGATGAGGATCTGAGTCGGGGTCTTCTGCCACTCGCTGCAGACTTCGCGAATGGTGCGCGGATCAATCACGGGATGATCGGCGGGGATCAGCAGCCAGCAATCGTCGTCGCTCGGTGCGAGTTGCTCGCGCATGAAACGCAGCGCGTGCTCGATGCTCGTTCGCATGTCCGGCGGATCGACATCAGGACGAAGGGCATGCACCGCATGCTGCTGCACCTCGCGCCATAACGCGTCGTCGTTGCGACGGCCGACGAGCAAGATGTCATCGACTCCGGCAACTCGCAGCGCAGTGATTAAGCGCGCGATGACCGTCTGCCCGGCGATGTCGATCAACAACTTCGGTTGACCCATTCGCCGACTCAGACCGGCAGCAGGGATGACGGCAATGGTGCGATGAGTCATGCGGCACGATCGGGTTGTCGGCTTGCGCATTGTGGTGCGACGCTCCGCGTCGCGACTCCCGACGCGGAGCGTCGGGCCACAATGGATGCGGCTTCGCCGCGTCGTTTAACGGCTTGCCGAAGGCGACGGAGTAGCACGGCTTGAGAACAAGACAAACGCCGACGCCTTCGGCTTGCCGTTAAACAACTGCAGTCGGGACCGCGAGAGGCATCAGGAAGACGCTCGACTCAGAGAGTCAAGCTACGAAGTGCGCGAAGGGCGTTTGAGTAGCATGGACTTCCAGTCCGTGCCGCCATTTTGCAACGTTTGCGTTCGGGTCACCGTTGCCGTTCAGCACGGGCTAGAAGCCCATGCTACGACTTATCGCTGTCATTCAAGTTACAGGTTCTGCAAGTCGATCACGACTTCGATCGGCAGCACGAAGGTCTCGTCGATCTCTGAGGCCAGATTGGTCGAGAGGTCGTCGATGCCTTGATTGCCCGCGACGGTATCCGTGCCTCCGTTGCCGTTGACGGCGTCATCGCCGTCTTCACCGAGCACGATGTCATCGCCCGCGAGACCGGAGAGCGAATCGTTGCCGTCACCGCCGAGCACTGTGTCGGCGTCGTCATCGCCTCGCACAACGTCGTTGCCGTCCATTCCAGTGAGCACGTCCGCTCCGGCACCGCCGGTGATGCTGTCGTCACCGTTGCCGCCGCTGATGGTGTCGGCATCGTCACCGCCGTTGAGCGTGTC
This sequence comes from uncultured Planctomycetaceae bacterium, assembly GCA_964573505.1. Taxonomy (GTDB): domain Bacteria; phylum Planctomycetota; class Planctomycetia; order Planctomycetales; family Planctomycetaceae; genus AM-0621. The sequence goes on along the minus strand of CAZNMS010000019.1, from coordinate 2,758 downwards.
GTTGCCGTCGCCGCCCTGCATGCGGTCGGTGCCCGCATTGCCGTTGAGCAAGTCGTCTCCGGCTTCACCGTTGAGCGAGTCATTGCCGCCGCCGCCGGTAATTGAGTCGTTGCCTTGACCGCCGAACGCAGTGTCGAGCCCGGCTCCGCCGATCAGCACGTCGTTGTCATTGCCGCCCGACAACGAGTCATTGCCGGCCTCACCCGAGAGAGTGTCGTTGCCGTCATCGCCAATCAGCAGGTCGTTGCCGTCTCCGGCGATGGCGTTGTCGTTACCGAGACCGCCGTTGACCGAGTCATCTCCGGCGCCGGCGGCGATGATGTCTGCTCCGTCATCGCCATTGACGACGTCCGCTCCCTTTCCGGCAGTCAGCACGTCATTGCCCGCGCCGCCTTCGAGCGTGTCGCCGCCCTCGCCGCCGGTGATGGTGTCATCGCCGATGCCGCCGAGGAGATGCAGAGTCGCTCCGCCTGCAAGAACACCAGTGGCGTCGATCGTGTCTTTGTCCGCGCCGCCATCAATCCGTATCAGAGTGCCGAGCCCATTCGGGACATTTTCGACAGTGATCTTGTCATTGCCGCCGAGCCCATTGATCGCCAGCAAGCCGACTGTGTTTGCAACATTGACGACCCCGAGCACTTCATCCTTCTTGGTGACGAAAGTCACCGTCACGCCGTTCACGGACGTCTTGATATTGATGATGTCTTGGACGCTCGTGCCATCAATGGTGACAGCGTCTGCTCCGCCCGACGAAGTGAAGGTGTCAGCTCCGCTGCTCGTTCCCGCGACGAGCGTGTCGTCGCCAATGCCGCCATCGAGTGTGTCGTTGCCAGCATTGCCGTTGAGGAAGTCGTCGCCCGCTTCGCCCGAGATACTGTCGTCGTCGGCTCCGCCATAGACCGAGTCATTTCCGCCGCCCGCAAGGATCACATCGTTGCCGGCGCCCCCGGCGAGAGTGTCGCTACCGGGAGCAGCACCGCCCGTGCTGACATCGCCGTAAATGGTGTCGGCACCGTTGCCGCCGTTGACGAAGTCGTCGTCGTCACCGGCGTCGATGATGTCATCGCTATCGCCGCCGAGAATGCTGTCGTCGCCACTCTCACCGAAGATCGAGTCCTGACCGCCATTGCCGTTGAGAGTGTCGTTGCCGCGACCTCCATAAACGGTGTCTGCCCCCGCGCCGGAGTCGATGCGATCGTTACCGGCAACGGAGTTGAAGGGGTCATCGCCATAGAGCAAGTCGGCGCTGCCATCACCGTTGAGTGTGTCGTTACCGCTACCGCCTTCGAGCGTATCGAGCCCGGCATTGCCGCGAACGATGTCGTTACCGAGACCGCCCAGCGCGCTGTCATTGCCGCCGCCGCCATTGACAGTGTCGTTGCCGTCACCGCCATCAAGCACGTCGGCATTGAGTCCGCCGCTGATGAAGTCATCACCGAGGCCGCCGCTGAGAGTGTCGTTACCCTCGCCGCCCAAGATGCTGTCGTTGCCGGCGCCTGTAAAACCAATTGCATCTCCGACAACCGAGTCGTTGCCGTCGCCAGCGTCGATCGTGTCGGAACCGGCAGAGCCATTCACGGAGTCATCGCCGTCACCGGCCGAGATGCTGTCGTTGCCGTTGTCGCCAACGATCGTGTCATTGCCGTCGTTCCCGACGAGCGTGTCGTTGCCGAGACTGCCCGTGATGAAGTCGTTGCCGTGACCGCCATCAATCAGGTTGTTGCCATTGCCGCCGTTGATGATGTCATCACCGTGACCGGCATTGATAATGTCGTTGAGATTGTTGCTCGACGTGATCGTGTCGTTGCCCGCGTTCCCGTTGATCCTGACGGACGTCAGATTCGGGAAGGCCGACTGCACGACGCCAGCGAGGCTGATCTGATTGGCTCCGTCGCCGCCGTTGACTGTAATCGCCGTTACCTGCGAGGCAGTGATGCCACTGGCTGAGCCGATGACTTGCCCGTTCCCGAGCACTTGCACCTTTGTCAGATCCGCCGGATTCCGACCGATGGAAATCGCGTCGTCTGCGTTCGACGAGACGATCAACTCGCCATTCACGAAGAAGCTGGAGACCGACAGTAGCGAGCGGTCTTCAAGCGACTGCACCTGAGCCGGCACAGCGCGACCAGCAGGCTTGCGAGAGTCCGTTCGGAGACGATTCTTGAGGGCTTCAAGCCAAGCGTTGAGTTGCATGGGACCCATCCGTGGGCAAGAGAGAGTCAGCGGCGACTCGAAGCTGCCGGTGCAGTTCGAGCAATCCAATTCGAGCGACCGTCACTGCCCAATCCGTGAGCCGGTGATAAGCCGCGAGCTCGTCCTGCAACCAATGTCGCTCCGCGCGAGGTTCGGTTTGTGGGGACAAACTCCTGCTAAGCCTTATCGACCTGCGACATTCCGAACTTGCGCTCTGTCAGGAAATCGCGTTAGAGCGTCGCTAATCGGAGAGGTCACGCTGACGAGAAGAGCTTTTGCAGCTTCGCCAATTTGACAGCGGAAGAGAGGATGCGAGCGGGCTATTGGCCGCAATTCCGGCTCGTTTCAGCAGCGAGGTTGAACTCATGCAATCGCTGCATCACTCTGGCGCTCGACGGTTAGGAATCACTTCCCGATTTTGCGTCGAGGCTGTGAGTAAATCGCCCCCGCGACCCAGTGGGTACCCCGGCCTCGGAGGTTTAACGGCCTTTGCGCTACTCGAATTACCCGTGATTTTAAGTAGCGCAAAGGCCGTTGAACCCCCGGCACAAGGCCGGGGGCGAAA
>CAZNMS010000018.1:0-42316 GCA_964573505.1 uncultured Planctomycetaceae bacterium | reverse complement strand
ACTTGCAGTCCGTCGCTTCTCACGACGTTCGACGGACTACAAGTCCGTCGTACCGGTGTTTCACATCCATTGCGCCGGCCCGCCCGGTGAGGAACTCTTCTCAAGGACCACTCATGAAGATCACGGAAGTTGTTTGTCAGATCCTGCGCATCAAGAACGTCGAGGCCAAAACGGCGAGCAGTCAGGACTCGGTGCTCGTTCGCGTGCGCACGGACAATGGGCTTGAGGGCATCGGAGAAGCGGACTCATCGCCCGAGATGGTAAAGGCGGTGATCGACGCGCCCTTCAGTCACAACATTGCGACTGGCTTGCGGCACATCCTGATCGGCGAGAACCCGCTCGATACCGAGCGTCTTTGGTGGAAGATGTACCGCAAGACGATGTACTGCGGACGCCGTTCGGTGCCGATTACGGCGATGTCTGCGATCGACATGGCCCTTTGGGATTTGAAGGGCAAGCACTTCGGCGAGCCGATTCATCGACTGCTCGGCGGCAAGCATCACGATCGGATTTTGGCCTATGCGTCGATCTTGTTTGGCCGCGATGGCAAAGAGACTGCCGACATCGCGCGACGCTGGCAGGCCGCCGGTTATCGCGCCATCAAGTTTGGTTGGGAGCCAATGGGACAGAATGAGGCTCTCGATATTGATCTCGTGCGCGGTGCTCGCGAGGGCCTCGGGGCAGAGGGCACAGTGCTCGTTGATGCGGGCTGCGTTTGGGATGCTCGCACGGCGCTGCAACGAGCGCATGCCTTTGCCGACTTCAAGATTGGATGGCTCGAAGAGCCTCTGCACCCGGACGACTACGACGGCTACCGCTGGCTGCGAGATCGTTCTCCTGTGCCGATCGCTGCCGGAGAAGAAGAGTGCGGACGGCAGTCGTTCCGACCGCTGATTGATGGCCGTTGCCTCGACGTCTATCAGGTCGACCTTTCCCGCAACGGCTTTACGGACTCGACCTACATCCGGCAGCGCGTCGAAGAGATCGGAGCGCGGCTCTGTAATCACTGCTACACGAGCCCCGTGACGGTCGCGGCGTGCCTGCATTGGCTGAGCACGTGCCGCGATGCGTTCATCTTCGAGGACTGCGTTGAGGACTCGCCGCTGCGTCACGAGTTGACGACACAGAAGGTGCAAGCCGTCGACGGATGGATCACCGTGCCGGACGGTCCCGGATTGGGCGTTACGCTCAATGAGGACTTCGTGAAGTCGACGTTGATCTCGGAGTCGCGTTGAGGGGCGAAGGCTGCCGTTGTGATCGAGCGTCAGACGCCAATTGCGATTCCCGAAGCGACCGGATTGCAGGGGCTAGCTCTCCACTGACCCCGGGTCAGTGGAAGCAGCGACTGGTCGGCTATTTCCTCACTTCGTAGCTGGCCAGTCGTTGCTTCCGTCCGGGCGAACCGGACAGAGAGTGAAACCGGGAAGTTATTTCCCGACTATCCCGTAGGTTCTCAACTGCCGCTCGGCCTTAGCCCACAAACAGCGGCTTCAAGTGCCGCACGTAGAGATTGTGAGTGACGTTCTTCGCGACGACTTCTTCATTGGCCTTGAGCAGATCGAGATAGCGCTGCCCCTTCTTAGCCGCGAGCTTGAAGCCGACGTGCAAGAGCTGTCGGAAGCTGGCGTTGAAGCGCGGGTCTTGCTGCTCGTGCCGCAAGGCGCCGGTGTATTGATCGCTACACCATCCGGCGACCTCAGCCGCTGACGGCAACTTCGCTCGGTCGATGTCGATCACCGAGGCATACGGAGCGCAGAGTTCGTCAACGTGATCAATGGCGTCGGCATAGATCTCTTTCGCCAGCGCGAGCCCTTCTCCGCCGGCCTCAGCGAGTCCAATCAACTCTTCGAGCCATGTTGTGCCGGCCGTCTTCAGATGCAGCCCGGCTCCGAACTTCGGCAACGTGCGACGGATGATCGGATAGAGCGAGAACTTGTCGCTGCCGCTATGCACGCTGAGCTTCAGAGTGGCCGGCAAGCCGTATTGCTTCACCGCATGCGCGACGACGGCGAGATCGTCATGAAACTCTCGCTCGAACTGCACGAGGTCGCCGACATAGTCGACGCCTTTGTTGAAGCGGCCCGTGAACTTCGGCGCGATCGTCTGCACGGGCACGTTCTCATCAGCCAGTGCGGCCAAAATCACGAGCAACTGCGGCGGGGTCTGCGGCTCGTCCGTCTCGTCCATTGAGACTTCTGCAATGACGTTGTCCGCGCCCTTCTTGTCGGCGATGTAACGATAAATCCCCGCCGCCTCTTGCACGGCAAACAGATACTTCGCCGCGATGCGTTCGATGTCAGCGCGCGTCGTTGAGAACGGCGACTCGATCCCCGCGATCGACAACGTGCCGACTAGCTCCGGGTGCCGATCGACAAACTGAGCGACGCTGTTGCCCGGTGCGGCTTTGCCGATCGAGTCCGCAACGTCGATCGTGAAGAAGTCCGAATGAGGCAGAAAACGATCGACGGTCTCAAGCCGAATGTGATCGGCATCGACGTGCCATCCATGTTTCCAATTCAGCGCCTTCACGGCCTCTTGAGCAGCGCTTAGCACCGATGAAGGTTCCGAGCCGATGAAGGTGTGCTCGCGATTGGACTTGTTCCAAACGGGAATGACTTCAACGCCGTCCGCAGTGATGAGTTCGCATGCTCGCAATTGAGCCTTTGCTTGATGAGCAAACCGATCGCCGACGCCAATGGTGAATTTTTCGAGGGTCTTCATGAGTTGTCTTAGTGAGAGGAGTTGATGGAGCACGACGAGATCGTCAAAGGGCGGGAAATCTAGTCGTTCAGAATGAGAGGTCGAATCATGGCTCAACTCACAGATACGCTCCCCCTTTTGGAGTGCGGTGATTCATCACCGCTTTCCAATTCGGCGGAGCCGTCTTTGTCTTTGTCTTCTTTCTCTTTCTTCTCCCCGCCTCAATCCCACTCAACAAAGTGCGGACCCGAAAAACAAAAAGCGGCTGCGCCGCTATACCAAAGCGGCGATGAATCGCCGCACTCCCAAAACGAATGCAACTTCAATGTCTGAGACTGCTCTTCCTGAATCGGTGCCGACACCGACAAGTGCCGAGCCCGCGCCGCATGCTGCTGCCGCTCCTCAGCCGCCCGTGCCGTTAGAGGAAGTGCGCATCTCAGCGACCGCGCTGACGGTGATCGGAGTCTGCGAACTCGCTTCGATTCCGCTTTCGCTGCTAACTGCCGGATGGCTCGAATGGTTTTCGATCTTGCTGGCGAGCATCTTCATCGCGTTCTCCGCAGTGGTGACAATCCTCACCGGGCTCTCGCTTCGAAAGATGCAGAACGTCGGACTGACGATTGTCGGACTCGCGCTGACCTGCATCCCGTCCGTGCTATGGCTCGTGAAGCTGCCGTTCCTCGTGCTGAGTTTGAACGCACTGCGCAAGCCGACGGTCCGCGCGGCCTTTCAAGAAATTCCGTGGCGCCAAAGCGATGCATGGCAGCAAGTCACTCAATGCGCTGCGGGCACGCAGCAAGCCGCTGCATGGAGCAAAGCCGCGTTGCATCAAGTCAGCACGAAGGTCGCGGCACCTATGAAGTGGTTGATCCTCAATCGCAAGCTGCGCTGGAGCACGCTGTTTGTTGTTTGGCTCGTGCTATGGAGCGTCTATGCCGCCGGTGCGACGAGCTTTGCATTGCACGCGGATGAGGTCGCGTTGACCGCCGCCAACATCACCGTTTCGAAGAGCACCGCGATCAAAAGTTGGATGATCGCGCTCGTGCCGTATGCACTCGGCGTGCTCGTCATTGGACGTCATTGTCAGCGCCGCTACCGACAAGCGGAGCAGCCGCTTGATCAAGCACGTCGCGCCGGACTCGTCGAGGCGCTGCTGATGCTGTTGATCGTTTCGTTGTTCGCGTCGGTCAGCCTCACCGCGTTGAGTCATCTCTCGGGCTTCGCCTTTCCCGAGCACCTCGCAGCAAGCGCAGAGGCCGAAAGCACGTCATGGTTCGGCTCATCGCCGAGTCACGGTCTCGATCTGATCTACTTTGCGTATGCGATCATCGCGGGCATCAGCATGTTCTTCGTTTGGTCCGGATGGCTGCGAATGCTGACTCAAAGCATCGTCGTTCTGACGCTCGTCGCCGCGCCGATTGGGAGCATGGCCTTCGCGGCGAGTGGCATGTCGGCGCAATTCTTTTGGTCGATGCTGCTACCGATATGGCTCGCCGTTCCGGTCGGAGTTTGGGTGATCGTGAACTTGATCACCGATCCGCGCGGAGCGAAGTGAGGCGAGCGGCAGAAAGAAATTGCCCAGTAGCCGAAATCGTGAGATTTCGGACTCTGTTGCCGAGCCTCCGAATTCTGACGAATTCGGCTACGGCGATCGCAACTCATGATCGGGATGTTCCATCCGCCGCTCGCCTAAGGCCGCCTCTCGATGACGCCGCCCGGCATTGCGACGCAATTCATCTGCGAAGACGGCACTGCTCGATCGAATGCTCAATTCCGATCTACTGACGGAGCGAGTGACTTCAACTCGCGCAGCACATCTTCGGGAAGAAACCGGTCGAGATGACCCGCCGCTTGATTGATCGCTTCGAACTTCAGCGTTCGTTGTGCGGCAGTTCGCGCCGCCTCTGCTTGACCGGCATCGCGGAGAGCGACGGCTAGCTCCGCGTTCCAAAACGGGTTCGTCGGATAACGTTCTACGGCACGTTGCAGCCACTCGGCCGCGCGGGTCGCGTCGTCTTGCTGATGACTCCGAGCGAAACGCAGCCGGTACCAGCGCCCGACAGTGAACGCGACATTCCCGCTCGTTGCCATCCGCCTTTCGGCAGTTCGCGCGATCTCAAGCGCGTTCTGAAAGCGAGCTTCATCGCGAGTCTGCTCCGAGAGCATGAACTCGACCTCGGCCAAGTTGAGCAGCGGCTGCGACTGCATCGGCGCTGCGCGATGCGCCTTCTGATAAGCGTCGCGCGCCGCAAGCAATTGCCCCGGCTGCTGAGCAGCCAGTTTGCCCTGCAATAAAAATGACTCAGCCGCTAAGCCCGGCAGCCAAATGAAGTGCGCAATCAGCAGCGTCACAACAATCGACATACCGGCAATGAACTGCAGCTTGCGCGGAGTTGTCGGCACGATGACGCGAGCGGCGTTCGGAGATTCCGGCGGCAGAGCAACTTCAAGTTCTTCCCCCGTCAGCGAAATGACGGCGATCAACGCGAGCAGCCATCCGAGAATCGCAGGCAGCGCAAAGCCCCCTGCTCCGAGCAGATGCACGAGCAAGACTCCGATGCCGAGCACCGCGCCGAGCCGAACTGCGGACTCGCTCGCGAACGACCACTGCTGCGACACAAATCCCAATGCCGTTGCCATAAAGCCGACGATCAGCACGTCGACGTTCCACTGAGCCTGCATCACAAACTCGAAGCCTGCAATGATTCCTACAGCCGCAACGATCGCAGCGTGAGCGACTCCTTCAGTGTCTTCAGCAAACAGCTTGCAGTCTGCGACGATGCCCGATTTCAGTGTCCGCCATCCAGTAGCGGCAAATGTCACCAGAAACGCTGCGAGCGCGAGTCCTCCGATCGCTCCGGTCGTCGCGAGCACTTCAAACACGAACGAGTGAGGGTCGGCAATCTCTTCACTCGCCGTTGCGAGTTTGTGCTGCAGATAGTGCGATCGAAAATTGCCCGGCCCGACTCCAACGAGCGGATACTCGGCAATGATGCGCGCTGTCGCCGTCCAATACTCAAGTCGATACCGCAACGACTTCGGCGCCTCGCTCAGCACCTGCGCATCGAGCCCTCCTAACTTCGTGATGCAGCCAACAAGCAGTGCGATCGCAGCCAATCCGCAAAGCACGCGTTTCACGGTGACGGACTTTGATCGCTGCCGACTTCCGTCTGATGCAGTCGCTGCGGAGTCCGTCGTTGAACTCGAGCCAGTCGCAGCATCAAGCGGTGCGACTCGTAACCACTGACGCGAACGCAGGAACTCGAAGCAGCCCCAAACTCCGAGCCCCGCGATTGTCCCGACCCATGCGGTGCGACTCTTCGTCAGCAACAAGCAGAACGCGACAACGGCAAGACCAACAAACGGCACAGCGAGCGTCTGCATGCGCTTTGCAGAACTCATTGAGAACTGCGAAGCGATCGCAACGGCGAGCATGACAAGCGCGCTCGCCAGCATGCCTCCGAGCGAGTTCGCTAACGCAAAGAAAGCGGTCGGTTCGCTGCTGTCCCGCAGTCGTCGCTCAAAGAGACCGAGCGCCGGGCCTTCAAACGGAACGCCTTGAGCAAGCCAGTCATCGCGGATCTGACTGATGCGCGCGGTGAGTTGCTGAGCCTCTTCCGCCGTCGTCGGTCGAGTCGCGAGTAAGCGATCGAACTCAGCTCGTTCCACTGCGTAATCCGCAGCACGCTGCGGGAAGAGAACGTAGTGCTGCCACATTCCATAAGCGGCGACAGCAAGCCATACGGCAAGCGCCGCGCGGAGAAAGGCGCGTCGTCGAGCAGCGGTCAGCAACGTGCTTCTCAACATGACGAAGCTCATGCCGACCGTAAGCCACTCAGCAAAGAGAACGCTTCCGACATGCAGGTTGCTGCGTCCCGCACAGACGACTGCGATGAGGTGCGTTGCGATGACTCCGCCGACGACCAATGACCAATGATCGCGGCAACTTACCGGACGCTCGCAACGACTCTGAGAGAAGGCCCAAACAGCAGCGACGAGCCATGAAATCAGCGCGAGCCAAATGGTCCCGCCTTCCGCCGTCGCCTCAGCCGGGATGAACCAGCGCGCAAACAGCAGTCCCCAAATAGCCGCCGTCAGCTTGAGACCGGGAAGCGGCGAATCATCACATGCAGAGATCCCGGACACAGCAGCCTCATGCTCGCGAGAAAAAAGGCGAGTGCGTCTTCAACGCGAAGAGATCCTCACCGGGCGGGCCAGCACAATGAGTGAGGAGCACTGGTACGACGGACTTGTAGTCCGTCGAACGTCGTCAGGAGCGACGGACTGCAAGTCCGTCGTACCGCAAAACGGGCATGGTTCACAATGAGGTTGCAGAGCCGCGCCCGTCAGGAAGCGGAATCCGTTACGAAATAGCCAAAACTCCGCTTCCTAACGGGCGCGGCTCTGCAACCCGATGCGAGACCGAATTGAACCTCGCCCCATAACGGATGTGTTCCTCGGGAATTCGGAGCCGAAGTCAGTCGCCGGACGACTGAGGCACATAAACCAGTCGCTCTGCGACTCGCGGGTAGATGTCGCGCAACGACTCGCCTCAAAAGCACGAGCCCAAAACGAAAGCGAGTGCGTGCCCTCGTTCAGGCACGCACTCGCTAAAGCTTCGAACTCGAATTCAGTCAGCTATTCCCCGACGGCCTTCACCGCTTCATCGAGCGTCGGATAGAGCTTCCATAACCGATCGAGGTGAGTGACCTCTAAGACCTCACGGCAATATGGCCCCAATCCGGCGATCGCAAACTTGCCGCCAGTGGCGCCGTTGATGCGATTCCAAATGCGGAACAAGACCTCAATGAACGAGGACCCAAAGAAAGTGGTGAAGGTCAAGTCGATGACGACTCGCGGAGGATTCGCTGCCGCAGCAGCTTCCAGTAGTTGAGTGCGAATCGTGTCGAGGCGAGCTTCGTCCAATGTCTCGAATTCGGGGCCGAGCAGAATGCAGGTCACAGCGCCACGCTTCTCGACGCGAGGATTCTTGTCTGCCATGTGAGATCTCGAAGGACGGCGGAGGGAGAAGAGAAGGAGGGAAAGCAAACAGAGCCGACAGCAAGGGGTCAAGAATCCCTGCAAATTAGGCTCCGATCAAACGCGGCGGATGCTAACGCCGCGCGTCTCTAACTAAAAGTTGTTCTTCCCGTCGATCTGCTTCGCGATGCCATTCCCGATCAGCTTCAAGAATCCGTTCTCAACTTGAATGCGAATGCGCACGCCGTTGTCGATCGGCCGCGAGTCCATTCGCAACGTGTCGCTGCCCGGTTGAGTGAAACTCTTCTTCGCTAAGTCCGCGAACGGACCGGGCTTGCCCTTCTCAACACGCTGCTGAGTGAAGTGCGACAGATTCAGCACCAGTTCAAACGGCACCAAATTGTCGGCCTTCGGAGCATGCTGCTTCGACTCCTCGACCTTATCCATTGTCTCGCGCAGTTTGCCGACCGCGTCTTTCCCGCCCCATGCGAACCATGCGGCGTTGTTGTCCGCTCCGAAGTAGAAGGACGGCTTATCCCCGTAGACGAGCGCGTTCTCGGCATCGATCTTGTCGGGAGAGAGTCGATGAAAGACCGCTTCTCCATGCGAGAGCGCAGACATCTCAAGCTTCAGATTCTCAGGCAGAGTGTCCTTCACGCGATTGAGGATGTCCGAGATGCCGGTGAAGAATTTCTTACCCTCAACCAACTTCACTCCGCCGACGATCACGAAGTCAGACTTCGGATCCCCGAAGAACTGCACGAAGCCGTCCAATTGACCGGCATCGACCGTTGCTTTGACAGACTCGAACAGCAGCTTCGTCGAGTCCAGTTTTGGAATCTCATCGGGCTTCGCATCGGCAGGCAGCTTCGCCAATCCGCGATTCGCTTCTTGCTCTCCGACCTTCAACATCTGAGCGAACTGCTTCTTCTGAAAGTCGTTGAAGGGGCCAGTCATCGAGACCGAGAGCGGCACGTTGTGATCGATCGCCGCTCTGAAGTAGCTCGGCTTCACTTCGCCGGTGAGTTCCTTTGCGAAGCTCGAATCCGGCTTTGCTCGCACGATCGCTTCAAGGAACGCGCGTTTGTTGTCCTGCTCCAGTTTGGCGCCGATCGTCATCTCTTCGCCGTCGAGCAGCAGGCTCTCGATGAAGTGCAGATTGCCTTCCGTCTGCGACTTGCGGAGTTGATAAGCCCCGTCCGGTTCATTGTCGCGCTGCTGCATACCGGCTTGAGTCGACGACCGCAGCATGTTCGTTAGCAGTTGCTTCACCGGTGCCGAAACAACTTTCAGATTTGCCGAGATCGCGATGTCATAACGATTACTCAACGAAGCCGTGAACTCTCCGGGATCGACGAAGTTGCGATCCAGTTGCTCGTGATCTTGAGCGATCAGCGCGTAGCCATTCAGCAACCGCACAGCGAGCTTCTGCCCATTTCGCGGCACGAGGAAGTAGCGATCATCGGCGTCCTCTGACTTCTGCAACTTGAGCGGCGTTGTCGCGAGCGTTTGCTCGAACTCATTGATGTCAGAGACCGGCACATAGGCGACCGGCACAGGTGTCGGAAAAATTCCATCAGCCAAGAAGATCATCAAACCGCCCGACTTCGTGCGTTCAACGCCTTTGAAGTCGCGAATGTTGGCGAGTCCCGCTCCGAGGAAATCCATCAACTCGGGACGTTCGATCTCTTTGAAAAGGAAGTTCGCATGCGACAGCACTTTGTCGATGCTCGCCAAATTGAAGACGATGACTGGCTTCGCGATCTCTTTCGGTTTGTCCTGCGCCAGCAGTCGCGCGCTGCCGATCGAGAGAGATGTCAGCGCCAGCAGCACGACCGCAACCGGTCGCAACCACTGTGTCAGCAGAGTGGGAAATCGTCGCACGAGTGAGTCCTCTGAAGTGAGAGTGAAAGCGCGGTCCGCACCAATCGGGACCGGCAAGACGGCGAAGCAAGTGCCCCGTACCTCTTCGCTCGTTAGCAAGTTTCGAGCGGGCAGTATGCCGGGCACGCGCCAGTCGGCAATACCGTCGCCCGACGACGAACGAAGCTACTCGTGCGCACGCAAAGCGACTCAAATCCGCATCGCACTGCGTCTGCACATACTTCCCTCTCTGAATCGGAACGCCGATGAAGAATCTGTCGTCTGCCGAGATCTACGAATTGTTCGCTGATGGGATCGTGCGGCACGGACCATTTGCCGGCATGCGGTATCCGCAGTTGCTGTCGATCGGCAGTGCAATCATCCCGAAAGTTCTCGGCTCCTACGAAGCCGAACTGCATGACTGGATCAAGGAGATCTGCGCGACCGACTACACCGAAGTCATCGACATCGGTTGCGCCGAAGGCTTTTATGCTGTCGGCCTCGCGCGGCGTCTGCCGAACTCGATCGTCTATGCCTACGACACTGACCCGAAGGCTCAAGAGCTGACAGCAGCAATGGCCGCCGCAAATGGCGTCAGCGAGCGAGTCATCATTCGTGAGACATTTGCCGGAACCGACATCACATCAATTCCGCTTCGTCAGCGCGGATTGCTCGTCTGCGATTGCGAGGGGAATGAAAAATACATCTTCACCGCCGCGACCGTCCCGTTGTTTCGCGACTGGGACATCCTCATCGAAACGCACGACCTCTTTGACCTTACGATCTCGACGACGCTCACTGAACTCTTCGCAGCAACGCACAACCTGCGAATTGCAGTCACGGTCGATGACATCCTGAAGGCGAAGTACTACCGCTATCCCGAGTTGCAGGGACTCAACATCGCAACCCGCCGCGCGATGTTGGCCGAGTACCGCCCGGCAGCAATGGAATGGTTCTTCCTCACACCGAAGACAAGAACCGTCGCAGCATCGTGATAACGTCTTCCGCGACGGCCTATTCCCGATAGAGCCCGTTCTGCGCGATGTATTCCTCAACCGCGCGGGGCACCATGTAGCGGATGCTTTGCCGATGCTTGATGCGTTGTCGGATGTCTGAAGCCGACAGCGTCACTCCCGGCATCGTCACGAAACGCACCCGGTTCGCGATGTTGGGAGCAAGCCCTTTGAGGTACTGCTCGCACGCTTGAGCCCCGCGATTCACGGCCACAATTGTCGCGAGTCGAGCAATGCGTTCGGGCTCGCGCCATGTCGGCAAGTCGTGCAACGAGTCCGCTCCCATCAAGAAGAAGAGCGTCGCGTCGGCGTGCTGTTGCTGAATCCGCGCCAGCGTATCGACGGTCCAAGAAACCTCTTCACGATCGAGTTCGTGCGTCTTCACAACGAACTGACGATGTCCCGCAAGAGCGAACTTCAACATTTCAACCCGATGCTTGCCGTCGCTCAGTTCGAAGTCCTTATGCGGCGGGCGTCGCGTCGGCACGAACCAAACTTCGTCCAACTGACACTGCTCACGAGCCTGCTCCGCCAAGAGCAAATGCCCCCAATGCACGGGGTCGAAGGCTCCGCCATAGATTCCGAGTCGCATGAATTCGATCCTAAGAGTGATGTCCTGAAGGCTCGCTCGAATCGCTCGCCCCCACTGAAGGATAAGCCTGATTCAAGCAAGCTCATTCGTCTCAGTGGTCCCGTCCGTCCCATTCCCATTTCGCCAACACGTTGTCGGTGAGTTCGCTTTCCGGCGGAGTGAAGACCGACTCGATCGCGGTGACAACTCACATCGTTCGCGCAATTGACCGCAGCGATCCATCACCGAACCTGCGAGATCGCTGCAATGCGTGCGTCGCGACATCTTCGCGCTGCGTGACAAGCTTTCGCGATCGGTGCGACCTGAGCGGCCTGATGGGCGGAGCCTCTCAGCAGCCTGCCGGATCGTTACGACCCGTTCGGTTTGTGGAGCATGTCTTTCTTTGGCAACACGCAAATGCCCAACACCCTCGGACAAAAACTTGACCGCACGAGGAATAGGCAGAAGGCGCTTCACTCAACCCCGATTAAGGTGGCCGTCGTTCTTGAGCACGCTTGATCGCAACTCAGAGCCGCGCGGCGGCACGATCAACGAATCGCGAACGCACTCATCGAGCCCTCATCATGATCGCCCCATTTGATCGAGAAGCTGTTCTGGAAGAAACGATCGCTGACCTTGAAGCCCTCTACGAATGGCACGCGATGATCCTGTCGCAAGCCAAAGTCGGAGTGCTCGATTGGCCGGTCAATCAAGCTCGGGTCTACATGTCCCCGTGCCTCAAGTCGATTCTCGGCTACCGCGAGCACGAGCTCCCCAATGCCTTCTCAGAGTGGCTGAATCACATCCACTCGGACGACCGCGCCAAGATCTCTGAGCAGATCAAAGACGCCGTCGCCAATGGCGAAAAGAGCTTTCAAGCCGTGCATCGCGTCACTCGCCGTGACGGCTCTGATGCATGGATCTTGTTCCGAGCAAAGATTGCGAATTCGGATCACGGTCGCCCGAAGCGTTTGCTCGGCGCCGTCATCGACATCAGCGACATCCGTCAAATGATGGCCGAGTCCGCAGCAGTCGCAGCCAGCAACTAACGCGACCCCGCTTCATTCGGCCTTTGTCGCCGAGTTCGAGAGACTTCGCACGCAGTCACTGCGGCCCGCGATGTCTGACGATCTCAGCAACGGTCGAGAGCAATCATCGCGTCCATCGAGCGGCAAGAGGCGTCCCGTCGATCCATTCGGCGAGCATCTCTTGCCGCTCGACTCGTTTGCAGCGCTGAGTCCCAACTCGTTTAACCGCGTGCCCATCGGGCCGCGCTTCTGCCGGGTCAGACTCCCAAACGCGCACCGACCGCAAACGCGCACGGGCTGCGTTCCTGCAGAGTCATCCGCGCGATCTCACTCAGCCGCCCAAAAGCGCACGCCGATGGCGATGCGGTCAAACGATCTGCATCCCCCGCTGCTCAGCTCCCTCTGCATCGAGCCCGACATGCTCCCGAAACCCATCGGCATTGCGATCGTCGAGTGTAATGGTCGTTACCTCATCGGAACGCGGACTGTTGAGCAATCACTCGCCGGCGCCGCAGAGTTCCCCGGCGGCAAATGCAATCCCGACGAGACTCCCGCCGCGTGCGCCGTGCGAGAATGTCTCGAAGAGACCGGCCTCACGATCGAGCCCGTGCGACTGCTTGAGCGAGTGCAGTTCGATTATCCGCACGCCTCAGTCGACTTGCACTTTTGGCTGTGCCGCGAGGTCGCTCCGAGCACCGAGCCGCTCAACAGCTTTCGCTGGGTCACGCGCGACGAACTACGCGCACTCGCTCCTCATTTTCCTGCCGCGAATGCTGCGGTTGTGAAGCGTTTGCTCGACAGCGAGTAACGCTCTGCGAGCCATCAAGACGGCATAGCGATCAGCGCAAAAAGAAAGGCGTAGAGGCTCGATCACTCGAACCACTACGCCTCATGTAGGAACTGTCACATCAACTTCAGCAGCGAGACTGACAGTAGCCGGATTCGTCAGAATTCGGACGCCTTCGCACGAGCCTCTGAAGTCTGACGACTTCAGCTACGGCTCTAACGGCAAGGGCAAGAACTACTTCGCGAGCGGAATCGCGAAGTCGCCCGCCATATCGCGCCACATCGAGTGAACGTGATTGGCTGCGTTCTGAGTGTTGTTGTACTCGATGATGAAAGTCGGGCCTTGCACGCGGTAGTAGTGACGCAGATTGCGCTCGCTGTCGCCCCACCATGCAAAGTGGATGTTGTCGACGCCGGCTTTTTCGAGACGCTCGCGACGTTCACGGACGACGTCAGCCGGCATGTTCTTGAGGTACTCGTTGAGCAGTTCGGCCAGCAACTTCTTCTGATCGACCGACATCTTGCTCGCCGGCAAACCGACCGCCGGAGTCGTTTCGGGTTGCAGCACTCCGCCGCCGCGCAGGTCATCGGGAGCGGCCTTATCGAGCCAGCAAGCCTTCTTTTGATCTTCGTTGCAGAGCTTGAGGATCTGCCGAGCAATGTCTTCTTCAGCACCGAGCACGCGGATAGTGCGGCCGGGACCGGCTTCGATCGTGCCGGGATTTGCTCCGAAGAACTCGGGCGTGCTCGCGACAACTTTGCCGTCTTTCACTGAGTAGTTCAGCGAGATGTGATGCCCTTCGAGGCGCCATCCCCATGTGCCTTTCTCAGCCGGAGTACCGAAGACGCTGAGGAAGTACTTCTGCGGATCACGCTTCGCACGACGCTCTTCGCGATTGCCGCCTTCGAGCAGATACAGCGTCTCTTCGAGACTCATCACGTTCAGCGTTTGATCGTAGCCGCTCTCGGAGAGCCCACTGCGGATGAGCGCCAATGCCGACTGCAACGCGGGGCCTTCGAGTTCCTTCAGCGGCAGTCCCTTTCGCTCGCGCGGAATGAAGTGCCAATTGAGTCGCTCTTTGTCGTCATAGCCAAAAGACGCCTTCGCCTTTTGACCTTCATTGAGAGTCTTCAAGAAAGCATTCGCAGCCTGCGACATGCCGAGTCCCGAACTGGGCTCTTGCGATTGATTGGCGACCAGCAACGCGCCCATCGCAGTGAGCACCATCAAAGCGGAAAACAAACGTCGGATCAGCACGAGGGGACTCCTTAGAGAGAGGAAGGAAAGCAGGCAGGAAGTTGAGGAGCGACTCGTCAGAGTGAGTCGCGACAGCAAGAAAAACCAATTGTGGCCCGACGCTCCGCGTCGGGAGTCGCGACGCGGAGCGTCGCACCACACTGCGTAAGCCGACAACCATTCGAGAACTCAGACGCACGACCGCTCGCATCACAAAGACGAGCACGGACTGGAAGTCCATGCTACTCGGACAAACTCATGAGTCGTTGCCGCATCATGTTGCCCGCTGACAACGCTCACGTTGCTTCGAGGCATCATGCAGACGACTGAGTGATCTGCCGCCGAACAACGTTCGAACTTCGAAACACTCGCAGAACTCTGCAAATCAGCCGCCCAGTTAGCCCGGCGGCCAACTCAGCGAACGGCCTCCGAGCACGTGAATGTGAAGATGGTCCACTGTTTGCCCCCCGTGACGACCGCAGTTGATCACGGTCCGATAGCCGTCGCTCAGACCGAGGTCTGCAGCGATACGGCGAACGACCACAAACAAGTGTCCGACCAATGTCGCATCGTCCGCAGTCAGCGCGTCGATCGACGCGATCTCGCGTTTGGGGATCACCAGCACGTGAGTCGGCGCTTGAGGATTGATATCGCGAAAGGCCAAACAGAGGTCGTCTTCATAGACGATGGCTGCCGGAATCTGCTTGTCGATGATCTTCGTGAAGATGGTCGGCATCGGGGTTCCTTGAAGAGGCCGAAGTCGGACGGAACTGCACTCCGTCAGGAGCAAACACCACTGCGAACGGGTTCAAAAACCAGCGCAGCAAAGGTGCTTGCCACCATAACAAGCGTCGGGCCGAACCGGAACCATTGCGCACAAGCCACGAGGTTCGATCATGCGAAGCCTTCTTCAGTCAGCTCTGTCCTCACGCGCTCAACAACGTCGAGGCAACATTCTCGTCCTGTCAGCCGTCTTCTTTGTGATCGTTCTCGGCTTCGCGGCCTTCACGATCGACATCGGATACATCTCAGTCGTGAAGACTCAACTGCAATGCGCGGTCGATGCTGCGACGCTCGCCGGAGCAATGGAGCTCGACTCAAACGGCACTCAAGCGACGGTCGCAACGAACGTGAAGAACGCCGTGATGGAAGTCGCAGCCCTCAATCGCGTCGGCCAAAGTCCGGGACTCGTGCTTGATCCCGATGTCGACATTCAACTGGGACGACAAGAGTGGGACACCGTCCAACAGCAGTTCGTCTATCAATGGGGACTCGACAAAACGCCGTACAACATCGTCCGCGTCGACGGTCGATTGGACATCGTCACAAACGGCACCACGACGATTGACCGCCGCTTGCCGCTCTTCTTCGCACCGGTCTTCGGAACTCAGTCAGCGGCACTGACATCAACTTCGATCGCGACCTTTCAGCCGCGCGACATGATGCTCGTCCTCGACTTCTCATCTTCAATGAATGACGACACCGAATTCGGGCAGATCCCCGTCATTGGCCATTCAACAGTGACGAATGCCATCACTCAGATGTGGGGCGAACTCGGCAACCCGAGCTATGGCAACATGCCGTTCACTCCGTCGTTTCTCACAGTCGGCGGCGTTCCGGCAAATGGCACGATCCCTCACATCGACGTGACCTACAAAGGCACGCAAGTCTCGATCACCTCAACGGAAAACATCTCGACGGTGCGGCTCAAGTTCTCGAACAACAACACGCAGACCTTCACCAACGTCAATGCGACGACAACGACGCTTCAGGGCACCGGCGGTAATGCCAACAAGCGCATCAACAATGTTTGGGTGCTGTCGGGAACGAACTCGAATCTCTCAACCGAAGGATGGGGCGAGAAGTTCAACGTCACGCAAAGCAACATCATCACGCATCTCGGTCTGACGACTTACCCCTACTCGGGCGGTTCATGGTCCGACTTCATCAACTATGTCGAGACGAGCAGCAACGTGAATACCGCCGGGTTCCGGTACAAGTACGGAACGATGTGCCTCATCAACTATTGGCTTGAGAAGTACCCGTCCTACTCACAATGCCCCGACTTATGGAAGTGCTCGGCACAGCCCGTGACGATCTGCAAGCGAGCTTCCGACACCCTGATTGACTACATCGTTGAAGTGGAAGCTGAAGACAAATTGGGATTGGTGATCTACTCGCACTCAAACACAGCAGGCGCGTTGCTTGAGCATGCACTGACGGACGATCTCAATGCCGTGAAGCCGTACTACACGCAGCGGCAAGCGGGGCACTACACCGGCGGCACGAACATCAAAGCCGGAATGGCAGTCGCACGACAAGAACTTGAAGCGAACGCTCGACCGCAAGCGTTCCGCATGATGGTGCTGATGACGGACGGACTTCCGAATCAGGGCGGTGCTGATCCTTATCAAGCCGCGATCGATCAAGCTTACCTCTGCAAGAACTCAAAGATCCGAGTGATGACCGTGAGCGTCGGCGCGGATGCCGATACGACCTTGATGCAAGAGATCGCTGACATCACCGGCGGCATCCACTTCGAGGTTCCCGGCGGAGCGACCTTCGCCGAGTATCAGCAAGCACTCGAAGACGCCTTCCGTTCGATCGCTGCGAATCGACCGCTGCGACTCTTGCCCGGAGCGCCAGCTCAACAGAACTAAGGCGAGCGGCAGGTGAGTTCATACCAGTACGACGGACTTGTAGTCCGTCGATCTGCGACTGCGACGGACTACAAGTCCGTCATACAGAAGATCGCCGGTAACTTCTCATCTGCCGCTGGCCTAATTGCGACCGCGCTCGCATCAGGATCGTCGACCGAGACTTTCAGCGACTCGGCATTCGACAGTTCAGCAACTCAATCGAAACGACTGGGTGCGTATCGCAGCGCTGTGATTGATCTCGCCAAGAATCAGCGAAGTAGCGATATCCCCAACATGGAACAGTCAGCGGATCGGCGCCAAGAGTCGCCCCTGACTGCACTCGTTGGGATCAGACGCAAAGTCACATCAAGGAGGATGACCGTTGTCTCAAAGGAAGAAGTATCTCGTAACCGGCGCGGCCGGGTTTATTGGATTCCACTTCTCGCAGCGCCTGCTGGCGCGCGGAGATGAGGTCGTCGGGCTCGACAATCTCAATGACTACTACCGCGTCTCGCTCAAGGAAGATCGCCTCAGGCAGCTCGTCGGTCAGCCGGGCTTTCGGTTTGTGAAGATGGATCTACACGACCGCGAAGCGATGCCGAAGTTCTTCGAAGCTGAGAAGTTTGATGTCGTCGTGAATCTCGCCGCGCAAGCCGGAGTGAGATACTCGCTGAAGAACCCGCATGCGTATGTCGACGCGAACCTCAATGGCTTCGTCAACGTGCTCGAAGGCTGCCGCCACTCGGGGGTCAAGCATCTCGTCTATGCGTCATCGAGTTCGGTCTACGGGGCGAATACGACGATCCCGTTCTCCATTCATCACAACGTCGATCATCCGCTCAGCCTTTATGCCGCGACGAAGAAGGCGAACGAGTTGATGGCTCATACCTACAGTCATCTCTACCAGTTGCCGACGACGGGGCTCCGCTTCTTCACGGTCTACGGTCCATGGGGGCGCCCCGATATGGCGCTCTTCCTCTTCACTGAGGCAATCTTGTCCGGCAAGCCGATCGATGTCTTCAACAACGGTCAAATGCGGCGCGACTTCACTTACGTTGGCGACATCGTCGAGGGCGTGCTGCGAGTCTCGGACAACGTCCCGACTGGTAATCCCAATTGGAGCGGAGCGCATCCCGACCCGGCGACGAGTGCTGCTCCTTATCGCGTCTACAACATCGGGAACAATCAGCCGGTCGAGTTGATGCATCTCATCACGACATTAGAAAAGTGTCTCGGCAAAGAAGCTCCAAAGAACTATCTGCCGATGCAGGCCGGAGACGTGCCCGCGACCTTTGCTGATGTCGACGATCTCATTCGCGACGTCGGCTTCAAGCCGGCGACGCCGATTGAAGTCGGAGTCGAACGCTTCGTGAAGTGGTATCGCGACTATCACCGCGTCTAACGGATCATCGGGGATAACTTCTCGATTCCGCGTCGCCGCACGGACGTAGGCGTCCATGCTACGACGCCGAAACGAGCCCCAGATTGCGGTCGATTCGCCCCCGAAAGAGCGTCACCGAGCACCGCAAGCGTTGAATGGCAATGGCTTAACGTTGTTGATAGTTTCCCGCCCCCTTTGCCAAAGGCGTTAGGGCGGCACGACACAGATGGCCGGTCGGGCTCGAAAAAGAGCTTGCAAATAGCGTTGAATTCAGGTTCCGGTTACTCGGAGCAGTTTGCGTTTTAAGGACGTTGGAGAAAGCCGCGATGGGAAAAAGTCGCATTGAAATGCGTCGTCAAGCTGAAGCAGCGGAGGCTCAAGAGAAGGTAGCAGCGGCAACAAAGCCGGCTCGCGCTTCTCGTGCTAAGTCGGCTGCGGCAAAGGCCGACAAGGAGGCCGGCACTGGCGAAAAGAAGAAGAAGGCCGTCCGCAAGACTCGTGAGAAAGTCCGAGAGCGCCGTCGAGCCATTTGGGTCATCTACAGCGGCACAATGCGTGAAGAAGGCCGATATCCCTACTGGGAGAAGAGCGCAGCTGAAGAGCGTCTTGAGATGCTGCGAGCACGCGGCAAGCGGCTCTACTTCATGCAAATGGTGAAGGAAGTCATCGTCGGCGACGGTCAGTTGCAGACGATCGTCCCGCAGCTTGAGGAAGAAGAAGGACTCGAAGCCGCAGCGGTTCCAGTCGCCGCCGCAGAGCAAGAAGAAGGCCTCGCGATCGAAATCGACGAGGGCGACTTCGCCGCAGAAGAGGAAGAAGAAGAGGACGAAGAGGAAGAGGCCGAAGAACCCGACGAGGAATAGTCGCTTCGGCACGCTCAGCAATGAGCAGCCCTCTCACAGTAAAAGCCAAAGGGCAGTGTTCTTGATGAAGAACACTGCCCTTTTTCATTGGCAGGCAGACGCCGGAACTCTTCCCGACATCATTCACTTCAGCGCGGCGTGCAACCATCATTTGTAGCCGAAGTCGTGAGACTTCGGACGCAGTCACTGCGGCCCCGAAATCTAACGATTTCGGCTACGGACTATGACGATTCGCTACGAGCAATTGAGATCGCGCCGCATTACGGGACGCGCTTGAGATTTGACTGCAACGCTTCGCCGATCACGAAGCTCGCGCGGACTAATTCTTTCTCGGTCACGAGCCCCGCGAGTCGTCGGACGAAGTTCGGCGCGACCGCCCATCGTCCGAGCGCGTCGAACATCTCGTCGATGCGATCTTGATCGAGTCGATACTGCTGCTTCAGTTCTTCGGCCTCTTCGGGCGGAATGTCTTCGAACTGACTGATGAGCAAGAAGTCGCCTTCATTGGCGAGATTCAAATGCAGGTTGCGAAACTCGCCGGGCAAGTAAGTGTCGACCGACACTTTGATCTGCTGCGGTCCCGTGAAGATCGAATGCGCGACGATCGACGGCTCTTCTTCAGCAATGCGAGCAGCCGTTTCGCAAGCGGCATAAATGACGCTCTCATCGAGCAGCGATGCATGCTCGCGTGCCGACGACCAATGCTTGCTCCATGTGTCGGCAAGCAGATCGAGCTGCACGTGCGGCGGCACGGTTTGCAAGAAAGGCACCTCGGTCAGAAACCCGAAGCCGTCCGGCATCGTCCCCATCTGACGCGCGAGAACGATGCGTTCGAGCGTGTCTTGAAACGAGATCCGGAATGCGAGGTACGTCAATCCGGTATTCGGCAGCGGTTCATGATTGATGAGCAACATGCCGCCATGCTGCGAAGGCGCGCGCGACGACTCAACGGCATTCAGCGTTGATCGCAGAAAACGTCGCAGCCGTCCGACAACACTTCGGGGCAAACGTCATAAGTAAGAAAGTCTGCCCCAAAAAGTAGCTTGGGATTCCATCCCGAGCCGCAGCGGGACGACGTTCACTTTCACGTGTCGAATCTGCCGTCACGAGTGAACTCGCAGTCTCTTTTTCATCCCACTAAACGTCCTTCGGACATCAAAAACTGCCAATCGAGGCGGCTTGCAGGATCGCAACGACGCTTTGAAGATCCCGCCCGTTGTTCGCATCCGCAGCTTTATCAAAGAAACGATTGGCTCATGACTCCTCTCAGAAACTCATTCGTGCTCTCGCTGATACTGCTTCTTGCTGCGAGCACTGAGGTATGGGCGCAGAAGAGCGAACTGGCTCAGTCCATTCATCAACGCGACGCCGAAACATGGACGCTCGCGAAACGCATTTGGGATCTCGCCGAGCCCGGCTATCAAGAAGTCGAGTCTTCAAAGCTTCTCGCAACGGCACTCGAGAAGGCCGGCTTCAAAGTCTCGCGCGGAGTGGCCGAGATCCCGACGGCGTTCGTCGCTGAGTACGGCAGCGGCAAGCCGGTCATCGCGATTCTCGGTGAGTTCGATGCGTTGCCCGGTCTCTCGCAAGATGCAGTTCCCTATCGCCAATCGCGTGAGAAGAAGGACTACGGGCACGCTTGCGGGCATCACTTATTCGGCACGGCCGCGATGTCAGCGTCGATCGCGATTGCCGAGCAGATCAAAGTCGGCAAGCTCAATGGCACAGTGAGGTTCTACGGCTGCCCGGCAGAAGAAGGCGGCAGCGGAAAAGTCTTCATGGCGCGAGCGGGCCTCTTCAAAGACTGCGATGCCGCGCTGCATTGGCATCCGAGTTCGCTCAACTCTGCGGGAGACAGTTCGACGCTCGCGCGGATCGCGGTGAAGTTTCAGTTCAAAGGCAAAGCCGCGCATGCTGCCGGATCGCCGGAGAAAGGTCGCTCTGCTCTCGATGCCGTTGAGGTCACGAACTTCGCTTCCGAGTTGCTGCGCGAGCACACTCCCGATTTCACGCGCATTCATCATGTCATCACATCGGGCGGACGAGCACCGAACGTCGTGCCCGAATTTGCTGAGGTCTACTACTACGTGCGGCATCCCGACGGCGACGTTGTGAAAAAGGTCTATGACCGACTGGTGAAGTGCGCCGAAGCCGGAGCACTCGCAACAGACACGAAGCTGACGGTGCTCTTTGAAGGCGGCACGCGCGAGATCTTGCCGAACAACGCGCTCGCTGCGGTCTCTCTGAAGAACCTGCAAGCGATCAATGATCTCAGCTACGCGAAAGACGAAACCGAGTTCGCACTCAAGCTGCAAGACACACTCGAAGAGCGAGTATCCCTCGATCGCATCAAGCAGGTTGAAGATCGCAGCGGCACGACGAGCAAAGGCTCAACCGACGTCGGTGATGTTTCATGGCTCGTCCCGACAACGGGTTTCGCAACGGCCTGCTACGTGCCGGGCACTCCGGCGCATTCATGGCAGGCAGTCGCGAGCAGCGGCACAACGATCGGTCGCAAAGGCGCGAATCTCGCCGCGCGCGTGCTCGCTGCAACCGCATGGGACTTGATGACGCAACCGGGACTGCTGAAAGAAGCAAAGGCAGAACTCGATCGTCGTCTCGGTCAACGGAAGTACGAGCCGCTCATCACACCGACGCAAAAGCCGCCGCTCGACTACCGCAAGAACTCGCAAGAGTAAGCCTGCTGTCAGAAAAATTACTGCGGCTTGTCGCTGCCTCATCTCACTCCCGAACTCTGTTCTCGGACATTTCATGCGATTCGCGTTGTTGGGGGATCATCCGGAAGCGTTGCGAGTAGCTCGCTCACTCGCGCAATTGCCCGAGCATCGTTTGCAGGCGGCGGCTGAGATCGGCCAGCAAGCGGCAAGCGACCTCATCGCCGCAGTTCCGGGAGTGCGACTCGTCAACGATTGGGAAGAGCTCCTCGCGGGCGATGCTTGCGAAGCAGTGATCATCGGGGGAACGACCGAAGCGGTGCTCAATGGCGCTCGGCAGTTGGCATCGAACGGCAAGACGCTGCTGCTGATGCCGATCGCCGCTCAGGGTTCGGCGTTCATCTATGAGCTGACCTTAATTCATGACGACAACCGAGTGCCGCTCGTGCCGGTTGTGCCACTCGTTGCGCAAAAATTGGTTGAGCGAATGCGAACCGCGATCGCCGCCGGTGCGATCGGTCGCGTTGTCCTGTTGCGACTCGAACGCGGTCTCAACTCTGATCGCGAAGCGGGACTCATGAGTCGCGAGCTACTCAATGCCGAGATGCTGCACGACGCGTTGCTGCTGCGATCCCTCGGAGTGCATTGCGTCAGTCCGGCGGAAACTGCGGTTCAACCGCAGCGAGTGGAAGAAAAAGCACAGTCGCGCCAACGCTCGCGCGAGTCCTATTCGCGCATCACCGCCGTGCATTCGGGAACGACCTCTGCGGGCGTCTCAATGGCGACAGTGACGCTCGGCGGAGAGGGCTTGCCGGAAGCAACATGGATCGCGCGAGCGGCAGAGCCGCATTGGAACTTGATCGTCACGGGGACTGACGGCGAAGCAACGCTGACACTCGATCGAACATCGCTCGGCGGACAACTCGTCATCAAACCGAAAGCGACGGAACCGCAGACATTCGCAGACGACGGAGCATCAGCCGGGGCGCGCACGATTGAAGCAACACTGCAACGACTCGCTCATTCAACCGATTGTTGGATTGAGATGACGCGCGCGTTTGAAACGGTCGAAGCGACGGCAACATCGCTCCGCCGACGACGCACGATCGACATGCAGTTCGAGACGACGTCCGAACGTTCGATCTTCAAATCTCAGATGGCTGCGGGCGGATGCAGCTTGCTGCTACTGACGCTCGTCGGATTAGTGGCATTTTTATTACTCGGAGCATTCCTCGATTCGCGCAGCATGGTTCAAAGGTCAGCAGAGGCGGCCGGCCGAGTCGTCGCGACAACCGAGTTCGACGTGCAAAGCTCAGAACTCAATCGCGTCGGTCAGCAGCACATGCTTGAGTTAGCGCGCCGGCTCGAACGCTCTCCCGAACCGATCTTCGTGATGCCGGAATCATCGGGAGAAACGTCAGAACTCGACCGGCAGCGGATCGCCGTCGTTGTGCGCGAGCTGAAGACGCGTGGGCTGCAGCACGCCGACGTGCTCGTCGATCATGCGAAGCTGCCGAGTGCCGTCGCGCAGTTCACGCTGAAGGTCTTGCGGTTTGCATGGATTGCGCCGCTGATGATCTTCCTCTGCCTGCAAGTGCTGCTGTTCGTCGCGCGGCCTTCTTCGAGCGAAGACGACGAGCCGCGCTCGTAGCCCGTCCGCTCGCAAGCGCATTGCAACGACTGATATCTGCGTCCGTCTGAGTCGCGCGCCCTCACACTTTACGCAACCGCTGCGACGGACCCGACTCCCTATGGAAATGCCGTTACGGCGCGTCTCCGACTCGCGTTGAGGGGCTCATAGCGCATGCTTAGGCGAACACGCAGCACGCTCAGCTTGCGGTCGAGTCTTCTCGCACTGCAAACAGAGAACTGCCTCAAGTTCGTTCTGACTTCAGACGGGATCGACATCAACCGCACCGCTCGTGCTTCTGTTTCAAGCAGCAGCCGATCGCCCGGTGATGATTGGCACCGCCGTTGAAATCAGATCAACCGACAATTGGAGCTCCGTCATGCATCCCGACAAGAAAGTTGGGTTAGCACTGGGCATCCTCTTGATCGGGATTGTCGGGGCATTGTTTTTCCGCAACGAGGCCCCCAGTCCCGACGAGAACGGGCCGGCCCTTGCCAATCCGCAAGCACTCGACAGCCGCATTCGTCATAAGCCGAACGCGCCGTATTTGGCCGACGGCACAAAGACGACCGCTAAGACTCCGACCATTCCCGACGCACTCGTTCCCGAAGTCGCGCCGCACATTCCCGGAGCAACAGCAGCTTCATCGAATCGACTGACGGCAACTGTTCCGGAGCCGATCCGTCCGAACGCTCGCCGCGACAGCGACGCCACTGTTTCCGTTCCGACGCCCGCACCGGGTAATGGCGGACTGAATGACGGAGTCCCCGCTCCTCGCGAGAAAGGCGAACGAACCGTTGCCGCTTCAT
This sequence comes from uncultured Planctomycetaceae bacterium, assembly GCA_964573505.1. Taxonomy (GTDB): domain Bacteria; phylum Planctomycetota; class Planctomycetia; order Planctomycetales; family Planctomycetaceae; genus AM-0621. The sequence goes on along the minus strand of CAZNMS010000018.1, from coordinate 18,141 downwards.
CGGAAGCGAAGACGCATGAAGTCGCTGCCGGCGAGTCACTCAGTTCGATCGCCTTTAAGTATCTCGGCACGCATAAGCGCTACATGGAGATCTACGAAGCGAATAAGGACGTGCTGCGTAGCCCGAATGATCTCAGTGTCGGCATGAAACTGAAGATCCCGACAAAGGAACGATCAGCAGCAGCAACTTCTGCGACGACATCGGCCAGCGCATCAACTGAGCCCCCGTCGGTGTCAACAGTCAGCAGTTCGAACGCGGGAGTGACGTCATCGGCCTCTGTCGGACAATCAGTCCCGTCCCCGACGAGTAAGTCGGATGAGCCCGCCTCTTCAAAGCCGTTGTTCGTGCGACCGCGTTCAACGCAGAAGACTCCGACCTCAAAGACGGGCCGTCCGCTGACTCAAGCGACGCCGCCCGATGTGCCGTCCATTGAAGGGCTCGATTTGAAACGAGACCCCGCCGTCATCGCATCGAAGCCAGAAGACGAACTGGTGCCGCTGCCTCGCGAACCGATGACGAAGACCAATTGAGCGACCGCGACCGCAAGCGACTCTTCATCAATCAGCAGCCTCTTGAACTGCGTTGAATTGAGTCATCGGTCGCGAGTCCGTGCCCTCACTGAGTCGCGTCACCGCAGCATTGCTTGATCTGCATGCGTACGTGCGACTTCTCGGACTAACCGAACTCGCATCCCTCTCATCGCGAATCCGACCAATCGTTTGCATTGCGTCACGAAGATCGGCGAATTCGGGAAGCTCGCAAACCTTTGTGTCGGGTCGCTGCTTACTCTCGTGCCCCAGTTCCGGTTCCGTTTCTAGGCACTGTCTAAGGGCACGTTCGATGACGCAGACCAAACCCGACTTTCGGTCGTATTTCAAAAGCAAGATCGAGACCGACGGGGCATTGATTCTCGGTGCCGGAAGCGCGGCACTCACAACGTTGTTGTTCGTCATCGCTCTGCACGAGCAATGGGATTTGATGCCGCGAGCAACCGGCATGTGCATCGGCCTCATGGCAGCGCTCGCACTGATGACGTTTGTTGTGCGCGAAGTCATGCGACGTTCGAACCGCATCACGAACGATGAACGACCGCGGTCAACACTCGGGCTCTTTGCAGGAATGTTCGCTGCCGCGCTGCTCTCTTCGAGCCTACTGGTGCATGCCCCCATTCGATCGGGCTTTGCCTATCGCGAGGGCAAGCAACTCTTAGAAGCCGGCAACTACGCCGCCGCAACCGCAGCGTTCAATCGCTACATCGACATTCATCCGAAGGTCGCCGCCGGCTACTTCTGGCGCGGCAAGACCGCTTTCAAAGCCGGCGAAATGGAAGACGCGTATGCCGACTTCAAGATCGCCATCAAGCTGCAACCGCGAGATTGGAACAGTCACATCTTGTTGCTCGGGACGTTGCAAAAGCTCGGTCGCGATGACGAACTGAAGCAGCAACTCAACGACACAACGCGCCTGCGTTCAGACCTCGGAGCTGATTGGCAGACGCTGCTGACTGAGATCGCGAGTTAGCCGATCGGTTATGGAGTTTGGCGAACTGCAGATGAGTTTCTACCGGTACGACGGACTTGTAGTCCGTCGAAAACGAGGCCCGACGGACTGCAAGTCCGTCGTACAAGAAATCGCCGGTAGGTTTTCAACTGCCGTTCGCCTTCTGAGTGCGGCTCAACAAGACGCTCGGCACAGCACTGATTACGCGACGTTGAATTTGAGGGTGCGAGACCTACAACTCCGCCCCGTTAAGCCGACTCGAAAGCTCAGACTTTCGGTCGAAGTTTCATGAGCCCGCACCGCCCTGCTCTGCTTCGCGGCCACTAAGACGCTGCGATGCGAGACGATCACTCGCACTCATTCGAAATTCGATTCAACGCCGGAGCGAGGCCGAGAACCTCGCGCAGCGGCACGATGCCGCTGCTACGAAGACGAGATACCCAATGGCTTTGTCGCCTCAACTGCAAGACATCGAACGCAAAGTTCTCGCCGGTGAACGGCTCAGCTTTGAAGACGGCCTCGTGCTCGACGAGCAATGTGATCTGCTCACACTCGGACGATGGGCGAACATCGTTCGCGAACGGAAGAACGGCAACTTCGCCTTCTATAACACCAACGTGCATCTCAATCCGACGAACGTCTGCGTCTATCGCTGCACCTTCTGCGCGTTCCGGTCGGATCTCAAGAGCCCGCGCGGCTACACCTTCACCGACGAGATGATTCGTGACCGAGTGCTCGAAGCGAAAGAGCAAGGCGCGACCGAGATTCATGTCGTCGGCGGCTTGCATCATCAAAAGCCGTTCGACTGGTACGTCAACGTTGTGAAGGTGATTCACGACACATGGCCCGACTTGCACATCAAAGCATGGACCGGAGTCGAGATTAACTGGTTTAGCTATCTGACGAAGAAGCCGTATCAGTGGGTGCTCGAGCAACTGATCGCAGCGGGCTTAGGCAGCATGCCCGGCGGCGGAGCGGAGATCTTTGATGAAGGAGTTCGCTCTCAAATCTGCGAACACAAAGCCGACGGACAAAGTTGGCTCGACATTCATCGCGACGCGCACAAGCTCGGACTGCGAACGAATGCAACGATGCTCTACGGGCACGTCGAGCAAGCTCAGCATCGCATCGATCACCTCTGCCGTTTGAGAGCATTGCAGGACGAGACCGGCGGCTTTCAAACCTTCATCCCATTGGCGTTTCATCCCGAGAACACCGGGATGAGTCATATCCCGAAGCCGACGGGGCTAATGGATCTGCGCATGATCGCGCTCTCGCGTCTGATGCTCGACAACTTCGATCACATCAAGGCGTACTGGATCATGCTCGGCGAGAAGATCGCTCAAACGGCATTGAGCTTCGGCGCTGATGATCTCGATGGCACCGTCGTGCATGAATTGATCTATCACGATGCCGGAGCAAAGACGCCCGAAGGACTCACCGTGAGTCAGATTCATCGCATGATTCGAGAAGCCGGCCGCGAGCCAATTGAACGCGACACTCTTTACCGTCGCGTGCTCCGCAACGGCGCCCAATGGACGATCGGAGATCCGGTGCTGCCAGTCGCAAGTCGCGCGTGCTGAACGCCCCTGCCGAAGAAACGACGTACCGTCCGAAGTTTGGCGATTCGGGCTACGTAAATGTGAAGACGTACTGTCGAACTTCGCCCACTGTCGAACTTCGCCCAATGCGCAGCCGAGCCTGTTACTCGTTTGGGGACGTTGACCTTCGACTGGCCCTAACAGTGGCACTCGTCGAGAACGTCAATTGCGGGCGAGGTCATCCCGCCCATCAGGGAGGCCGACTGCGACAACGTGCTGATAGCGCGACCGACAACCCGGTCGCTCGGTCCATTCGGCGAAACGACCTCAGGGTGTTGACGGCGACTGGTCCGTTTAATGCAACGTTGACTGGCCGAAGATTTGATGAGAGAGCAACGTCTCGACGCTCACGTTGATTCGAGTTCAAGTAAACCGGCGAAGAAACCTCTGTCTCGACACCGCCCATCGTTTGATGCCCTGCACCTTGACCGGCCACTCAATTGCAGAGTCAGTGACACACTTCCAAAGGACTGACATGAAGACGATTCAAGTGTTTGATAAGGCAATGTGCTGCGCAAGCGGCGTTTGTGGCTCACAAGTTGATCCGGTGTTGCCTCGGTTCGCGGCCGATTTGGAATGGCTCAGGTCGCGCGGTGTGCCGGTCGAGCGTTACAACCTCGCGCAACAAGCGTTTGCGTTTACTCAGAACGCTGAGGTGTGCGAGTCGCTTAAGACGCACGGCATTGAGTGTCTGCCGTTAGTGATTGTGGACGGGCAGATTGCCAGTCGCGGGCAGTATCCCTCGCGAGAGTCACTCAGCCGATGGGCCGGAGTCGCTCCGTATCAAGAAGAACTGACGGTGATTTCTGGTGGCGAAACCTGTTGCGGCGAGAGTGGCTGCTGTTGAACGCACCGGAGTCCCGCAGTTTGAAAGAGGGGAGTAGATGGAGTTTCTTTTACATCCAACGCGGAATCTGTTTTTCACGGGGAAAGGCGGGGTCGGCAAGACTTCGTTGGCCTGCGCAGTCGCCGTGTCATTGGCAGACGTCGGGCAACGCGTGCTCTTAGTCTCGACGGACCCGGCCTCCAATTTAGATGAGGTCTTGAAACTGAAGCTCATGAACCGACCGACTGCTGTCCCGCAAGTCGCCGGTTTGTGTGCCATGAATCTTGATCCAGAAGCCTCAGCCGCTGCGTATCGAGAACGTATGGTCGGGCCCTATCGCACACTGTTGCCTGCCGCGGCAATCGCGAGCATGGAGGAGCAGTTCTCGGGATCTTGCACACTCGATATCGCGGCGTTCGATGAGTTCTCCCGACTGCTGGGCGATCCTCAGGCAACAGCAGAGTTCGATCACGTCATTTTCGACACAGCTCCGACCGGACACACACTCCGACTCTTGTCGCTTCCGTCAGCATGGTCAGGGTTCTTAGCGAACAACACGACTGGCACCTCATGTTTGGGACCGTTGGCAGGATTGGAGGCTCAGCAACGACTCTATCAAGACACGGTTCGGGCGTTGTGCGATCCAATGACGACCACATTGGTCCTCGTGACTCGCCCGGATGTGACTGCGTTTCGAGAAGCGGCTCGAACAAGCCATGAGCTTTCGAATCTCGGCGTTCGCAATCAGCACGTCATTGTGAATGGTGTGTTTCAGGCGACCGAGTGCACTGATCCCCTTGCAGCAGCGATGGAGGAACGCGGACGGCAAGCGTTAGCAGCACTGCCGACAGAGTTAGTGAGTTTGCCGCGCACTGAGGTTCCGCTGTCGGCGCACGGCATACTGGGAGTTGAGGCTCTGAGAGCGCTCATTCGCGACGATCCGATGCCCGCTCCAAAAAGAGAGGCGATTGCAGAGTCATTCGCATGGCCGCCGCCACTCGGAAGCCTGCTCAATGATTTGGCGGCTCCGGGTCATGGAGTCATTCTGACAATGGGCAAAGGAGGCGTCGGTAAGACGACCATCGCAGCTGCGGTTGCGGTTGCATTGGCCCAGCAAGGGCATCGCGTGCATCTCACAACGACCGATCCTGCCGCGCATGTTGCCGCTGCCGTCGCCGGAGCATCGCTGCCGACACTGCAAGTGAGTTGCATCGATCCACATTCCGAGACTCAACAATACACAGCCGAAGTCATGCAGACGGCAGGCGCGGGAATTGACGAGCAAGGCCGCGACCTGCTCGCCGAAGACTTGCGTTCTCCTTGCACGGAAGAGATCGCCGTCTTCCGCGCCTTCGCCGATGCCGTTGCGGCAGGAGTGAATCAATTCGTGGTGCTCGACACAGCTCCGACGGGGCACACGATTTTGTTGCTCGATGCCGCATTGGCCTATCACCGCGAAGTCTTGCGCCAGTCGAGCCAAATGCCGGAGTCCGTACAGCAACTCTTGCCGCGTCTGCGCGATCCAGCACTCACACGAGTGCTCATTGTCACTCTTCCTGAAGCCACTCCGGTGCATGAGGCAGCTCAGCTTCAGCGCGATTTGCGACGAGCGGAAATCGAACCGTTCGCTTGGGTCATCAACCAAAGTTTGACGCCACTGCCAATCCGCGACCCGTTATTGCAGTCTCGCCAGCGCCACGAGCGCGCATTCATCCGTGAAGTCGAAACCGAGCATTCCTCGCGCACCGTTTTGGTCCCATGGCAAATAGAACCGCCGGTCGGCGTCATGCGCCTGCACGAATTGATGTCGGTACCCGCGATTTTCGAAGCGACGAGTCCCGTTGTCGTTGCACTCACACCGCCGAGTCCGACAGCGAATACGACGCCGGCACATTCGACATTCGCACCTTGAAACCACTTCGCGACCATTGCTTCAAGATGCGAATTCATGTCCTGCAAGAGTTCTGTCAGAGACGTCATGCCAGCAATCGTCGTCGGCGGCTTGCTGATTCATGGTGTTCGCTGAATGCTGATCTTTGGCTTCCGAAAAGTGCTCACTAAGCTCCCGCCCTCTTTTTGCGGACTGTGAGTTTCATGACCGCTTACCCTGCAACTTTTCCTACAACGGACTGTCATGCTCGATCTCAACTTCATCTGCGACAACGTTGAAGCTGTCGCCGCGAACTGCCGCAATCGCGGCGTCACTCTCGACCTCGATGCGATCGTCGCGCTGCGACACAAACGCAACGAACTCATCACCTCAGGCGATAGCTTGAGAAAAGAGCAGAAGGACTCGGCAGCGCTGATCCCGAAGACGAAAGATCCGGCCGAACGAGAAGCGTTGATCGCGCGCGGTAAGGAACTGCGCGAAAAGGTCACAGTCATCGACGCCGAACTCGTGACGATCGAAACGCAACTGCGCGAGCAGCAGATGCGCGTGCCGAACATGACGCATCCCGATGCTCCGGTCGGCGAGCTCGAATCGCAAAGCGTCGTCGCTCGCACATGGGGCGAGATTCCGAAGTTCGACTTCAAGCCGCTCGATCACGTGCAACTGGCAGAGAAGCATGACCTCATCGACTTCGACGGCGGTGCTCGCGTTGCGGGAAGCGGCTTCTACTTCCTGAAGAACGAAGCCGTGCTGCTCGAACTGGCGCTCGTCCAATACGCGATTGAGAAGCTCCGCAATGAAGGCTTCACGCTGCACACAACGCCGGACCTCGCGCGGCAAGAGGTGCTGATTGGCACCGGTTATAACCCGCGCGGCAATGAGACTCAGATTTACTCGATCGCCAATACGGACCTCAGTCTCGTCGCAACGGCAGAGATCCCGCTCGGCGGTCTCTTGCGCGATTCGATCATCGACTTTGAGAAGTTGCCGCTGAAGTTCGCCGGACTGTCGCACTGCTTCCGCACCGAAGCCGGAGCAGCGGGCAAAGCCAGTCGCGGCATCTATCGCGTGCATCAATTCACGAAGGTCGAAATCTTCGGCTTCACTGCTCCGGACGTTGCGGCATCAGATGCGTTTCACAAAGAGATCGTCCGCATCGAAGAAGAGATCTTTCAGGGACTGGGGCTGCCCTATCGAGTGCTCGATATCTGCACCGGAGATCTCGGCGGCCCGGCTTATCGCAAGTTCGACCTCGAATGTTGGATGCCCGGTCGCGGCGAGTACGGCGAATACGGCGAAGTCACATCCGCTTCGAATTGCACCGACTATCAATCGCGCCGCCTCGCGATTCGCACAAAGGTGCCCGAGAAGAAGAGCAACGTCTTCGTGCATACTCTCAACGGAACTGCGGTCGCCATTTCGCGCGCTCTGATCGCAGTGCTTGAGAACAATCAGCAAGCCGACGGCAGCATTCTGATCCCGCCGGTTCTGCGCAAGTGGGTCGGGCAAGACAAGATCGGATAAGCGTTCGAGCAAGTAGCATGGACTTCCAGTCCGTGCTGTCTTTGAGATGTTCGCACTCAAGCGTCGATCCGCACGGAGCATAAGCGGGCCTAAATGGCGTCGACTTCGACTGAGGCACTGCCGCTGACCGACGAGCTTCAGTAATGCCGCACGGAATTGCCGATCGAGCCGACTCGTCATTCATCCGCAGTTCGGATGTTCCCATATAAGTCGAATTGCAGCAGAAAGGTCACCACCAACTTCTCACGCGAAACTCGACACAGAATTCACGAACTCAGGTTTTGAGTGACTTAGTCCGTGCCGTCTTTGCGATGCGTACTCAATCGACGACCTCTATTAAGCACGGGCTAGAAGCCCATGCTACGAAAGCATGACCGATCGACTCGGCAAGACTTGAAGCCACTCGTTGAAGGTCGCGATCCAATCGCGACCTTCAACTTTTTCAGCACGGTCTTAGACTGCCGCCCCCGCCCGGCCTTCTGACTCTTGCTAAGTGACCTCGCTCAATGGACTCGACTCCTTCGCCGTCGGATGCGACGACTCCGACGCCCGCTCCTCAATCGACTCTGCCTCCGTCCGAGCAACTCCCGCCGGTGCAGCCGCCGTCAGCGGGTTTCATCATGCAGTTGTTTCTTGTGCCGGGCGTCATCGTTGCTGCGGTCGTCGGCGTTTGGGCTCTGTTCGGGCAAATCTCGTCGAGCGAGCAAGACTGGCGGCAACTCGTCGCCGAACTGCGCAGCACGAACGAGCATCGTCGATGGCGCGGCGCGAATGCGCTCGCTCAAGTGCTACGAGCGGATGCCGATCTCGGTGACAAAGGGCAGAAGCTCGCCGGCAACGAGCAGATCGCAAAAGAGCTGACGTCGCTCGTTGAAGAACTCTTGCAGCAAACAACGACCGACAAAGAACTCGTCACGCACCAGTCGTTCGCCGTGACGGCTTTAGGATGGCTCGACACTGAAGCGGTAATCTTCCCGACGTTGATCAAAGCAATGCAGCCCGGGAAAGAACCGAAAGTTCGATCCGATGCGATTCGCGCTGTCGCTCAAGTTGCAGGCCGCAAGGCGCTGAAGAACGAGCAAGTCAAAGATGCCGAGATCATCAATCAGTTGATCGAGACATCGCGCGACGAGAATCCCCTGCTCCGCCAAGTTGTTGCTTTCACGCTCGGACTGTTGCCGGGTGATGACGTCGATCAGCGGCTGAAGGTGATGTGCGGCGACGCTGACTCGAACTGTCGCACGAACGCAGCGCTCGCACTCAGTCGTCGCGGACTAACCGACGGCGTTCCGGTACTGCTCGACGTTCTGAAGAAGTCGACCGAGAAGATCGACGTCGCTGCGATGCCCGGTCCGTCTGAAGCCGAGAAGCGAAATCAAGCAACGTCTCAACAAGAAGTGAATGCGATCGCGGCCTTCAATGCGTTCAAGGCGCTGCGCGATCTGAGCTCGAAGCTCGACGACGCACAGCGCGAGCAAGCGGCTGCCGAGTGCGAGCGAGTCCACAAAGAGTCCGAGTTCCGCCGCATTCAAATGGACGCGAATTTGACCGCGCAGGAACTGCGTAAAAAGTAGCCGCGCGGCGGTCGAAAAAGAGTGGCACGACGCTCCGCGTCGTGAGTCTCAAGAAAGAACTCTTGGCGAATTACGGGGATTCTCGACGCCGAGCGTCGAGCCACAATGCTTCTCGTATGCGAGGTTCGCGTGCATGTCCTCTGACACTCCGGCTGCGAACTTGATGCGGCTCATCAATGGTTTCTGGATGACGCAAGCGGTCTATGTCGCAGCGCGACTCGGCATTGCCGATCGACTGGCTGCCGGACCGCGAACGGCCGCTGAGCTTGCAGAGGAAGTCTTCGTCGCCGCGCAACCGCTGCATCGTTTGTTACGAGCACTTGCCAGTCTCGGTGTCTTTGAAGAGCGCGATGCCGGTCGCTTCGCACTAACGCCAATGGCGGAAGTGCTGCGGTCCGACGTCACCGGTTCGCTGCGGCCAATGGCACTCATGCGCGGCGAATGGCAATACGGCGCATGGGGCGAGTTGCTGCACTGCATCACTACCGGCGGCTCAGCCTTCGAGAAACTGTTCGGTCAAGGGATGTTCGACTTCCTGTCGAGTGACCCCGAACGCGGTGCCCTCTTCGATTCCGCGATGACCGCGATTCATGGTCGCGAGACCGCGTTGCTACTCGACGCGTTTGATTTTGGATCAGCCGAACGAGTCGTCGATGTCGGCGGCGGCAACGGCAGTTTGCTCGCGGAAATCTTGCGGAAGCATCCGACAGTCAAAGGCACGCTCTTCGATCTCGCCCCCGTCATTGATCGCGCCCGAAGCAACGACTCGCTGAACGACTTTCGCGAGCGCCTCGAATTCGCGAGCGGCAGCTTCTTCGAGTCGATCCCTGCCGGCGCTGACCTCTATCTCATGCGGCACATCATTCACGATTGGGATGACGATCAATCGACGACCATTCTCAAACGCTGCCGCGAAGCGATGCCGACGACCGCTCGACTGCTGATTGCGGAGTTTGTCATCCCGCCCGGCAACGCGCCATTCGTCGGCAAGTGGTTCGATCTAGCGATGCTCGTCGGTCCCGGCGGACAAGAGCGGACGGCTGCGGAGTATGAGTTATTACTCTCTCAAGCTGGCTTCCGAATGAATCGCATCATTCCGACCGCCGGTGAGATCAGCTTTGTCGAAGCGGTTCCGGTCTCGGAGTAAGGGAACGCGCGATTGTCGCCTTTCGCTCTGCGAAAGGACGCTGCCGCCAAACGGTCTCGTAGGGCAACCGACTTTGATTGAGCGACCTTTCGCGGAGCGAAAGGCGGCAATCAACGCCCCTGCAATAACGATTGCACTCGGTCTCAAAGCACCTTGATCACGATCGCTGTCATGTCGTCAGAGTTCGGTCGGCCTCCGGCCCACTCGTTGACTTCTTCGCATAACCGATCGAGCAACTCTTTTGCCCCGAGATGACGATGCCGCTTCAAGCTCTCGCCGAGACGCAGTTGTCCGAAGAGTTCCTTTGAGATCGCCGGCCGTTCTTGAAAGCCGTCAGTTGCAATCAAAATTGCATCCCCCGACCTCAACGGCAATTCGCCGACTGGCGACCAATCGAAGCCCTCAATCAAACCGAGCGGCACTCCGACTGGTTCAAGTCGCAAGACTTCGCCGTCCTCTCGCGCGACGAGCGCATCGTGCCCTGCTCCGATGTACGAGAACGCTCGACGATGCGGCTCGATCCGCCCAACAAACATCGTGACGAAGCGGCCGTCTTCAGTGCTCTCCCATAAGACGTCGTTCGCGCGGCGCAAGAGTTCATCGAGATCCCAGTTATCGCGACTCAACGTATGCAGGCAGGCACGCAGCGCGACCATATGCAGCGCCGGGCCGAGTCCGTGCCCCGAAACGTCGCCGACAACGAGTCCCAAACTGCCGTCCGCAAACTGCAAGAAGTCGTAGTAGTCGCCGCAAGTACGGTCCGTCGGGATCGTGCGACCGGAGATCTCGAAGCCGTCGATGTCCGGACTGCGAACGGGATAGAGGAGCTTCTGAATCGAAGCGGCCTCTTTGAGTTGTCGCTCAACGATCCGCAATCGCTCGCGCTCGGTCACGAGTTCAACGGCGCGCGTGAGAGACGCTTCATGCTCCCGCGCAAACGTAATCGCCTGCGCCGCGACCGCTGAGACGCCGAGCAAGATTTCGAGATCATCTTGCGTGAAGCGTTGCTCGGACTCGTCGGTGTCGATGTAGATGATCCCGATGCAGTCTTTCTGCGGAGCGATCAATGGCACGCAGATCAGCGAGCGAACCGGAATGTCGAAGATGGTGTGCTGAATGGTCGGATCAATCTCTTCGACGCGCAGCACTCCCGTCCGATTCGCAATGACCTCATCCATAATGTTGAGGCTGACGGGCCCGAATGAATCGGACAGAACCGTTTGCGAACCGAGTTGCTTCATCGCCCGCAAGATCGGCAGCCCGCCCTCGTCTTCAACGAGCCAAATATGCCCGCGCCGCGACTGCGTGAAGACAGCAAAGAGTCCGTCGAGAATCTTCACGAGCACCGTATCAACATCGAGCGACGCTCCGACGCTTTGCAGCACGCCGAGCAACGCACGCAGTTTCTTCGCGGCTTGATCGTTCTCATTCGGAAGTGCGAAGACGTCAGTGCGCGGATGACGTTTCTCGTCGGTCTCATATTTCAGAACGACATCCGTTTCACAGTCGCTCGGCATAACGGTCTCGCCCGACCGAAAGACGCTGCGCACTTTGTAGAAATGGATCTCGTCACCGTCATGAAGCGGAGTCGCTTCGATGACCTTGCGACGATTCACGTAAGTCCCATTCACGCTGTTGAGGTCCTCGAGAAAGTACCCATCAGCGCGTCTGACAATGCGGGCGTGTTGACGCGAAACGCTCGTCGTTTCGAGAACGATGTCGCAGAACTCATAGCGACCAATGACGGTCTGCTCGCGATGTAGCTCATGCGACTCGTTACCGAACCTGCCCTGTTCGATTTCAAGAGTCGGCATTTTGGTGGCCCCGTTTTGGGTAATGCGCGGCCGAACCTGCGGCGTCTTCTGTCCCCACAATTGTCGGAATGTGGACGAGAGCCAGTCGTTCCCGAGCATGCCGCGCGTTTGCCCTGCGCGACATTCGACCGTCCCTCGTGCGACCTCAGACGAACCTTTGCGAACTGCCCATTCGCCAGTGTTCGGATTAACGCGAGGGCAGAATGTCCTGACGCATTCGCTTTTGCAAATTGGTTCTATCGCGATTGCATCAGAAGTTTTTGTTCGCCGCAAAGAGCACTCTGTCCCTTGCATCGCTGCAAGAGTCGCGACCGGTTCACTCTCGCTGTAACTTCAATTGCAACTTCCTCTGCAACTCACTCAACGCTTGAGGCGAGGCGGGGTTTGCGAAAGGCGTCCTAAAGTAGGGTGTGACAAGCGAGCTTTCTGCTGGTGTGTCGGCACTCGCAAACAAGGTTTGATCGACGCCTCGACTTGCGCCGCAGATCACACTTGCTCGCGCCGGCACTCCGATGCCTCGCGAGTTTGCCGCACCCTACAAATCCTCTTCAACGACTGACGGAGCGCGTTTATGTGCGGCCGATTCAACTTGCATGCGTTACCTCAGCAACTGACTGAGGGACTCCGCATCGTGGTCGCGGGTGACTACATCTTGAACCTTGTGGAGAAGGTCCTCACCGCCCGAGTGCAGGAGGACGGAATCGTGCAACCCTCGATTCTGGGGATGGGCACCGCCGTACTCGGTGATCCAGTTCGGCGATGCCGCATCCGATAGTCGGCTTTCGCTCCGCGAAAGGAAGCTTTTGCGGAGCAAAAGCCCCGAGAGAAAATCCCTTTCGCAGAGCGAAAGGCGACTATGTAACGCGTCCTACAATGCGCAAGCCGACAACAAATCGCGAACTAGCACTACGAAATGGCCTCATTTCAGACCGCGAGATTTATGAAGACGCTCGGCCTTGTGGCCTTGAGCGTTCTCTATCAAGCGTCTCGGCAGACAGTTCGAGGATGTTCCTCGCAAGAGGCCACTCAGTCGCCAGCGTCGCCTCGCCGCAAGGCAAGTCGCGCTGCGGGGCCGCCCGGTGCGAACAAGACGCACGCCGGTAAATAGGGGGAATTGCCCCCCGCGCAACAACGGTAAGGAAGAAGGCCGCCTCTTCCTTACCCACTGAGATTACGAAATCTCGCAGACCCGCCCCCGGCGTTCCTCGCGATACCCGTCGCTCTACTTCTTTGCGGACTTCGGAATCACAACGAACCGCGCGGAGCCGCCCGTGCGGACGAAGAGGCGCAGTTGCTCGCCGCTCTTCGATTCCGTTAGTGCCGCTTCAAACTCAGCACGCGACTTCACGCGGACGTTGCCGACCATTTCGACAACGTCGCCCGTGCGGAGACGACCTGCTGCCGGGCCGTTCTCATCAACACTCGAAACGAGCACTCCGGAACCGGCTTCGATCTCAAGCTTCTTCGCGAGTTCCTCAGTGATGTCGCGAATCTCGAAGCCAAACGATTCGATCGTCGCCGTTGAGCTATCGACTTTCGGCTTCGCTCGTCCCTGACGCATCTGCGAGAGCGAGTAGTCCTTCGGCATCTCTTTCAACGTGATGTCGACCGTCATCCGCTTCCCGTCGCGCTGCAGTTCAAGCGGATAAGGCTTATCAACGGCCAATTGCTCGACGATGCCCTGCAAGCTGCGCGGATTGCTGACCTTCTGCCCGTTGAGTGACAAGACAACGTCACCGATCTGCAACTTCGCAGCAGCTCCCGGAGAGTCGGGACGAATCTCTGTAATCAAAGCTCCATCGCCCGGCTTGAGATTGAACTGCGACGCAAGCTCGGCATCGATCTGCTGAATCGCGACACCAATGAAGGCACGCTGCACGCTGCCTTTCGTCGCCAATTGGTTCACGACCCAATAGGCCATCTTGCTCGGGACCGCGAAGCCGATGCCGTCAAAGCCGCCACTCGACGAAGAGATCGCCGTATTGATGCCGATCACTTCGCCGTTGATGTTCAGCAGAGGCCCGCCGCTGTTGCCCGGATTAATTGCGGCGTCTGTCTGTAAGAAATCTTCCCTCTCCGTGATATTCGGGCCTCGGCCTTTGGCGCTGATGATGCCCGCCGTCACCGTCAGTTCTTGACCGAACGGACTGCCGACCGCGACGACCCAATCTCCAACTTCCATTGCGTCGCTCTCACCAAAGCGCAGCGTCGGCAACTTTTCACCCGCGTCGATTCTCAGGATCGCGACATCGGTACGAGGATCCGTCTTCACATCGCGGCCTTTGAACTCTCGCCCGTCATGAAAGCGAACGAGGATCTCGTCGGCATCCGCAACAACATGATTATTGGTGACGATGATGCCCGACGGATCGATCACGAACCCCGTCCCCAATCCGCGTGAGCGCGGAATCTGGCGCTGCTGGCGCGGCATCTGACGGAAGAACTCGCGGAACTGAGGATGCTGCTTCAGCATCTCGTCGAGCCCATTGCCTTCGCCGTCATCACCGTCGTCATCAAAGGTCATGACGCCGCGCGACTTGCCCTTTGTCATAATAGTTACCACTGCCGGAGTGGTGCTCTTTGCAACCTTTCGAAAGACCGACGACAGCTCGCTGACATCGCGTGCGGTCACTGGCGGTGCAATCTGAGGCCGATCAGCAACCGTCACTGCCGTCGCAACAGCGATGAACCCAAAAGCCATCGCCACTAACCATGGAAGTTGGCTACGCAAAGTCTTCATGCTCGTCTCCGTGAATCGAGGTACTTGAGAAAGGCTCCGTCGTGCGTCGCGTGCCGATTGGCAACCGCCTCAACGAAGCCGAGTGTTCCGCATGCCTTTTGGCGCGACTGATTCACTCAGCAACTGAGGACGTCCGCCCGGCATTGGCCGAACCTGCGATGAGCGCATCGTGCCGATCGCATTTGCTGACGACAACGTCGCCTGCGCTCCCGCGAAACGGGGCCAAATACGTTCTCACCGGAAGAATCGTTGATTGTGATTTCCTCGGTTGATCGCCTAGCTTCGACCTCGCTGCTTCGACGAGTTGCTGAATGCGAACTGCATGTCGTCCGTAACAAATGCGACAACGAATCGCTCGTGCTTTCCAGTCTGCTGCTCGTCGTCAGCCGCTCGATCCGCCCGCAACATTGAAATCAGAGAGTGCTGCTCATGTTCCTGAAGAAGCTCAATTGGAATGGATTCGTGATCGCCGCTTGCGTCGCGGCACTTGCCGGATGCGAGCAAGGCGGCCCGACTGATTTGCCGCAGGTCACAGTCGCTCCGGCAGAAAGTGACGCTGCAACTTCCGAAGGCGATCTCACATTGGAGACCGGCAAGACAGACAGCACTGAGGCAGACTCTCTTGCCGAGACAAACTCCGACGTCCGCAAGTCGACATCAACCGACACCGCCGCGCCGAACGATGCCGCATCAAGCACGAGTAACACAAAGCCGGCTGAAGCAGCGAAGCCCGCGAAGACAGTCGTGATGACTGTTGATGTCATCTCGGATCCCGCCGCGCCGCGCATCAACGAAGAGCCGAAACTTGAGCGGCCGCGCGGAATGGTTTGGGTGCCGGGCGGGTCGTTCAAGATGGGCTCAAACGGCAATCAAGAAGACGAGCAACCAATTCACGATGTCGAACTCGACGGCTATTGGATGGACGCGACCGAAGTCACTGTCGCCGAGTTCAAGCGCTTCGTTGATGCAACGGGTTACAAGACGCTCGCCGAACGCAAGCCGTCGCGCGATGAGTTCATCGGGCAAGTTCCCCCCGAGGCGATCGCAGCGATCAAAGAAGAGATGCTCGTACCGGGTTCGATCTGCTTTAACCCGAAGTTTGATCTCGCCGCCTTTCCGAAGAATCGACGTCCCACTCCCGACGAGATCTATCTCGTTTGGAAGTACGAACCCGGAGCCAATTGGCGTCACCCGGACGGCGCTAGTTCCAGCATCGAAGAACGGCTCGATCATCCCGTCACTCACGTCTCTTGGAACGATGTTGCCGAGTACTGCAAATGGGCCGGCAAGCGTTTGCCGACAGAAGCAGAGTGGGAGTACGCGGGCCGAGGCGGGCTAGACGCGAAGGTTTATCCATGGGGCGATACGCGCGAGCCGAATGGGCGCTGGATGACCAACATCTGGCAGGGTGAATGGCCCTTTAAGAATCTCGTGCAAGACGGGCACGAGAAGACATCGCCGGTCGCGAGCTTCGAGCCCAATGGCTTCGGTCTCTACGACATGTCGGGCAATGTTTGGGAGTGGTGCTACGACTGGTATCGCGGCGACTACTACGAGAAGAGCCCGCAGCGCAACCCCACTGGCCCGAAGACGAGCTACGACCCGATCGAGCCGAACATTCCGAAGCGCATTCAACGCGGCGGCTCATTCATGTGTAATGCGAATTACTGCACGGGCTATCGAGTCTCCGCCCGCATGAAGGGTGACCCGAATACCGCCACTTGGCACTGCGGCTTTCGGACCGTGTTGACTCCGTCGATGTATGAGCAATTCAAAGCGGCCCCCGGAGCATTGCTCGGCAAGTCATCGGTCGTCGCGCAGCCAGCGAGCAAGTGACCTCACGCTGCGATGCAGTCGATCGCGCATCCTTCGTAGCCGAAGTCGTGAGACTTCGGATGCACTCACAACGAACCCCGAAATCTCACGATTTCGGCTACGTCCGCTTGAGAACGCGCACCACAAGAACAACGCAGAGCGCAAAACGAAAGCACGGCGTCATCGAAGTTCGATGACGCCGTGCGGATATAGGAAGCCCTCTCGGCATCGCTCGCGGCAAAAGGTCGTCCGGTGACGATTGGCCCGCGAAGTCGCCAGTTCGGCTTAGAACTTGTAGGCCTTGTTCTTCGTGTCGAAGTCGATGTCGCCGAGTCCGACGTTCGTCTTCAAGTCCATGTAGGTGTATTGCTCAAGGACCGACGGCTGATCGCCCGCCTTCGCTGGGAAGTCGAGTTGCTCAACGCGGACCGGCAACTGCGTCACCTTGTCGGTGTAGAGCCGCGTCACATGGAACTGCCCCTCAGCCGTCTTCTTCGCACGAGTCGACTCGAAGACTTTGCACTCGACGTTTCCGATCTTCGCGTTCGGGAACATCTTCACGACGAGATCACTCTGCGGCAGTTCGCGCTCCCACTGAGTGACGAGCGTCTTCATGAGGTTCTGCAATCCGATCATGTTGAAGGGATAGCGATTCTCTTCCATGATCTTTTTGTGATCAGGAGCAAGCTTCAGCGTGCCAACGATCGACTCAATGCCGCTGCCGTGAACGAGCAACTTGCCCTCATTCTTGCCGTCGACATAGATCACTTCGCGGCCATCAAGTTCCTTCTGGAATCGCAGATAGACACTGAAGGGTTGCTCGCGAATCTTGAGACTCATCTGCTGAACGACGTGCGTCTTGCCGACGAGCTCGTCCTTGAAGAATGTCGCGGTGTAGTCCTTGATCGATTTCAGCGCATCGACCGTCGCTCGTGCTTGAGCGAGAGCGGGACTCAGCGGGCTGCTTGAGTCGCTCTTCTTTGTCGTCGCGGCAATCTTGTCTTGAGCGCGCACCGATTGACCGACGAGAGAAAGGCCAGTGGCCAAACTGCCCGCGAGCAATCCGCTGAGCGCTTCACGACGTGAAAGCGAGACTGAAGCAATATCGAACTTCGTAGTTTCGGACATGGATTCCTTCCTTTCCGACCGAGCCTCAGGAGAAGTGCTCGGCATGGGCTTACAGGCAGACGTTGCGATCCCCAGCGTTCCGTTCGGGCGCGAGTTGCCGCCTTTGCTTCGCGGCACTTGCGTAGCGAGCTTACGCAGAGAGATGTATCGACGACGGTTGTCTCCAATGCCGCATCAATGCGTCGTCGGACGGCTGACGTTGATCCACAAGCGAAGGGTCGCAACACGCATGACGGTGCTAGCAGTCATGACGGTCGATCGGGTTAGTACGAGGCGAACGCTCGCATGTGCCGGCATGTAACAGAAATTTCAGCACCTCGATCGAGCGTCGTAAGATGGCCGCTTCCGTCCGTCCGCCTTTCTATGGAACACATCCGTTTTGAGTACGACGGACTTGCAGTCCGTTGCTTTTCACGACGTTCGACGGACTACAAGTTCGTCGTACCAGTGTTCGTCACCCATTGTGACGGCCCGCGGTGAGGAACTTCTCTCCGCAGCGACTTACAGCCAACAGCAGCCATCCTGCCGATGTAATCTAACTTACGCCCCTTCCGTCCCGGCCGCCCTTTCAGTTGCTCGGC
>CAZNMS010000017.1:36525-43274 GCA_964573505.1 uncultured Planctomycetaceae bacterium | reverse complement strand
TGAACCGCAGAGGAACGAAGGACGCGGAGAAGACATCACCGGATTCACGTTTTCCGAATGGTTGCGGGCACAGCCAGCATGAGATCTCTAATTCCACTGCCAATCCAATGCCAATCCAATGCAGGCAAAGCAGTGGCTGAGGACTGGGGCAAAGGAATGTCGCTCAAAAAGCTCGCCGGCTCTTTCGTTGTTTGCGTAGCGACCAATGACGCTGGGTCGGTGCAAAGCGCCCCATGCAATTCGATCGGCAGCGGCTTCAATGCACTCCGAAAGACGCTCGCCTATTGCTCGTCAGTGCCTTCGGTCGTTGAGCTGCTCTCCGACGTCGGCGGCTGTTCCTGCAATTCGTAATGGTCGAAGTTGCAATCGAACGCCAACCAGATGGCTCGCGCATAGCGATGAAAGAAGATCGGGAAGCCAATGGCGTAAGTCACGAGTGGCGGGACGACGTAAAGGTTTTCGATCTCCAGTGCCACATGCAGGATCATGTAAGCGACGGTCATCGACAGGCAGGTCCAGCCGTAATTGAAGTAGATCGAGCCGAGGAAGTAGCCCGGCTCGCGCTCATACTTGAAGTCGCACCCCGCGCAGCGCTCGTGCATGTAGAAGCCTTTGAAGAGCTTGCTTTGACCACAACGCGGACACAGCAATCGCAACGCGCGACCGTAAGCAACATCCAATGGAACTCGTGCCAAAGCAGCAACCTTTGCAATCAGAGAGGGCCTCACAGTGGGGCCAAAGTCTTGTAGCTCCGGCTTCGCTCAGCAACGCCGCGCCGAGTGAGGTGCTTCACATCTCACGAACAGGTTGACTCGCCTTTTGGCGGACGATGACTGAGAGGCTGTCCGAGAAGTGAGATAGGTATCCTGCCTGTCGGCATAGGTCATCCGAGCTGGAGTAATTCTGACAGGTTGGAAGCCTATCTCACGACCACTTCGAACAGACGCTGAGTGGAAGACGCATTACACCGACGAAGCGAGACTGAAAACAAACCGACGGCAAGTTGTTGCGGGAGTCTCTCAAGTCGGCCCGAAACGCGCCTGACGATCGTGAAGCCCCACTGCCAGCAAGGTCGCAACTCGCTCCAGTTCATCACCGAAGCAATCCCCAAAAGCCCGCTCCTGAGACCAGTCCAACCTGCCTCGTGAACGACTGCCCTACTCCAAAGACTGAGTCGCCTACTGAACGCTCCGCCGCCCGAGCGTGAATGGTCGCCCGACACTGACGACTTTCCGTTTTGAGTATTCACTGCTTCGGCAATCTGGAAATGAGACAAATTCACAATGAGTGTCGTTTAACCGCGTGCCCACCGGGCCGCGTTTTTGGTACTTCGCGAAGAACCGTAAATTGCTTGATAGCGATTCCGTCGGCGACTTTTCCTAAGCGAGTTCACACATCGCTGAGGATCCCGGTATTAGCTCCGAATTGCTCGGTCTCGATGCCGGTTTGCTGGAGCATGCGGACGAATAAATTGCTGAGCGGTGTGTTGTTCTTGAGGTCCTTCGCGACATGACCTTGGTGCTGATAGCCGCCGCCAGCGAGGATCACGGGAAGGTTCTCGCACGTATGCGCGGAGGCGTTGCTGAGATTGCTCACGTTGAGAATCGAAGTGCTGTCGAACAAGCTCGAGTCGCCTTCCTTGGCCTGCTGCATGGTGCTGAAGAAACGGCTGAGTTGTTTCAACTCGGTTTCCTCGATCAGGGCGAGTTGTTCGATCTTGGTTTCGTCCTTGCCGTGATGTGAAGCATCGTGATGGGCGAGTGAGAGGCCATCGAGTTTGGCGCGTCCAACATCGCCCATCGTTAGCAGAATCACCCGGGTAGAATCGGTTTGGAACGCGAGGCGCGCGATGTCGAACCACAGCGTTTCGCGGGCGATAAGCTCCTCGCTGCTCGGATCAGCTTTCGGGGCTGCATATTCGACGGCCGGTTTAGGACGCATCACCCAGGCTTCGGAACGCAGAAGATTTTCTTCCGTTTCGCGAATCGAACTGAACATCAAATCGAGTCGCTGGCGGTCTTCGGCTCCGAGCTTCTTACCAAGCGACTTTGCCTCTTCGCTGACTTGATCCAGAATGCTGCGTCCGGTTCTGAGCCGATGTGTTTCCGACGCAACTTCTTCCTTACTCCCGTTAATAAACAATTGCTTGAAAACTTTACTGGGACTGCGCTCGGTCGGGACGGGCACTCCTTTTTCGTTCCAAGAAAAATTCCATTGAACGGGCGGGCCAATCACGAGGTTCCGATAGCGCGTATCGGCTTTGATACGCTCGGCAGCGTATTGATCGAGCGAGATACTGTTATGGTGCTCTTTGGCGGGCTCTTTAATGCGATCCCAATGCACGCCGGTGAAAAGTCCTGCCTCGCTGTGATGATTGTTGTAATTGATATGTGAAACACCGGAGAACAGCGTGAACTTGCCGCGATGCTCCTCCAAATGCCGCAGGTAGCGCGTGCTTTCATATTTCAGACCCGCAGTCTCCGGGAACAAGAACGGCGCGTGCAGACCAAGATTGCGACCAATCAGCAGCAGGCGCTTCGGTGACGCGGACGCTTCTGCCCCGAAGCCACGCGGCAGCATCGCGTTCAAGGCCGGCAATGCCAGACTCACGGCTCCGGCTTTGAGAACGTGACGACGAGAAATGGGTTGGCGCAGGTTAAGGTGCATAAAACAATTTCGTATTACTTATTGAGGAATGGGCGGCTATTGACAATGTGATGGATCAGGCTGCGAAGGCCGTAGTTCTCGGAACGAATCGCCTTTACGACCTCGCTCACATCGTCGCGGTCAGCGAATTGCACGCTCGCCCCGGTGGCATAGGTCAGCAATTTGTCCGCAAGAGCCCGAGCGAGGATGTCTTTGTCTTCCAGTAGCATGCTTTTATATTCGGTAACATTGGCAAAGGCGCGACCATCGGGCATGGTGTAACCTGCTTCAACGGCGGGACCGCGGTGAACTCTTTTCTTGCTCGGCTGGAGTTCAATGATCTGCCCGGTGCTCGTCGGCACGCGGTAGTAATCGCGCCAGCCGCCAATGACATCAAATGTCTCCAGCGCAAAGCCCGGCGGATCGATCACCGTGTGGCAACTCATGCAAGCAGGCGTGCTGCGATGCTTGGCGAGTTGTGCGCGAATCGTCGTCGCTCCTCGAATATCCGGCTCAATCTTGGCGACATCGCTCGGTGGGGCCGGAGGGTGAATGCCGAGTATTCTTTCATTGATCCAGTTCCCGCGAATAATGGGCGAGGTCTTCGCACCATCGGCGGTCACTTTGAGAATGCTGGCTTGAGTGAGAAAGCCGCCGCGATGACTACCGCTCGGCAACTGTACTTTGCGCAACTCATGGCCTTGAATTTCGGGTAATCCATAAAGCCAACTCAGCGGTTCATTGAGGTAAGTCCAATCGGATTGCACTCCCTCCAACAGGCTTCGGTTCTCCGTGACGAGTTCGTGAAAGAAAAGCTGCGTCTCACGCACGGCGGAAAGTTGAAGTGCGGCATTAAACTCGGGATACAGAGCCGTGTCGGGCGAAGTCGCATCGATCTTCTGTAAATCGAGCCATTGATCGAGAAACGACTGCTCGAAACGTGAGGACTTTGGATCGCGCAACAAACGCTCAACCTGTGCCTGGCGCGTGCTCGCCTGCGAAAGATCAGCTTTCAGCAAGGTCTCGTCGGGCGGACCATTCCAAAGAAAATACGCGAGGCGGTTCGCTAAGGCGTGAGTATCAAGCGGCCCCGGCGTTTCTTCATGTAGTAAAAAGTGCGGCGAGCAGAGAATGGCTTTATAGCCGTCGAGCATGGCTTGATGGAAAAGAATGCCTTCGTCCAACGCCTTGAGAACTCGGGCGACATATGGCGCGGCAACTTCCTCTGACACGGGCCGCCGATACGCCTTGGGCAAGAACCGCCGGATCAGCCTTTCCGCATCGACCTTTGGCTGAGTTGATACTGGAAATAGCGGATTGGGCTCGCCTTTCTTCGCGGGCACTCCGGTGATCTCGGCAAGTGGGCGTCGCGGCAGCGAATCAAATAATTCGCGATATGCCTGCGTCGGAGCTTCCTCCAAGCTGCCATCGACTTTGAGAGGGCCTTCGATCTCGACCATTTGCAGAACGAGTGTTTGTTTCGTCCAACGCTCCCCTTTGCGGGCGAGCGGTAACACATAATCACGATGAGGCAGAGTCGGGCAGAAAACGTTGATCTGTTCGTCGCGCTGCAGGTCCACTTCCATCGTGACCGTACGCATTTCCGTTTCCGAGAGGTCGCGCAAATCAGCGAGTTCCGCAGCATCGGGTTTCGCGGTGTGGCGATTGTGAACGCCAATGGCAATCGGCAGAGGCTTACCGCCATTGTTGCGACCTTGTGCGGTGATGCGGATCCGATACTTACCACTCAACGGTGCCGCCGGCCCCATAATACCCGCGTAGGGGTAAAACATCTGCGAGGTGAGTACTAAGTTATTGTCTTCCGTCCAATTTCCATAATCAACGAATCTCTTTTCGCTGCCTTTGAAGTACTTCAGACCGTCCTGCGAGAATCGCAAGACGTTGGCATGGACGATGGCATCAGCGAGCGCCTTCTCGGCAGCTTCTTGATATCGCGCGAAATGCGTGGCAGAGAGTGTGAGTCCCTCGCCCACTTTATCAAAGCCGGCCGTCACTCCGTCTTCAGGGAAAAGTCCCTTAAGTTCGCACTGAATGTGAAACAGATCGTTGACCGTATTTTCATATTCCGTGCGAGTTAATCGACGAACCGGGCCGCGTCCTTCTTTTTGCTGCATTGATAGTGACGCTGTTCGCAATTGCTGACCTAGCTCAGCCAAGAAAGCGGCCTTCTTCTCGGCCGCAGGCTGAGGTTCGTTTTTCGGCGGCATCTCGCCTTTGGCCACTCGGTCAAACAGCTTCTGCCACGTTATCGCATTAACACGATGCATTGGTTGAAACGCGAGTTCCTTTAGATTCAGGCCCCCTTCATGCGTTTCGCTGTTGTGGCAGTCGAAGCAGTGGGATTGCAGGAACGGCTTTACAAATAGCATTTCCGACCGTGCAGGCACGCATAACAACAGGAGTATTATTAAGCTCTGAGATAACTGGCGAAGTGGCATGGCTAGTCGGCGGAGGAAGGGAGAATTGGCTGAGTGAACTCGTTCGAGCTGAGGGTTTGCAGTGCCGGCTTTTACGGAACGTCTTGTCCGCCACTCGATTGGAACTGCATGGTACAGGCAAGAAACGACAGCTGCGACACGACGCTCTTGATCTTGTCGAGCGCGTTGTTGCAACCATGCGTCAGGCTCAGTGACACCCGATCGAAAAGGCTGCCAATCATGCAGTTTCGAGAGCAGCTCGCGGGCGAGGTCGTTCAGCTCGATTCCACTGATTGCTAATGTCGCCGCGCGGTTCGACGCAGGCCCGCGTTCGGTGCCTTTGGATGCAACTGAGCTTCGACAAGGACATGACTTAAAGACCGCGTCAGTCGTATCAACTCGCGTTCGCGAATCACGGAGTCCGCAGCAGCAGCCAGAGCGTCCACCATTAAGTCGGTGACTGAGCGGCCCTCGTTGGCTGCAGGTCGCTCAATAAGCGTCTGCTGAGTCTCGCTAGTGCCACGACCGAGAATTGACCTGCCAATCGAAGTGAGCCGCAAAGCGCTAGCTGCGGGTGCCGCATCTGTCAGGAACCCGCGGCTAGCGCCTTGCGGCTCACATTACGGATGCCATTTTGATTGGAAGGTTATTTCGCGGTCGCGGCACTAGTGCCCGTCCGAAAATTCAATTTCACCTATATTTCGTGGAGAAACTGAAAGAATGCCGGTCGAAGATGCAACATATCTAGACTTCCAAACGTAACAAACGCCGGGAAATTTGAGATTCAATGCTGACAGCTTCGAGGAGCGAACGGATGCGAAGAGCCTACTCACCACAACTCCGACTGGTCGGCTGAAATGTTTTGGACGTGGTACTCAATCGCAATTGCCGGGATGAGATCATCCCCATTCTCATGGCTCTGCAACACATCTATGCCACGCCCCAATTGCGTGATGATATTCTCAAGCTCATTGAGAGAGATATTCTCGGGGAACAAGTGGGGGCGAAACGGGGACGCACGGGTCTCGACTATTGGCAGATCCTCGTGCTCGCTGCCGTCAGGCACGGCTGCAACTTTAGTTATGACAAACTGCACGATCTGGCCGAGAATCATCGCGCTCTGCAGGGCATTATGTCTGTCGGCGATTTTGACGAAACAACTTTCACATGGAAACGCATTCGAGATAATGTCAGTAAACTGCTGCCAGTGACGATCGACGCGATCAGTCAGTTAATTGTCAACGCCGGCCACAAGTTCTGCCCGGAAACTATTGAAGCCGTCCGCCCCGACTCATTCGTGGTCGAAACCGATATTCATTGGCCGAGTGAAAGAGCGCTAATTCGCGATGGTATCACGAGATTAATTTCGCTCTGCGCGCCGTTGGCAAAAACAGGCTCTCCGCCATTCGTGTTGGGTAAGGGCTACAGGTTGTGGTATGGGAGGGCGGGAGTCGGAGTAGATCATTGACGCGAGCCAAGGATGGCGGACATGCATGGCAGTTGTAGTCAGCAGCAGTTGCAGTGGTGGGGCGACGTCCTTTTGTTGGATGACTTTGAAGTTGTTCATCAACGCGAGGACCGGACCAATCAGTCGTTGCACTTCACGCTCATTCCCAAAGTCGCGGCGGCGGTTTGTCCGCATTGTGGGACGCTGCAAACGGAGTG